>JBIKUN010000153.1:0-10115 GCA_044347565.1 Vicinamibacterales bacterium | reverse complement strand
GCCCACCGCGCCGCCCGGACGGTTCCAGGCGGGCATCACCTGGCTCTACTACCGGGATCTTCCCGCCGCCATGCGCTTCTACGAGCGTGTGATGGGGCTCACGCTCACGGTGGATCAGGGCTGGGCCAAGGTCTACCAGGTGTCGCCGACCTCGTTCGTCGGGCTCGTGGACGAGACGCGCGGCATGCACCGCGCGTCGGACACGAAGCCGGTGGCGCTCGCCTTCGTGACCGACCGGGTGGACGACTGGCATCGCTGGCTCGTCAGCCAGGGCGTGAAGGTGCGGGGCGACTCGAAGGACTCGGCGAACCTGCCCATCCGCGGCTTCGTGGCGCTCGATCCCGAGGGCTACACGCTCGAGTTCGAGACCTTCCGCGACGATCCGATGAACACCACGATCCGCCGGCTGCTGGCGGCGCCGCGGCCGCAGTAGGCCTGCGACAGGCGGCCACCGCCTCGGTAGAATGGCCGTCATGCGTACATCCGCTCTGCTGCTCGCCGCGCTCGTCGCCGGGGGAACCGTGCTGGCGCAGGAAGCGCCGAATCAGGAACGTGAGTTCCTGTCGCGCGTCCGCCGTCTCACCGTGGACGGCAAACGTGCCGGCGAAGGCTACTGGTCGCCCGAGGGCACGCGCCTCGTGCTGCAGAGCGAACGCGAACCGGGGAATCCGTTCTATCAGCAATACGTGATGGATCTGACGACCGGCGACACGACGCGCATCTCGCCCGGCATGGGCAAGACCACCTGCGGATTCTTCCGTCCGGGCAGCGACGAGATCATGTTCGCCTCGACGCACCACGACCCCACCTCGAAAAAGCAGCAGGACGACGAGATCGCGTTCCGCGCCTCGGGCAAGGAACGGCGCTACGCGTGGGACTACGACCCCGAGATGGAGATCTACGCGTATCAGGAGAAGTCGAAGTCGCTGAAGCGGCTCACGAACGTGCGCGGCTACGACGCCGAAGGCGGGTATTCGCCCGACGGCCAGTGGATCGTCTTCAGCTCCACACGCACGGCCTACGATCACACGCTGAACGCCGCCGAGCAGAAGCAGCTCACGACCGACCCGGCGTGGTTCGCCGAGATCTACATCATGAAGGCCGATGGCAGCGGCCAGCGCCGCCTGACCGAGACACCCGGCTACGACGGCGGCCCGTTCTTCACACCCGACGGCAAGAAGATCCTGTGGCGGCGCTTCGACGAGCAGGGCCTCATTGCCGACGTGTGGACGATGAACCTCGACGGCACCGACAAGAAGCAGATCACCAACTTCAAGGCGATGAGCTGGGCGCCCTACATGCACGCCTCGGGTGAGTACATCCTGTTCGCCTCGAACAAACTCGGCTTCGAGAACTTCGAAGTGTTCATGGTGGACGCGGCCGGCACGAAGGAACCGGTGCGCGTGACCTACTCCGACGGCTTCGATGGCCTGCCCGTGCCGTCGCCCGACGGCAAGCAGATCGCGTTCACGTCGGCCCGTTCGGGTGGCGGCGCCGGCCAGATCTTCCTGGCGCAGTGGAATCACGAGGCGGCGCTCAAGGCCATCAAAGCCGCGCCGCTCCGCAAGAACTGAGGACGCCATGACCCGCCAGCTGCTGCGCACCACGCTCGCCCTCACGCTGCTCGCGCCGGCGCTCGCCGGCGCACAATCCGCGGCGCCGGCCGCCTCGAAGACGCGCGCCGACGTCACGGTGCTCGCCTCTGATCGCCTGGCGGGACGTCAGGCCGGCTCCGAAGGCGCCAAGCTCGCCGCCGATCATCTGGTGGCCGAGCTGAAGAAGATGGGCGCGCAGCCATTGCCCGGGCAGAAGGACTTCCGCCTGCCCTTCAGCTTCACGGCCGGGGTGAAGGACGGCGGCACGACGCTGACCGTCGGGTCCACGGCCTTCCGGACGACGGCCGAGGTGCAGGCGCTGTCCTTCTCCGACAACGCAGAAGCCAGTGGTGACGTGGTGTTCGCCGGCTACGGCCTGGTCGTGCCCGACTCGCAGAACTTCGGCTACGACAGCTACGCCACGCTCGACGTGAAGGACAAGGTCGTCGTGGTGTTCCGCTATTTCCCGGAGGATGCGGATCAGAAGACGCGCCAGATCCTCTCGCGTTACGCCGACCTGCGCTACAAGGCGATGCAGGCCCGGCAGCGCGGCGCCAAGGCGCTGCTCGTCGTGACCGGCCCACGGTCGCCGAACGCGGGCCAGACGATTCCGATGAGCTTCGACACGGCGCTTGCCGGATCGGGCATCGTCGCCGCGAGCGTGTCGGACGCCGCCGCGAAGACGCTCTTCGCCGGCGTGAAGGACAAGACGCTCGAGGAGATTCAGAAGTCGTTCGATTCCGGCAATCCGCACACGGCCGGCTTCGCGCTGCCAGGCGTGACGGCCACCGTGAAGACCGCCGTGATTCGCGAGAAGCAGGAAGGCTTCAACGTGGTCGGCTATCTGCCGGCCACCGCGCGGATCGCGCTGCCGAAGCCGTGGGTGGCGCTCGGCGCGCACTACGATCACCTCGGACGCGGCAGCCACGGCAACTCGCTCGCAACGAAAGATGATGCCGGCAAGATCCACTACGGCGCCGACGACAACGCGTCGGGTACGGCCGCCGTCCTCGCCGCCGGCCGCGAGCTGGCGAAGAAGCGGATGCGCAGCCGCCACGTCATGCTCGGCTTCTGGTCCGCGGAGGAAATCGGCCTCATCGGCTCGAACGCCTTCGTCACGACGCCGCCGGTGCCGAACGACCAGCTCGCCGCCTACTTCAACTTCGACATGGTGGGCCGCATGCAGGACAACAAGCTCACCGTGCAGGCGGTGGGCTCGAGCCCGGGCTGGCGTCCACTCATCGAACGCGCCAACGTCGCCGCCGGCTTCGACCTCGTGCTGCAGGACGATCCGTATCAGCCGACGGACGTCGCGAGCTTCAACCAGGTGAGCGTGCCGAGCCTCGCCTTCTTCACCGGCACACACATCGACTACCACAAGCCCTCCGACACGGCCGACAAGATCAACTACGAGGATCTCGACCGCGTGGTGGATTTCGCCGCGGCGCTCGCGAGCCGCGTCGGCGACCAGCCGGAGGCGCTCGCCTTCGCCAAGGTGCAGCAGCTGCAGGATTCGGGCGGCGGACGCGCCGGCGTGCGCATCTTCACGGGCACGATTCCCGACTACGCGACCGACGTGAAGGGGCTGCTGCTTGGCGGCGTCATCGGCGGCGGGCCGGCGGAACAGGCCGGCCTGCAGAAGGGCGACGTCATCGTGCAGATCGGCGAGCAGACCATCGCCAACATCTACGACTACACCTACGCGCTCGAGGCGCTCAAGGTGAACGTCGCGGTGAAGCTGGTCTACATGCGCGGCACGGAGCGGAAAGAAACCACGCTCACGCCGTCGGCGCGGAAGTAACCGCGTGCCACTCGCCCCCCTCTCCGGCGAATTCGTGCGCGTGGGCCGCGCCGAGGCCTTCGGCCCGGGCGGCCACTTCGTGAAGGTCGAAGGGCGCCACGTGGCGCTCTTCCGCCTCGACGACGGCTTCCACGCCATCGACAACCTCTGCCTGCACCAGGCCGGGCCGCTCTGCGAGGGCGACATCGACGCCCACGGCGACGTCACCTGCCCCTGGCACGGCTGGAGCTACGACATCCGCACCGGACGGCAGGCACAGGACCCGAAGCACGGCGTCACCCGCCACGACGTGCGTGTCGTGGACGGCGACGTGCAGGTGCGCGTGAACCCGTGAACGGCCGACACAGGCCTGTGTTACCCTCCGGCCTCATGGCTCACTCTTTCCTTGTCCGCCTCGCCACGGCCGCGTGCGCCGTGGCCCTGACCTCATCGCTCGCACTCGCGCAGAACGGCGTCGCCGGCCGCTGGACGCTCGACGTCGACAGCCCGCAGGGCGCCACGAAGGCCGATCTCGTGCTGGCCGTGGACGGCGAGACCGTCACCGGCACGATCGGCAGTGACATGGGCGAGTCGAAGTTCACCGGCACCGTCAAGGACGGTACGGTGACCTTCTCGTTCGACATGGCCGGCCCGCAGGGCCCGATGACCATCACGACCAAGGCCGCCATCACCGGCGCCGAGATGAAGGGCGAGATGGACTACGGCATGGGTGTGGCGCCCTTCACGGGCAAGCGCGCCGAGCAGTAGACCCGACCTGCTCTCCGGATGACGCGTCAGTAGGCGGCGAGCAGCCGGGCCGCCTGCAGGACCTCGGCCTCGCTCACGAGGTACTGCTCCTCGAGCGGCGGCGCGTAGGGCACCGGCGTGTCGAGCGCGCCGAGCACGCGCACGGGCGCGTCGAGCCACTCGAACGCCTCTTCCTGGATGATGGCCGCGAGGCTCTCGCCGATGCCACCGGTGCGGCTGTCTTCGTGCACGATGAGCACGCGGCCGCAGTGTTTCGCCACGGCCAGCACCGAGGCGCGGTCGAGCGGCACGAGCGTCCGCAGGTCGAGCACCGCGGCCTCGATGCCGTCCTTCGCCAGTGTCTCGGCCACGCGCAGGCACCCGTGCACGGAGGCGCCGTAGGAGATGATCGCCAGGTCCGACCCGGCGCGGCGCAGCGCCGCAACGCCGAGGGGCGTCGGCGCCGGCGCGGCGTCGTCCAGCACCTGCCGGATGCGCGGATCGCGGTAGAGCGCGATGTGTTCGTAGAAGAGCACGGGATCCGGATCGGCCATCGCGGCCGCGAGCAGGCTGCGTGCGTCTTCGGGCGTGGACGGCACGACGATCTTGAGGCCTGGCGTGCGATAGAACCACGCCTCGGTGTTCTGGCTGTGGTACGGACCGCCCGACCGCAGGCCGCCCCACGGCATACGCACGACCATCGGCACGCCGCCCCCCCAGCGGTAGCGGATCTTCGCGGCATTGTTCACGAGCTGATTGAAGCCGGTGGCCACGAAGTCGTTGAACTGCATCTCGCCGATCGGCCGCGCGCCGGCGAGCGCCGCGCCCACACACACGCCGAGCACCGCGCCTTCGGCGAGCGTCGAGTTGACGAGGCGATCGCCGAACTCCTCGACGAGCGGCTTGAGCAGCAGGAACGCATTGCCGTAGGGGCCGGCCACGTCCTGGCCGTAGACGAACGCGCGCGGATCGGCGCGCAGCGCGTCGCCGATGCCAAGCATGATGCCGTCGAGGAACGTGCGGCCTGTCGCGTCCACCGGCCGGCCCGGCTCGAGCGCCGGCAGCGGCGGCGGGTTGAGGTCGGCCGTGCGGCGCGCCGGGTCGAGCACCTCGATCCGCGTGCGCGGCGCTTCGTTCGCGAACACGCCTGCGCCGGCCGACTGCGGGTCGGGCCACGCCTCGTCGACCACGCGCTTCGCCTGCGCCTCGACGAGCGTATCCGCCCATGCCTGCAGACGCGACAGCTCGCCGCCGTTGATGACCCGCTCGGCTTCGAGCCGCGCCGCGTAGCGCGCGATCGGGTCGCGGGCGGCCCAGAAGTCGTACAGCCCGGGATCGACGTAACCGCCGGGCTGCGGGTCCGGATAGTCCCAGGATGGCGGCATTTCCTTGCCCAGATAGAGCATGTCGTCGTGATGGGCGTGCCCGCACATCCGCATCGCCACGAGTTCGATGAGCGCCGGCCCGGCGCCGCCGCGCGCGCGCTCAGCGGCCCAGGCGAAGGCGCCTGCCACCGCGTCCGCGTCGGTGCCGTCGATGGTCACGCCAGGAATGCCGTAGCCGAGGGCCTTGTCGGCGAAGACACGCGCGGCGGTATTCCCCGCGACGGGTGTGGACAGCGCCGTCTGGTTGTTCTGCACGCAGAAGATCGCCGGCAGCTTCGCCACCGCGCAGGTGTTGATGGCCTCGTGCCACTCGCCGAGCGAACTGCCGCCGTCGCCGATGAAGGACACGGCGACGCGACGGCGGCCCTGGCGCGCGAACGCCATCGCCATGCCGGTCATCGTCATCGTGCCGATGCCGAGCGGCGCGGCCGCCGGCAGCACGCCCCACGAGAAGTCGCCGGTGTGCAGGTCCTTGCCGTGCAGCGGCGGCCCGCCCTTACCGAGCTGCGCGCGGAGGATCATCGCCACGGCATCGTCGTCGCCGTGCATCGCCAGCGTGAAGCCGAGGTCGCGGATCATCGGCGCGGCGACATCTCCCGTCCATGCGCCATCGGCACCGCGAAATTTCTTGCCGCGCTTCAGGCGCAGCGCCCCGGCGTAGATGGCTTCCTGGCCGAGCGATCGGAAGCCCTTGCCCGGGAACGTCTTCATCCCCCAGCGGACCTCGCCGCCCAGATAGAGCTGCTTGAGCCGGTTGTCGACCGCGCGGGTCAGACACATGCCGCGCAGGATCGCCTTACGCTCATCGTTCGTGAGCGACGCGCTCAGCGCCTCGCGCTGCAGCCAGCCGTCGCAGGCCTCGGCAATCTGCGCGCGCGCCTGTTCGAGCCGGCGGACGCCCGAGACCCCCGGTGTGGTCTCGTCGATCGCCTCGCCGCCCGAGAGTTCGCGATAGAGACGGCTCGCGAGCTCCCGCCTGAACACCAGCCGCAGCGCCTCGAGCCCGGCCTTATCGCGCGGCTTCAGCTTGCCGCCGCCCGTCGCCTCGAACACCTCGAGTGCCAGACGCAGCACCGCCGGGTGCTGCTCGGCCACGAAGGCACCGAAGCGGGACGTGAGCGACGGAGGACCGAACGCGGGCGATGACCGTGCCATGTGGGCTCGATTGTACGGCCTCGCGGCCCGGCGTGCGGCCGCGGCGCGCGGGCTACTGCTGCGTCGCCGTGCCCGGGCGCACGGTGGGATACGAGTAGCCGAACTGCGCCTTCATCTGATCGAGATAGGTCTTGTACTTCGTGTTGTCGAAGTAGTACTTCTTCATCTCGGCGCGGTAGCGGTCCATGATCCCCTTGTTCAGGTGAATCGCGGGCTGATCCTGCGGGCGGATGAGCGGCGTGTACTTGTGGTTCTTCGTCTGCACGTTCACGAAGTAGTCCTTCGCGCCCTGCACGAGCTCGGGCCGCAGCATGAACTCGAGCAGCGTCATCGCCTGCGCCTTGGCACCGGCGTTCACGCCCTTGTGGGCGATCGGCGTGGCCATCGGAATGGCGTTGGCCCAGTTGTGGCCGGGGCCGGCCTGGAAGTTCGCGGGGAACGACAGCGACACGGTGGGCACCGTCCACGAGATGTCACCGATGTCGTCGGAGCCGCCGCCGCGCTTGTCCTCGTCGGGCATCGACTCGCGGCCGCGCAGCGCGGGAATCTGCGTGGCGAGGCCGACGACGGGCACGTTCAGTTCCTTCTGCGTCGCCTTCGCCAGCGTGAGATCGGCCTCGCTCCACGTGGGCAGTCCCACCTGCTGGATGTTGGCGTGCAGCGTCTCGGCCATCGTGCGGTTCATGTGCGACGGCCAGGCCGAGCCCAGCACGCGTGAGGTGAACGTCGTGTTGGTCATGAGCGCGGCGCCCTGGGCCATCTTGTCAGCCACGTCCCACAGGTTCCTGATGTTCTCGTAGTTGGTCTCGCGCAGGTAGTACCAGACGCCGGCGTTGCGCGGCACGACGTTCGGCTGGTCGCCGCCATTGTTGATGACGTAGTGCGAGCGCTGCTGCAGGCGCAGGTGTTCGCGGCGGTAGTTCCAGCCCACGTTCATGAGCTCCACCGCGTCGAGCGCGCTCCGGCCGCGCCACGGCGCGCCGGCGCTGTGCGCGGTCTCGCCCTCGAACAGGTACTCGAGCGAGATCATGCCGTTGCCGCCGCCATCGCCCCAGCTCGTCGACAGGTTCGAGCCGACGTGGTTGTACATCACGAGGTCCACGTCCTTGAACATGCCGGCGCGCACGTAGTACGCCTTCGTGCCGAGCTGCTCTTCGGCGATGCCGGGCCAGATCATGATCGTGCCGGGCAGCTTCTCGCGCTCCATGATGCGCTTCACCGCGATGGCCGCCACGATATTGAGCGGCGTGCCGGAGTTGTGGCCTTCGCCGTGGCCGGGCGCGCCCTCCACGATCTGATCGCGGAAGGTGACGCCGGGCTTCTGCGACGCCTGCGGGATGCAGTCGACGTCGGAGCCGAGAGCGATGACGGGCTTGCCGCTGCCCCACTTGGCCACCCACGCCGTGGGAATGCCGGCGACGCCGGTCTCGATGCTGAAGCCGTTCTCCTTCAGCACGCCGGTCAGGTACTTCGTGGTCTCGACTTCCTGGAAGCCGAGCTCGCCGTAGCTGAAGACCATGTCGGTCATTACCTGGCCGAAGTCATACATCGCCGGCGAGGCCACGTCAGCCAGCACTTGCTGCTTGAGTGTCGCCACCCTGGGGTCGACCTTCGCCGGGGCCGGCGCCGGCTTGCCCGCGGGCGCCTGCGCGGCACGCGGACCGGCCTGCGGCACCGCCGCCGCGATGGCCACGGCACACCCGGTGGCCACGAACCAGAGCATTGCGTTGCGCGTCATTCCATCCTCCTGGAGCTGCCCCCTGACGGCGCCGCCTCGTGGCGGCCCGCCGCCGGGAACGGGCGGATTATGGCACCGTTGCGCCACCCCGGCGACGGCCGGGATGTCGCACCACTCACCGGCGGATTTCGTGCAGTCACGGGCGAATGACACCCATTCGTGAGGCGGTTCAGCGAAGGCGCCCCCGCGCGAGGTCTACAATTCGCTCGTGGGCCCCTACAACCCGGCGGAACTGCTGAATCTGGTCGGGTTCATCACCGGCGCCGCGCTCTGCGCGATGCTGCTCGGGCTCGTCCACCGCGGCCGCGCCTCGGCCGACCGCAGCGACCGGCTGCCCTTCCTCACGGCGCTCCTCGGCCTGGTCTGGAATCTCGGCGAACTCGGCGACTACGTGCTCAGCCGTACCGGCAGCACCGGCCCCGAGTCGTGGCTGAGCGGTCTGTCCTTCACCGCCCTCGCGACCCTCGCGGCCGTGGTCGTGCATTCGGTCGCGCGCGACGTGCGCGGCGGCCGCTACCTCATCGCGGTCGCTTACGGCTGCAGCGCCGCGGCCACCGTGCTGCAGCTCCGCACGCTGGCCTCGGGCGATCAGCAGCCGTCGGCGCTTGCCTTCACCATTCTCACCGTGGCCTTCGGCGCCCTGGTCGTGCCGCTCGGGGTGCTGACGCGCAGCCAGACCAACGGCAAGCGCGCCCTGTGGATGCTGGCGCTGGCCCTCTTCGCGGTGTCGGCCAACCACCTCGGCCACTTCCATGACGACGCCGGCGGCTGGATGGCGGAACTCGTCGGCCATCACGCGGTGCTGCCGCTGGCCTTCGCCATCCTCTACCAGGAGTACCGCTTCGCGCTGGCGGACCTCTTCCTGAAACAGGCGCTGACGCTGCTCGCCGTCGTCGCCATCGCGATGAGCCTCTACGCCGTCGTGAGCGCCGTGCCGCCCGGTCCGTTCGCGGTGGCGCTGCTGCTCGCCTGCTGGGTGCTGACGGCCGTGCTCTATCCGGCGCTGCGGCGCGCGGTGACGTCGTTCGTGGACTCGACGCTGCTCGGCCGCCGCAACTTCGTCGAGCTGCGGGCGGCGCTCGCCGCCACGCTGCAGCGCTGCGACACCGTGGAAGGGGTGCTCGATCGTACGTCCGAGGCGATGACCACGGCGATGAACGCCGAACGCGTGTGGTGGGTGGCCGACGGCGCCGCGCCGGCGCCGGGGGAACACGTCACGACCGACGTGCCCGTGCCGACGACCGAACCGCCGCGTTTCGCCCTGCGCGTCGGTGCGCTCGTGGGCGGCCGCCGCCTGCTCTCGGACGACCGCGCGTTCCTCGACCAGGCGGCGCTGCTGTCGGCGCGGCGTGTCGATGCCGTGCGCCTGAGCCTCGAGCGCTTCGATCAGCGCCTGCGCGAGGAAGAGATCGAGCGGCTGGCCGCCGAGGCGGAACTGCGGGCGCTGCGCGCGCAGATCAATCCGCACTTCCTGTTCAACGCGCTGACGACGATCGGGTATCTCATCGAATCGGCGCCGCCACGCGCGCTGAAGACGCTGCTCCGCCTGACGTCGCTGCTGCGCAGCGTGCTCAAGTCGGATGGCGAGATGACCACGCTCGGCCGCGAGATCGAACTCGTGGAGCACTATCTCGACATCGAACGCGAACGCTTCGAGGAACGCCTGCAGGTGCAGGTGGACGTGCCCGAGCAGCTGCGCACGCTCGCCGTGCCCT
>JBIKUN010000152.1:0-10165 GCA_044347565.1 Vicinamibacterales bacterium | reverse complement strand
CGGCAGCCTGGCGTGGGCCGACGCGCTCGGCACGGCCGGCGTGCTCGATGCCGCGGCGATCGCCCGCATCAAGGACGGGCTGCGCCAGGTGCTCGAGCGCGGCCGTCAGGATCCGTCGTGGGTGGCCGGCGACGACGAAGACGTCCACAGCTTCGTCGAGCGTCAGCTCGTGGCGCTCGTCGGCGACGACGGCCGCCGCTTGCATACCGGCCGCTCGCGCAATGAGCAGGTGTCGCTCGACTTCCGCCTCTACATGCGACGCCGCATCCCGGTGCTGCAGGCGCGCCTGCGGGCCCTCATCGCCGCGCTCGCCGATCAGGCCGAGCGTTCGGGCGAGGCGCTCATGCCCGCCTACACCCACATGCGCCGCGCCATGCCCGTGCTCGTCAGTCACTTCCTGCTGAGCCACGCCGCCGCGCTGCGCCGCGACCACGGACGGCTCGCCGTGGCGATGGACGAGGCCGACGCGCTGCCGCTCGGCTCCGGCGCCGTCGCCGGCACCGGCTACGCCATCGACACCGCGGCGCTCGCCGCCGCCCTCGGCTTCTCGCGCGTCGTGCCGAACAGCATGGACACGTCCTCCGACCGCGACTTCGCCGTGAGCTTCCTCCACGCCGCCTCGCTCGCGATGGTGCACCTGAGCCGGCTCGCCGAGGACGTCATCTACTTCACGGCGGAAGAATTCGGCTTCTTCGACCTGGCCGACAGCTCGGCCACCGGCAGCAGCATGATGCCGCAGAAGAAGAACCCCGATCCGATGGAGCTCGTGCGCGGCAAGGCCGGGCGCGCCATCGGCCACCACGTGGCGTTGCTCGTGGCGATGAAGGGCCTGCCGACCGGATACAACAAGGATCTGCAGGAAGACAAGGAAGGCGTCTTCGACTCGGAGCAGACGCTGACCGTGTCGCTCGACGCCTGCACGGCGGTCATCTCGAAGCTCACGCTCAAGCCGGAGCGCACGGGCAAGGCGGCCTCCGGACTGCTGCTGGCAACCGACGCCGCCGACTATCTGGTGCGCCAGGGGCTGCCGTTCCGGCACGCCCATGAAGTCATCGGGAAGATGGTGCGCGAGCTGCTCGCCGCCGGCCGCGACTTCGACGACCTGTCGCCGGCTGAATGGCGCGCCTATTCGGAGCTCTTCGGCGACGACGTGCGCGAGGCGGTGAGCGCGCTGGCCTCGGTGAAGGCGCGGCGCACGCCGCAGTCGACGAATCCCGACGCGGTCAAGGCGGCGCTGGCCGAGACGCGGGCGTGGCTCGCGGCGCAGGGCTGAGCCGCCGGCGGCGCGCCGGGTGACAGCGCGCCGTCGAATGGACCAAGATCACGGGATGGCCGCGCACGTCGCGCCGGCCCTTCGAAGGAGCAGGCATGGCGGGAGCACTGGACGGCAAGGTCGGACTCATCGTGGGCGTGGCCAACAAGCGGTCGATCGCGTGGGCGATTGCCCGGGCCGCGGCGCGTGAGGGCGCGACGCTCGTGCTGACCTATCAGGACCGCTTCGCCGAGCACCTCCAGGATCTGGCCGCGTCGCTCACGCCGGCGCCGACGCTGCTGCCGTGCGACGTGCAGGACGACGCCCAGATCGATGCCGTGTTCGCGGCCATCGCCGCCACTCATGGCGGCCTCGACTTCGTCGTGCACGGCGCCGCCTTCGCGCCGCGCGACGAGATCACGAATCCCTTCACGCAGACCTCGCGCGACGGCTTCCGCATCGCGCTCGACGTGAGCGCGTATTCCCTCATCGCGCTGGCGCGTGGCGCCAAACCGCTGTTCGAGGCGCGTGGTGGCGGTTCGATCGTCACGCTCAGCTACCTGGGCGCGGAGCGCGTCTTCCCGAACTACAACGTCATGGGCGTGGCGAAGGCCGCCCTCGAGGCGTCGGTGCGGTACCTGGCGGCCGATCTTGGCCCGGCGAACATCCGCGTCAACGCCGTCTCGGCCGGTCCGATCAAGACCCTCGCCGCGGCGGGCATCGGCGGCTTCTCGACGATCCTCGGCGTCGTGCGCGAACGCGCGCCGCTGCGCCGCACGGTCGAGGCGTCGGAGGTGGCCGAAGCCGCCGTGTTCCTGCTCGGCCCCGGCGCGAGCGGCATCACCGGCGAAGTCATGATGGTCGACGCCGGCTACCACGCCGTCGGCATGTGACGCGTCACATCGTCTGAGCGGCTGGTTCCCTATCTCTCGATCACGATCCGCCCGGGCGGCACGCCCAGCTCGGCGAGCGTCGCCGTGACCGTCCGCACGAAGCCTGACGGGCCGCAGACGAGGCACACCGCATCCGCGGCGGGCAGCGCCGCCCGCAGGAGCGCGGCGTCCACGCGTCCCATCCGCCTCGGCGCCCGGGCCGGGCTGTCGTCGCGCGTCACGGTCGTGTGCAGGGTCAGCCGGCCATCGGCGGCGAGCCCGCGGAACTCGTCCGCGAAGGCAAACTCATCGGGCGTCCGCACGCTGTAGATGAGCGTCGCGGGGGCACGTCCCGGCGTGCCGAGCCGATCGAGGATCACGCTGCGCAGCGGCGAGATGCCCGTGCCGCCGGCGACGAGCAGCAGCGGCGCGTCTGCGGCCTCGTCCGGCACGCCGAACCGGCCGAGCGGCCCCTCGATGGCGAGCGTCGCGCCGACGACCGTCGCCGGATCCAGACCCGCCTGGCCGAAGGTGCCGTCAGCCGGGACGAGCAGTTCGAGGGCGCCGGTCTGCGCGAGCGCGGGTGTCGAGGCGATGGAGTACGGCGCCCGGGTGTCGGCGCCGGAGAGCCCGGCGAACACGGCCTGGCCGGCGCGGAAGACGAACGGGCCGCCGGTGAGCGCGAGGCGCAGGCGGCGGGTGCGGGGCGTCGCCAGGGCGACGTCGGTCAGGACGGCAAGGCGCACGCGCGGTCTCAGAGCACGCCGCTGCGGGCGCGCGCGATCTCGGTGTCTGACACGCCGGGCGGCACGACCGGCAACCGCAGTCCGCTGCTCAGGCGGTCGGCGAGGCGGCCGGCGCCGCCGCGCGTGTGCGCCTTGCGCGACGTCTTGTCGCGATACATGCGCGCGTCGCCGGTGGCGAGCAGCGCTTCGTAGGTCTCGCCGTCGTGCGGATACACGGCCGCGCCCACGCTGAGCGAGAGCGGCACTCTCTTGCCGGGCCGCGCTTCGAAGGTCACGTCTTCCATCGCCCGCTTGAGTTCGAGGCGCTTGCGTTCGGCTTCCTCGGCGCCGCAGCCCGAGAGCACCACGATGAACTCATCGCCCGCATACCGCACGCAGAGATCGTAGGGCCGCACCCCTGCCCTGAGCACGCTCGCCACCTCGCGCAGGGCGCGGTCGCCGACGTGGTGGCCGTGCGTGTCGTTGATCTCCTTGAAGTCGTCGCAGTCCATCACGAGCAGGGCCACCTCCGACTTCAGGCGTTCCGCACGCGCCAGTTCGCGGTTCAGGTGGCTGAACATCGAGCGCGTGTTGTGCAGGCCGGTGAGCGCGTCGGTGAGCGAGTCCTTCTCGGTGCGCTCGTAGACGCTGGCGTTGTTGATGACGGCGGCCGCCTGTTCGCAGACACGGTCGATGAGGCGCCGGTGGTCGTCGGTGTAGGCGTCCCCGGCTTGCTGATAGACGGCGAGCGTGCCGATGAGCCGATCGCTCGAGATGAGCGGGGCGACGATGGCCGACTGCAGCGTCGTCGTGGTGCCGCTCAGGCCGGTGGCCTCGAAGTCCGCGCTCGGGCGCGCGTTCACGAGGGGGCGGCGGTTGCGCATGACCCAGCCGGTCAGGCCGTTGCCACTCTTGACCGTCATCGTGCCGATGAGTTCGGCCTCGATGCCGGTGGCGAACCTGCAGCGCAGCACGTCCTGCTCTTCGTCGTAGAGGAAGAGGGCGCAGGCGTCGAAGGGCACGAGGTTGCTCAGCTTCGAGCTGATGAGCGCCATCGTATCGGCGACGCCGAGGCTCGTGCCCATCGACTGCGCGATCTCGTAGAGCGCGTAGATTTCCTTGTGGGCGAGGGCGATGTCGTCGAAGATGCTGTTGGCGCGGCCGGCCTCGTTCTCGAAGCCGACGGCGGGCCGCCCGAGTTCGGAGGTCGGCTCGAGCGTCAGGCGGCGACCCGGCGCCTGTTCGAGGCGGTCGGCTTCGGCGGCCAGCGCCGGCAGGTGGTCGAAGAACAGCTTCGCCACCGTCGGGTCGAGCGCCTTGCCGGATTCCTGCTCGAGCAGCAGCAGCGCCGCGTCGTGGTCCATCGCCCGGTGGTACGGCCGGTCGGACGTGAGCGCGTCGAAGTAGTCGACCACCGTCAGGATGCGCGCGCCGAGCGGGATGTCGTCGCCGCGCAGGCCCTGCGGATACCCGCGGCCGTCCCAGCGCTCGTGGTGGCTCAGGATGAGCGGCGCGACGGGATAGGGGAACGGCACGGCGCTGATGATCTCGGCGCCCACCTGCGGGTGGATGCGGATCTTCTGGAACTCTTCCTGCGTGAGCGGCCCGGGCTTCGAGAGGATGTGCTCGGGCACGGCCAGCTTGCCGATGTCGTGCAGCAGCGCGGCCGTCTTCACGCCCTGAATCTCCTGCTCCGACATGCCGAGCGCGCGGGCGAGGCCGGCGGCATACACCTGCACGCGGCGGAGGTGGCTCTGCGCGGTCTGATCCTTGGCGTCGATGGCCAGCGCCAGCGCCTCGATGGTGGCCAGGTGCAGGTCCGACATCTCCTGCACGTGCCGCCGCTCATCTTCGATGCGGCCGATGTAGACCTTGTAGGTGCGGTAGATGAGATACCCGGGGGCGACGATGAAGAGCGACCCGATCAGGATGCCGAGGTTCAGCACCGCGACGCCGGTCAGGAAGGCCACCGCGGCGCCCACGAAGTAGCTCGGCGCGCTCCACAGGAAGTTCTGGTTCCAGGCGGCCACGAGCGGCTGGCGCGTCGAGAGGGCAATCGCGCACGACACCAGCATCGTGTTGAAGAGGAAGTAGGTCGTGGCGGCGCCGACGAGCGCTGCGGCCACGCCGAAGCTGTTCGTGAGCACCCCCGGCACGCCGCCGAACTGCGCGTAGGCGAAGCCGGCCGCCCGCACCGTGACCGCGAGCGACGCCATGCTGAACAGCGTGCGGTACCACGGCGTCGGCGACTTCAGGCGGAACGTGCACTGGCTCCACGCGCTCGTCACGGCGATGAGCGTCGTCGGCGCCGGGCCGAGCAGCAGCAGCGCCGCGAAGTCCACCATGTAGCTGACCGACAGGGTCGAGCCGCTGGCCGCGAGCAGCGTCACCTTGAAGGCCGACGTCAGGTTCGACATCAGCAGCAGGGCGAGGAAGAGCAGCACGTTGTCGACACGGACGTGCGGCAACGTCCACGCGAGGATCGCGGCGCCGGCCGCAATCACCACCGCGATGAAGACCTGCGCGGGAACGGGGAGGGAGCGCATGCCGGTCGTCAGACTCCGACGGCCTCGCGACGGCGGCGGGTGGTCGTGGGCTCGAGGCCGTACTCGTCGATCTTCCGGTAGAGCGTGCCGCGGCTGATGTCGAGCACGCGGGCCGCCTCGAGTTTGTTCCAGTGCACCGCTTCGAGCACCATCGCGATGTGGGTGCGTTCGGCGTCGCGCAGCGTCGGCAGGCGGCCCGACGCGGTCGTGCCCTCGGCAAGCGGCGAGTGCAGGAACTGAATGTCCTCGCCGCGGATCACGTGACCGGGGGCGGAGAGCGCGGCGCGCGAGATGGTGCTTTCGAGTTCGCGGATGTTGCCCGGCCAGTGATACGACAGCAGCCGGTCGGCGGCCTCCGGCGACAGGCGCTTGGCATCGAGGGTCAGGCCGTTGGCGGCGCAGTAGCGGTTGATGAAGCGCTGCGCCAGCACCGGGATGTCGACCGCGCGTTCCTTGAGCGACGGCAGGCGGATCGAGAAGGCGTTGACGCGGTAGAAGAGGTCTTCGCGGAAGCGGCTCTCGCGCACGAACTGATCGAGCGGGCGGTTGGTGGCCGAGATGAGCCGGAAGTCCACGTGGATGGACTTGCTGCCGCCGAGGCGCTCGAAGCGCCGCTCCTCGAGCACGCGCAGGATCTTGGCCTGCGCGACGAGCGAGAGATCGCCCACTTCGTCGAGGAAGAAGGTGCCGCCGCTCGCCAGCTCCAGCCGGCCCGGCTTGCGGTCGAGGGGGCCGGTGAAGGCGCCCTTTTCGTAGCCGAAGATCTCCGATTCGAAGAGCGTGTCGGGCAGGGCTGCGCAGTTGACGGCCTGGAACTTCTCCTGGCCGCGCCGCGACAGCTCGTGGATCATCCGGGCGACCACTTCCTTGCCGGCGCCGGTCGGGCCGAGGATGAGCACCGAGATATCGGACTTGGCGGCCGTGCGGATCCACTCGAAGATGGCGAGCATCTTCTCGTCGCGGCCGATCATCTCGCGGAAGCGCTGCACCGACGGCGAGGTGTCTTCGATGCCCACGGCGGCGCGCCGCTCGAGGAAGTTGTCGAGCTGCTGGCCCATCGGCGTCGATGGGTCGACGCGGGCGGCCGTGTAGGTGAGCGGATCGCCCGAGACGCGGCGCACGACACCCGAGTCGACCAGCTCCTTCAGGCAGTTCTCGACGTCGAGCCGCATGCGGCCGAACGCCTGCATGATGCCTTCGGCGTCGAACTGTTCGGTGGGCCTGGCGCTCAGGAACCGGAGGATGCCCGCACGCAGCGGTGACTGCACGAGAACGCGGAAACGCGTCTCGGCGTCGGCCTCCGGGCGGGAAGTCGAGCTGGTGGCTCGACGGGCGGCAAACGTGATGTCGTCCACGTGGGGTATCCGGGCTCCTACTGTCCTTCTATCGGACACTTCGGCCCCGGGGTTAGCCCGGGAATGCAAAGCGCGCCGTTCCGTGCACTTCCGTGTGGTTCCACGCCCCGGTGATACTCTAGCGTTCCGTTCGGCTTTCCGGAGGATCGACGCTCGTGCCCCATCGCGCTCCTGGTTCACCCCGTACGACACGCAATCACCTGGCGGGCCGCCCGATCCGCTACTACCGCCCGCGCGGGAGCGCCGAGGTGCGGACCCTCATCGACGAGGGGTTCCAGGCCTTCAACGCCGCCAGGCTGGGCGAGTCGTGCCGGATCTACTGCGACAAGATGCTGTCGCCCGACCACGACACGACCATTGCCCTGACGGTGGCCGGCGCGCTGACCCCGGCGGGCCTCGGCGGCGCCATGATCGAGCTGATGGAGCGCGGCCTCGTCGACTTCGTCATCAGCACCGGCGCGAACCTGTATCACGACCTCCACTACGCGCTGAACTTCACGCTGCATCGCGGCTCCCCGTTCGTGGACGACCGCGAGCTCTACGACGACGGCGTCATCCGCATCTACGACGTGCTCTTCCCGGCGCAAGTGCTGCTCGACACCGACACCTACGTGCGCGAGTTCCTGGTGCGCTCGGGCATCGACGGCCCGATCTCGACGGCCGAACTGCACTACGCGCTCGGCCACGACTTGATGAAGATGCACCCGGGCTGCGAGCAGTACTCGGTGCTCGCCGCGGCGGCGAAAGCCGGCGCGCCCATCTACACGTCGTCGCCGGGCGATAGCTCCATCGGCATGAACATCGCCTTCCACGAGCTGATGAACGACGGCCATCTCATGATCGATCCCAACAAGGACGTCAACGAGATCTGCGCCATCATTCTGGCCGGGCAGAAGAACGGCGCCGTCATCCTCGGCGGCGGCTCGCCGAAGAACTTCTACCTGCAGGGGCAGCCCACGCTGTGGGAGGTCTACGGCATCCCCAAGGGCGGCAACGACTACTTCATCCAGATCACGACCGATCAGGTGGTCTGGGGCGGCCTGTCGGGCGCGACGCCGGCCGAAGCGGTGAGCTGGGGCAAGGTGAACCCGGGCGTGTTGCCGGATACCTGCGTGACCTACTGCGACTCGACGATCGCCTTCCCGCTCTTCGCGGAATACGCCGTGGGCCACGCCAACAACCGCCGTCCGCTGAAGCGTCTCGTCGAGAAGCGCGACGCGCTCGTGGCCGCGCTCAAGGCCGAAGCCTCGAAGCCGCGCGACGCCGAAGACGCCTAGGCCGATGGTGCGGCTGCGCGGCGCCACCGTCGTCGGCCCCGAGGGGCTGGTCCGGGACGCCGCCCTCGTCATCAACGACGGCACAATCGCCGAGATCGCAGCGGACACCGGCGCCTCGCCGCACGACGTCGCGTGCGACGGCGGCTGGATCGTGCCGGGCTTCATCGACACGCATATCCACGGCGTGCACGGCATCGACGTGCTGGCGGATGCCGCCTCGGGCGGCGTGGCGGCAGTGGCCTCCGCGCTGCCGCGCTACGGCGTCACCGGCTTCCTGCCCACGTCGGTCGCCTGCGCGCCCGGCGACCTCGCGACGTTCCTCGCGGCGGTCGGCGCGGCCGCGGCCGCCGGACCGCCTGACGGTGCGCGTGTGCTCGGCGCCCATCTCGAGAGCAACTTCATCAGCGCCGACTACAAGGGCGCGCAGCCGGCGCGCTGCCTGCGCCTGCCGCCGGGGCAAGGCGAGCCGCTCGAACGCGACGGCACGTTCACGGGCGCGGCGATTCTGGCCACGATCGACGCCCACAGTGGCGCCGTGCGGATCGTCACGTTGGCGCCGGAACTGCCCGGTGCGCTCGATCTCGTGGCGCGCCTCGCCGGACGCGGGCATCGTGTCTCGCTCGGGCACTCGGCCGCGACGTTCGAGGAGGCCCAGGCGGCGATTGCCGCCGGCGCCTGCCACGCCACGCATCTCTTCAACCGCATGCCGCCGCTCCTGCATCGCGCGCCCGGGCTCGCCGGCGCCGTGCTCGCGGCCGACGGTGTGACGTGCGAGCTCGTGGCCGACGGCCACCACGTGCATCCCGCGATGCTGCGGCTCGCCATCCGCGCCAAGGGCCGCGGTGGCGTCGCTGCCATCACCGATGCCGCGGCGGCGGCCGGCCTCCCGCCCGGCGCCACGGCCCGGCTCGGTGATGCCACCATCCATGTGGGCGCCCACTGCGCCGAACTCGCCGACGGCACCATCGCTGGCAGCATCACGACCATGGACGCCGCGTTCCGCCTGCTCGTGACGGCCGTCGGCCTGTCGGTCGTGGACGCGGCGCACCTCACGGCCACGACGCCAGCCGCCGCAGTGGGCCGGCCCGACCTGGGACGCCTGGAAGTTGGCCATCCGGCCGATCTCGTGGTGCTCGATGCCGGCTTCCGGGTGCGGCAGACCTGGGTCGCCGGACGGTGCGTATGGAACAACGAGGGTGGCCCGGCCGTCTCTCTGGCCGAGGTGCGGTCATGACACCACGGCAGAACGGCGTCGGCGTGACGGGAGCGGCCCTGATGGCGCTGGCCCTCACCGGTTGCACGGTGAACGTCAACACCGAGGGCGCGACCGCCTCCGAGACCCACACCTTCAAGGTGGGCGCCGCCCCGAAGGTCACGCTCGACACCTTCGACGGCTCGATCGAGGTGCACTCCTGGGATCGCCCCGAGGTCGAGGTCATCGTCGAGAAGCAGGCGCAGGACGACGGCCTCCTTCAGCAGATCGTGGTCGAGCAGTCACAGGAAGGCGACGCGGTCACGCTGCGCGTGCGCGGCCCGGCCGCGAGCAGCTACGACGGCATCCAGATCGGCGTCATCTACTCGCCCGGCGCGAAGCTGCGCGTGGCGCTGCCGAAGTCGGTCACGCTCGACATCCGGAGCGGCGACGGATCGATTACGGTGGAAGACGTCTCGGGGACGGTCACGATGCGCTCCGGCGACGGCTCGATTGTGGGCCTGCGCGTGTCGGGCGACGTGCGCGCCAGCACCGACGACGGCTCGATCCGCCTGCGCGAGACGACCGGCAAGGTGGACGTACAGACGCTCGACGGCAGCGTCGTCGTGACCGGCACATTCACGGCGCTTCGCGCCAAGACCGGCGACGGCTCGGTGCGGGTGGCCGCCGAGACGGGCAGCGCGATCGAGAGCGACTGGTTCATCGACACGGAGGACGGCAGCGTGGAAGTGCGCCTGCCCGACGGGGTCAGCGCCGTTGTGGATGCGGCCACGTCCAATGGATCGATCCGCTCGAATTATCCCGGGCTCACCGTGCCCGATGCGCCAGACGGCGAAGGCGAACGCCGCGACGATGGCCGCCAGCTCAAGGCCACGCTCGGCCAGGGCGGGCACACGCTGCGCGTGCGCACGGGCGACGGCACGAT
>JBIKUN010000035.1:0-33151 GCA_044347565.1 Vicinamibacterales bacterium | reverse complement strand
CGCCGCGCTGCAGCTGCGCCATCACCTGCGCCACCTTGGTCTCGAGCGGCGTTTCCTGCAGGCCGTAGTCGGTGCCCTCGCGCAGCACGAACGACTCGACCACGGCGCGCAACGTGTCGGGCGCAAGGTCACCGGGCGCCACGCGGATGGGCGGCGCCTCCTCCGCCTCGGGCGCGGTGTCGAGTTCGATCACGAGTTCGTGGTCGTCGTCGTGCGACATGGCGTCGTCACGATACACGATAGCGGCGGCAGCGCCGCGCGCAACGAAGCCGCTATAGTGGACGGATGCCGCCGCGCATCCTCGTCTACACGAAGCCCGGGTGCCACCTCTGCGACGACATGCTCGACCTGCTGCGCGTCACGCTCCGTGGCAGCGGCGAGGCGGTGACCGAACGCAACATCGCGCTCGACCTCAACGACTTCGAACGCTACAAACACGACATCCCGATGCTCGTCATCGACGGCCGCGAAGTGGCCCGTCACCGCATCAGCGAGCCGGCGCTCCATGCGGCCCTTGATGCCGCCGGCATCAGCCGCGGCACACGCTGACCCCATGCCCCATCTCTTCGATCCGCTGACGCTGCGCTCGGTCACCTTCCCGAACCGGGTCTTCGTCTCGCCGATGTGCGAGTACTCGGCCACCGACGGCCTGGTGAACGACTGGCACTTCGTGCATCTCGGCAGCCGCGCCGTGGGCGGCGCCGGGATGGTCATGACCGAAGCCACGGCGGTGGTTCCGGAAGGCCGCATCAGTCCCGAAGACCTCGGTCTGTGGTCGGACGCGCATATCGAGCCGCTCGCCCGCATCGTGCGCTTCCTCCACGCGCAGGGCAGCGTGGCCGGCATGCAGCTGGCGCACGCCGGGCGCAAAGCGAGCACCTACCGGCCGTGGAGCGGCGACGGCACCGTGCCGGTGGCTGATGGCGGCTGGGCGAACGTGGTGGCGCCGAGCGCGCTCGCCTTCGCCAGCCACTACCCGATGCCCACGGCCCTCACCGCGCAGGGCATCCGCGACACCATCACCGCCTTCGCGCAGGCCGCGCACCGGGCGCACGAGGCCGGCCTGCGTGTGGTCGAGATACACGCCGCGCACGGCTATCTGCTGCACGAGTTCCTGTCGCCGCTCAGCAACCAGCGCACCGACGACTACGGCGGCTCGTTCACCAACCGCACGCGCCTGCTGCTCGAGGTCGTCGCCGCGGTGCGGGCGGTCTGGCCCGAGCGGCTGCCGCTCTTCGTGCGCATCTCGGCCACGGACTGGACCGACGGCGGCTGGGATCTGCCGCAGTCGATCGCCCTCGCGCACCTGCTGAAAGCGGCCGGCGTCGATCTGGTGGACTGCTCGTCGGGCGGCAACGTGTCGGGCGCGCGCATTCCGCTCGGCCCCGGCTACCAGACGTCGTTCGCCGACGAGATCCGCCGGGCCGCGGGCATCGCCACCGGGGCGGTGGGCCTCATCACCACGCCCGTGCAGGCGGAACACGTGGTGTTCACGGGACAGGCCGACGCCGTGTTCCTCGCGCGCGAGCTGCTGCGCGATCCCTACTTCCCGATGCGGGCCGCCCGCGAGCTCGGCCAGGCGATCACATGGCCGGCGCAGTACCTGCGCGCCGGTCCGGCCGGTGCCGCGCCGCGCACGCCCGTCGTGTGAGCGTTGGCTACGGCGCGCGGTAGACGGCGAAGTCGGCCCAGATCTGCTCGATCACCTTCGGGTCCACGGTGACGACGTCGGCTTTCGCCGGCTCCTTCTGCGATCGAAGGTCGAGGCGCACCGTGCCGCAGGCCGGCGTGAGGGCATCCGGCGCGAACGCGTACAGGCCCTCGCTCGCTGTTTCGGTGTCCGACACCTCGATGCCGAGCACGAACGGATGAATCGGCGTGACCTCGCGGTCGCCGCACCACACCGTCATCGACGAGAACCCCGACGACAGGCGCTTGATGGCCGGCAGCGCCACCCCCTGCGTGAAGGCGGCGCCGCGCGCGATCTTCATCCACACGCTCTCGACCATCTTCGGGGTGACGCGGACGAAGAGCACTGGCGGCACTTCGGCCACGTAGTCGTCCCAGTTGGCGAACTCGGTCGCGAGACGCGCCTTGAGCCACGCGGCGCCGGCCGGCATCGATCGGCCGGATGAGGCGAGGCGCTGCTCACGGCCGCCGTGGATGTGCACGGGCGTCAGGAACGCGATGTCGAAGCCGGCGGACGTCGCCTCGAAGGGCGCGTGCCGCACCAGCAGGGTCGCGGCGTCGGCGATCGCGCCCGTGGGATACGCCTTCGCCGGCTCGACCGGCAGCGGCGTGGCTGGCGGCGCGGCTGTCGTGGCCAGCGCCTTCTGCGCGCGCGCCACCACCTCACACACCTCGGCGGCGCGGACGACGCGGACGTCGGCGGCGTTGCGCCGCATCCGCTCGTCGCCTTCCGACAGGATGCCCACGAAGTCGCCACGCGTCGAGAACACGGGTCCGCCCGAGCCGCCCGTCCCCGGCAGCAGATCCGACTCGATGATGCGGGTGGCCACGCGCGTCACCTCGCCCGAGATCGCCCCTGTCGGCTGGCGCAGCGGCGCTTCGAGGCCGATGAGCTCATCGCCCACCTTCGACGCCGGCGGCGGCTGCCCACAGCCGAGCGGCACGACGGGCAGCGCGGCCGCGGTCGATGGCTCGATGCGCACGACGGCGAGATCGCGCTCGGGGTCGGTGGCCACGACGTGCCCGCGCACCTTGCGCGTGGGCGAGAACTGCACCTCCACCGCCGTCGCCGCGCCTACCGCCTGCTGGTTCGTCACGACGAGGCCGGCGCCATCCACGAGCACGCCGGAGGCGTGCGCGCGCGGCGACCAGATCGCGACCACGCTCTCCTGCCAGCGCGCCGCGATCGATGCGCGGTCTTCGTCCGGCACGGCGTTCACCGCCGCCGGCGCCGCCGCCGGCGGCGGCGTGAGCCTGTCGGCGTTGGCGGCGGTAAGCACGAGCGCGGTCTCGCGTCCGGCGACGAGGTCCACGGTCTGAATCCACTGGAACGTGCGGCCCTCGAAGATCACCGGCTGGTCGGACTCCACCGTGTAGCTGCCGGGCCTGAGCCGCACCTCCGCGGTGCCGTCGGCGGCGGTGAAGACACGCCGCGGCGGCGCGCTCGAGGGGTTGTCGCTGATGAGCAGCAGATGCCGCCGGATCGGCGTGGCCACGTTGCCGTCGCCGGTGAGCACGACCGACACACGCAGCACCCCCGGCTCCTGCACGGCCGCGAAGAGCGGCCACGCCAGGCCGAGCAGCACGGCCAGCACCCATCCACGACGCATGCGGTCATGGTTGCCGCGCCCGGCGCCGCTGTCAACGCGGCGTGCGCGCGCCGGCGTCACGACGGCGTCACGGCCAGCGGCTCGGGGGCCAGCGGCTCGGGGGCCAGCGGCTCGAGCGGCATCGGCGTGCCGTGGTCGAGGAACTCGGCGCAGATGCCGTGGAACTCCGCGGCCGTCTGGGCGCGCCGGATGCGATGCAGGAACTGTCCCGGCACGCCTTCACCGAGGTAGTTCAGGAACTTCTTCATGCGCTCGCAGCGCACCTTCTCGGGCTTGTCGGACGCGGCCTGCGAGTCCCACAGGGCACGGATGTACGTCCACACGTCGCGGCCAGTCGGATACGTGACCGGCGCACCCGCCAGGTGCTGGCGGATCTGCGCGAAGAGCCAAGGGCTGCGGATGGCCGCGCGCCCGATCATGAGCCCGCGCGCCGCGGTGACGCGCAGCACCTCTTCCGCCTGCGCCGCGGAGTACACGTGGCCGTTGGCGATGACCGGGCACGGCATGCACGCGACCGCCTGGCGGATGCGCTCGTAGTGCACGGGCAGGCGGTAGAGCTGGGCCACGGTGCGCGCGTGCACGGTCAGGGCGTCGAGCGAGTGCCGCGCGAAGATCGGGAGCAGCGTGTCGAACTCCTCGAGCGACGCGAATCCCACACGTGTCTTCACGGTGAAGGGGATGGCGATCGCCTCGCGCAGCGCGCCGAGGATGGCGTCGATGCGCGCCGGTTCGCGCAGCAGGCCGCCGCCGGCACACTTGCGGTAGACGATGGGCGCCGGGCAGCCGAGGTTCAAGTCGATCGCCGCCACCGGCAGCGTCTGCAGCACGCGCGCCGTGCGCACGAGCGCCGCGATGTCGTTGCCGATCATCTGCGCCACGACCGGACGGCCGGTCGTATTGCGCGTGATCGCCTCGACGATCTTCTTCTCCGGCGTCGAGTCGGCGTGGACGCGGAAGTACTCCGTCCAGTAGATGTCGGCGCCCCCGTAGCTGTGGACGAGCGACCAGAACGCGCCGTCGGTGATTTCCTGCATCGGCGCGAGCGTGAGGAACGGGGCGGGCCGCGCCAGAATCGCGCGGAAGGCCTCGACGGGCGGAAGCAGAGCGGTCACGACGGAACTCACGAACCGGACGTGCTGGCTGGTGTGTGCGGGTGAGCGAAAGCCGGCGACGCCCCGCGGACGTCGCCTGCCCGGGTGCGCACGTCAGCCGCTAGTCTTCGACCCACTCCGGCGGCGGCATGATCGTCGCCTGGGGCGGACCACCCGGATCAGGACGGCCGGAACCTTCGAGGCGGCTGATGGCCCGCACGCTCATGTCGTCGTCGCACAGGATCTGACACGACAGGCGCACGCCACTCAGCCCACGGGCCTTCAGGCGCTCCTGCTCCGCGACGGTCATCTTCACCGGCTCCCCGTCGACGAACTCGACGCGGCAGGTGGTGCAGCGGGCGTTGCCGCCGCAGGCGTGCAGGATGTCCACCTTGGCATCCTGTTCGATGGCGTTCACGAGCCGCTTACCGGCCGCCACCTCGAACGTTCCATATCCTTCAACCGTCAGTTTTGGCATCTCATCATTGTACAGGCCGGGGGTGACGCCACACGTCACGCGGCGTCACGGACAGACGACGGGTTCGAGCACGCCGCGCGCCTGCGCAAGGCTCCAGACGTAGACGTACGTGGCACGTCCGCCCACCCGCGCCGCCGGGCCGCAGCGGGCGCCCTGCCCCGGATCGAGGCCATAAATCACGTCGGCACGCAGGTCCAGGTCGTTGCGCGTCAGGTCGAAGGCCGCCATCGACCGCGCCGAGCCCACCCGCCCGCTGATGAGCACGAGCGCGTCGTGCAGGCCGGCCGCGGCCGCCATGGTGAAGGGATCCATGCGTTCGCGCACGACGCGGCGCTCGATTGCGGCGTGCGCCAGGAAGGCCACGGGCATGAGCGCCACGCTCACCGCGAGCGCGGCGAACACCCGCCGGTCGCGGCGCGAGGCCGCGGCCAGCGTGCCACCGGCGAAGATCTGCGCCGTCACGAACAGCACGGCGAACGGAAAGACCTCGTAGTGGAATCGCGCGCCGTACTGGTTGCCGCCGCGTTCCATGTAGAAGTACAGCGCCGCCGCCATCAGCACCGGCAGCCACGCGAAGAGCCCGCGGCGCTCGTCTCGCGTGGCCACGCGCAGATACAGTCCGTAAGCCACGAGCAGCACGGGCGGCGTCCACAGCAGATGGCGCACGAGGTGCGAGGCAAGGATGTCGGCGCCGCGCAGCAGCGACCCGTCGGCGAACCATCGCGACACGGTGAGCGGCGTCGTGGTCAGGTGCCACGGGCTGCCGCTGAGCGTCAGGTTGTAGGCCATGAGCACGCCGACCCACGGCAGGCCGCCGAGCGCCACGAGCAGCAGCGTGCGCGCCCGCGGCACACCGGGCCTGAGCAGCCACCACACGATCGGCACGGCCACGACCACGCCGGTCAGGTAACGCGCGAGCACGGCCCAGCCCACGAGCGCGCCGATGGCCAGCGGCACCCAGGCGGGATTGCGGTCGTCGCGTGCCGCCACCCAGGCCGCGGCGAGCAGCAGCGCGCCGCAGAACGTGTGCGAGAAGTACGAGGCGGCGGTGAAGACGAAGAACGGCGACACGCCGACGATCGCGGCGGCGATGACGCCGATGCGCGGCGTGTAGAGCCGTGCGCCGAGCGCCCAGACGAGCGCGAGCGTCAGCACGCCGAGCGCGGGGTTCACGAGGCCCGCCGGCACGCCGGCGGCGATCGCGAGCCCGAGCGCGAGCGGCCAGCCAGGCGGGAACGTGCCGAACACGCGGCCCGCCTCGCGCGCGATGTAGTTGAAGTGGAAGAGCTCGGCGGCCCCGGCCGCGGCGTGCGACACCTCGCCGCCCGCGAACATCCGCGCCTGGTAGAGATAGACGTACTCGTCGCCGGAGTTCGGGAAGCCGAGCAGCACGCCGTGATGCACGGCCGCGAGGGCCGCGAGCACGAGCGGCGCGCCGACGGCCGCGGCGGCGAGCCGGTGCGCGTGCAGCCAGTCGGCCCCGGCGACCGACGCCGCGTACACCCCTGCCAGCAGGCCCGCCGACGACGCGCGTGAGGTGGGCGTGGGCATGGGGACCGTGGCGCTACGACTTGCCCGACAGCTTCGCGAAGGCCGCGGCGAGCGCGGTGGAGGGCGTCGGCGCGGGACGCGGACCGGCGGGCGGCCGCGGACCGGGCGCCGGCCGTGGGCCCGGGCGTGGCGGCGCGCTGCCGCGCGACGCGGCGCCGCCGTTCGACGCCGGCGGCCGCACCTCGCCGCGCTTCATCGTGAGGGCGATGCGCTTGCGGCTGGCATCCACCTCGAGCACGCGCACCTGCACGATATCGCCGGCCTTCACGACCTCGCGCGGATCCTTCACGAACCGGTCGGCCAGCTGCGAGACGTGCACGAGGCCATCCTGGTGCACGCCGATGTCGACGAACGCCCCGAAGTTGGCGACGTTCGTGACTACGCCCTCGAGCTGCATGCCGGGCACGAGATCGCCGAGCTCCTGCACGCCGTCCTTGAAGGCAGCGGTCTTGAATTCCGGACGGGGATCGCGGTTCGGCTTGTCGAGTTCGGCGAGGATATCCTTCACCGTGGGCACGCCGAACTGCGCGTCGGCGAAGTCGTCGGGCCGCAGGGTCTTGAGCACGGCCGACTTGCCGATGAGGTCGCGCACGGCAAGCCCGGTGCGCGCGGCGATGCGTTCGACGACCGGATACGCCTCGGGATGCACGGCCGAGGCATCGAGCGGGTGGTCACCGTTCACGACGCGCAGGAAGCCGGCCGCCTGCTGGAAGGTGCGCTCGCCGACGCGCGGCACGTCGAGGAGCTGCCGGCGGCTGCGGAAGGGCCCGTTGGCGTCGCGGAACGCCACGATATTGCCGGCGAGCGTCTCGCTCAGCCCGGAGACGCGCGCGAGCAGCGGCGCCGAGGCCGTGTTGAGATCGGCGCCGACGGCGTTCACGCAGTCTTCCACCACGGCATCGAGCGTCTTCCCGAGCTGGAACGGGCTGACGTCATGCTGATACTGGCCGACGCCGATGGCCTTCGGATCGATGCGCACGAGCTCGGCCAGCGGATCCTGGAGACGGCGCGCGATCGAGACGGCGCCGCGCAGCGAGACGTCGAGATCGGGGAATTCCTTCGCCGCGAGTGCCGAGGCCGAGTAGACCGACGCGCCGGCCTCCGACACCATCACCTTCGTGAGCGGCAGCTCGGGATGCGCCTTCATCAGATCCGCCGCAAGCTTGTCGGTTTCCCGCGACGCGGTGCCGTTGCCGATCGAGATGAGCTGCACGCCGTGTTTCGCCGCGAGCTGGCCGAGCGTGCGCAGCGCGCCGGCCCAGTCCTTGCGCGGTTCATGCGGATACACCGTGGAGGTGTCGAGCACCTTGCCGGTGCCATCCACCACGGCCACCTTCACGCCGGTGCGGATGCCGGGGTCGAGCCCCATCGTGACGCGCTGGCCCGCCGGCGCCGCGAGCAGCAGGTCGTGCAGGTTGCGGCCGAAGACGCGGATGGCTTCCTGCTCGGCCTGCTCGCGCAGCCGCTGCTCGGTTTCCACTTCGAGGTGCAGCAGCAGCTTGACGCGCCAGGTGAGACGCACGACGTTCGCGAGCCAGGCATCGGCGGCGCGGCCGCGGGCTTCGATGCCGAAGCGGGCGGCGATGCGGCGCTCCGGTTCACTCGGCCCCTCGGCCCCGTCGGACGGCAGATCCACCGACAGCCGCAGGATGCCGTCCTTGCGCGCGCGCAGGAGCGCCAGCACGCGGTGCGACGGCACGTCTTTCACACGCTCGGTCGCGTTGAAGTAGTCGGAGTACTTGACGCCCTCGGCCTCCTTACCCGGAATCACCGTGGAGGCCCATTCGCCGCGCTCCCAGACGAGCGTGCGGAAGGCACCGAGCAGCTCGGCGTCTTCGGCGAAGGTCTCCATCAGAATCCAGCGCGCGCCGTCCAGCGCCGCGGCGGCATCGGACACCGCCTGCTCGGCGTTCACGTAGCCGGCCGCGGTGGCATCCGGATCGAGCGTCGGGTCGTGCAGCAGGGCGAGCGCCAGCGGCTCGAGACCGGCATCGCGCGCGACCTGCGCCTTGGTGCGGCGCTTCTGCTTGTAGGGCAGGTAGAGATCTTCGAGGCGCGCCTTGGTGGCGGCGCCGGCAATCGCGGTGGCCAGCTCCGGCGTGAGCTTGCCCTGTTCCTCGATGCTCTTGAGGATGGCGGCGCGCCGCTCTTCCATCTCGCGCAGATAGGTCAGGCGCTCGTCGAGCGCGCGCAGCTGCGTGTCGTCGAGGCCGCCGGTGGCTTCCTTGCGATAGCGGGCGATGAAGGGGACGGTCGCCTTGTCGTCGAGCAGCGCGATGGCCGCATCGACCTGCGGCACGCGGACGTTCAGTTCTTCGGCGATACGGGCGGCAATCGAGAGCACGGCAGGCACAGACACGAGGGCGCCATTGTAACAGCCGGCGTCGATCGAGCTGCCGGAAGTGACGGCGCGCTATGGCGCGATGAGCACGTAGCCCTGCTGCTGCAGGGCGATGATCGTCGTGAGCGCCCACAGGTCGCGCTGCACCTCGGGCATGATGTCCTTCGCGTCGATCTTGCGGCCGAGGGTGGCCTGGCCGCAGACGCGGAAGTCCACGCCCGCCTTCTTGAGCGCCTGGATCATCGCGAGGTTCGGGTTGTCCTGTCCCTCGTGGCGCGGCTTGTACGACTCGTTGGTCATGATGTAGTCGGTCGCGCCCTGGTGGAACACCACCGCCACCTTGCGGTTGGCGGCCGGCACGCCCGTCTTCGCCAGCGTGTTCACGTAGCGGGCGACCGCCTGCAGCATCGGGTGCACCTCGGTGGGCTTCGGACCGGCGGTGGCCATGTCGAAGACCACCTTGTGCACGATCGACGGATTCGGCATCTCCTTCGCGCCGGGGACGTCGCGCGCGGCCTCGACACCCGGCACGGGCAGCGCCTGCGCCGAGGCGGACGACGCGGTGGCCACGAGCGCGACACCGAACGAGAGGGCCAGCAGAGTCTTCGTCATGATCGGGTCTCCTCGCGCCGGTGCGACCGGCGCTACTTCGACTTCTTGAGCGCCTTGTAGTGCTCTTCGATCGGCTGGAACGGGCCGACGCGGTGCTGCTCGAGCGGGAACTCGTCGGCGAACGGTCCGTAGGGATTGTCGACCGGCTTGGTCGTCTTGTCGGGATAGTCCTGCTCGAGGTTCGGCATCTCGGGCCGCGGCTGCGCGTTGATGTAGGCAGCAACGTCGAACGCCTCGTCGTCGGTGAGCGTGGACTCGCCGAGCGGCATGCGCGCCTTGATGAAGCGCGCGGCCGTGAGCACGCGATGCATGCCGGCGCCGTTGTTGAACGAATCCGGCCCCCAGAGCGGCGGAAAGAGATACCCCTTGGCCTTATCGCCCGTGGCGAGCAGGCCAAGCCCGTCGTTCCCGTGACATACGGAACAGCGGGCACCGTACACCGTCTGGCCGGCCTCAAGGCTCGCGGCCCGCTTCGGCGTCTTGAACGCCGGCGGCTCGCTCGCCTTCTTCAGCGACGCCCCCATCGCCTCGTAGCGCGACCCGAGCGACCGCAGATACGCGGCGATGGCGATCATCTCGGGGCTGTCGAGCGGCAGCGGCCTGCCGTTCATGCTGCGCTGCATGCACTCGTTGATGCGGTCTTCGACGTCGGTCATGTTGCCGGCGCGGCCCGAGAAACGCGGATAGTGTTCCGCGGTCTGCAGCAGCGCGAGCGTGCCGGGGTCGGTGCCGGTCGCAAGGTGGCACGACGCGCAGTTGAGGCGTCCGCCGGAATAGCGGCGGGCCGGGTCCGGATGATCCGGTCCGAGCAGTTCGACCGTCTGCGCGACCAGCCGGCGTCCGTATTCTTCGGTGGCGTGTTCGGGCACCTCGGTCACGGGACGCGGCGGGCGTGGACGTTCGGCGCCGGAGTTGGCCGGCGCCGTCGGCGACGCCGCATCGGACGAGCCTCCGGGCTCGATGGCCGAATAGCGAAGCCCAGCCACCACGGCCGCCCCGCCGATGGCGAGGGTGACGACGACGATGCCCGCCAGGCCGGGCAGGCCACGTGACTCGTTGGGACTCATGGCGTTCTCGGATCAGGGGCCGGCCCTTCGGACCGTGCCGCCGCATCATGCTGCCGCGCTGATTCCAGGAAGTGGTGCTTGGGCCGCTCGATCCAGGCCCGCAGCGCCGGCGACGCCGCCCAGGCGGCGACGAAGACTACGGTGAAGGCCACCGACGCCCAGACGATGACACCTTCGATCATCGGGCCTCCGTGGCGGCGGGCGTCGTGCGGAACAGGCTGCGCACGTAGTGCGCCGCGGCCAGGCGTTCGGCGTCGGTGAGGCGGGTCGTCCACGGCGCCATCGGCGAGCCGTGCACGCCCTCGCGCAGCACGCGCACCGCCTCGGTGAGGCTGAGCCGCTGCACCGTGAAGTTGGCCGGCGCCATCGCGAGCTTGTCGGCCGCCGAACCGCGGCCATCGCCGTTCGCGCCGTGGCACTGTACGCAGTTCGCGGCGTAGACGTCGCGGCCGAGCGCCACCATATGCGCCGGCACCTCGGGTTCGGGACGCGGCGCCGAAAGCGCCTGCACCGCGAGCGCCAGAGCGGCGCGATCCGCGGTCGAATAGTCGCGCCAGGCCGGCATCGCCGACCCGGCCACGCCATGCCACAACACGTCGGCGAGCCGCTCGGTCGCGTACACGTGCTCGGCGAGCCTCGCGGGCGCGGGCACGAGATAACGGGCACCCGGGCCGTCTCCGGCGCCGGTCGTGCCGTGACAGGTGGCGCAGTGGCGGCCGTAGAGCGCCTGGCCACGTGCGAGATCCCCTCCCGCGAGCGCCGGCGCGGCCTCGCGCGTGCGGATCGCCCGCGCCGGATGCGCGTTGAGCGGCGCGGCGAACGCCATCTGCTGCATGTCGTCGTCCGGGCAGTTGCAGCCCTCGCGCGCCCGCGCCTCACCCTCAGGCCCCGCCAGCGCACGCGCCCGGCCGAGCGACTCGAGATAGGCCACAAGATCGCGCGCGTCCTGACGCGGCCGGTCGGGACCGCCGTCGAAGAGCGCCGGATACCCGGGCATCACGGACGATGCCACGATGGCGCGCGGCGCATACAGGTGCGCGTACTGCCAGTCGAGGCTGCGCGTCCCGCCCACACGGCTCAGGTCCGGGCCGATGCGGCGCGTGCCCCAGAGATGCGGCGTGTCGCGACGTGTCTCCCAGGCGAGTGTGGGCGCGCCGAAGCGCGCCATGTCGGTATGCAGATAGCGGATCTGCTGGGTGTGGCAGTAGGCGCAGCCTTCCCGCGCGTAGATGGCGCGGCCGCGCTTCTCGCTGGTCGTCGGCTCGAGCGGCTTCTCAGGCGCCATCGCCGCCGTCTGCTCCTCGAGCAGACGTGCCGGCCACACGCCGAGCAGCGCCACCGACAGCACGAAGAACAGCACGCCGGCCACGCTGGCCACGAGATACGACGTGCGAAGGGCCTGACCCGAGCGGCTCACAGCGCCTCCGTCACGGGGGCAAGCCGGGGCGCCACCTCGTCGTGGCCATCCGCGGCAGGCGCCGGCCGCACCATCATGCCGGCCCCGCGCGCCCCGGTCGTCAGGCCGACGAGGAGCGTGATGAAACCGGCGGCAAGGATGCTGCCGATGTGCGCACGCGCCACCCAGTAGACATGCGACGCGATGACCGAATCGATCCACGGCGCGCCGCTCTTCCAGAGCTCACCCTGCACGAGGCCGCCGATCGTGAGGTCCACGACCATGCCAACGAGTCCGACGACCAGCATCCAGTATGCCCAGGTGATGGCCCGGGCGTTGTAGCGCGCCGCCGGCAGCCGCTGCCACGCGTGTACGAGGCCGCCGGCAGCCGCGAAGCTGGCAAAGCCGAGCATCGCCATGTGCGAGTGCGCCACGACCCAGTCGGTGAAGTGCACGGTCTGGTTCACCGCCATCTGCGCCTGCGCTGAGCCCTGCAGACTGACGATGACGTAGAAGAAGGTGCCCGTGCCCACGAAGCGCAGCGCCGGGTCGGCCGGCAGCAGGCCGGCCCCGCGCATCGACAGGAACAGGTTGGTGACGACGATGACCACGGTTACGCCGAGCAGCGCCGAGGCGACGATGGCCGTGAGCTGCGCGGCCATCGGAATGACCGAGTAGACGTAGTGATGGGTGCCGTTCAGGGGATAGAGGAAGAACAGCAGCCAGAAGCCGAGCATCGACAGGAAGTGGCTGAACACGGGCCGGCCGGTCGCCGCGGGAATGACGAAGTAGATGATGGCAAGTGCCATCGGCGTGACGAAGAGGCCCACGGCGTCGTGAATCCACAGGCCGCTGATGGCGGCCCCGGCCGCGCCGGGCAGGAACTCGGGCACGACGTTCCCCATCGGATACGAGAGCAACGTGAAGACGAGCCCGCCGATGATGTACCAGCTCGAGACGTAGAGCGACTCGACGCCGCGCCGGAAGAAGCCGGGCAGGAACTGCACGCCGGCGAGCGCCAGCGCCAGAATCGCCACGACGTCGACGACGAGCGGGAATTCGGCCCATTCGAGCGGCTGGCTGACGCCGGCGAGCACGAGCACCCAGCCCGGCGCCATCACGGCGCAGTTCCACAGCGCGAAGATCCACACGCCGAGCCGCGCGCTCGTGACCGGCCGCCCAGTGAGAATCGGCACGGCGTGGTAGAGAAACGCGAAGAACGCGTTGGCCAGCCAGCCGAGCATGATGCCCTGCGTGTGGGCATACCGCACGCGGCCCCAGCCGAGCCAGGCCACGTCGCGCCCCAGGTCCGGGGCGATGAGCTGCCAGGCCGCCACGAGGCCGAAGGCGACCGACACGAGCAGCGTGACGAGCGCCGCCAGGCCGTGCGCGCGGACGAGTCCCGTGTGGACGAGCGGAGCGGACGAAGGTGTGGACAGGGCCGTCGTCCTACTTGTTGATGGGCACCATGATGTGCGCGCCGGGCGTCCCCGGCAGCATCAGCCACGGCGTGCCACGCAGTTCGAGCGCGTCTTCACGCGCGCTGGCGGTCGTGACGCCAATCGATTCAGGCGTCGCGCCGGGCACCGAGATCACCCAGAGGAGCTGGATGCGATCGGACTTGCCGTAGAGACGATACGCCATGGTGCCGAACTCGGTCGGCTTCACCGTGCCAGCCTTCGTGGCGTCGGCCATCGCGGCTTCGATTTCCTTGTCGGTCTTCTTCTGCGCGCGAAGCTTCGCGGCCAGGTCGCGGCGCGGCCCGCCGGACTTGTTGTAGCACCAGGTGAAGCCGTCGGCGCCACGCGGCATGCACTCGATCTGGTTCGTGCCCTGGCGCAGGATCTTGCGTTCGCCGTTGGCGTCGTAGGTATACACGGTGGCCCCGGCGCGCAGGTCAAGCGGCAGCGGCAGCGTGGCCTGGGTTACCGGATCGGCCGCCACGTCGGTGATGCTCGTCTTCGTGGGCTTCGGGTTGATCGGAATCATGATGTGCGCACCGGGCGTACCCGGCAGCATCATCCACGGCAGACCGCGGCCCTCGAGCGCTTCGTTGCGCTGGCTCACCGTGGACACGCCCACCGACTCAGGCGTGCTGTTCGGCGTGGACCAGACCCACAGGTTCTGAATGCGATCGCGCTTGTCGTAGTGGCGGTACGACATGACGCCCTGCGGCATCGGCGGCAGCGTGCCGGCCTTGACGGCGGCCGCCACGGCCTGGCTCACCTGCTCCTCGGTCTTCTTCTCGGCCCGCAGCTTCGCCTCGAAGTCCTCGCGTGGTCCGAAGAGCTTGTGATAGCAGCGGGCGAAGCCGTCCGCGGGATTGCGCGGCTGGCACTCGAGGAAGTTCGTGCCCTGTCGGATGACCCGGCGGGCGCCGGTGGCCGCGTCGTAGGTCACGACGGTGGCGCCAGCCCGCAGGTCTTCCGGCAGGATCTGCACGGCTTCGGCGATGCGGGCGGCATCGCCCGCCGGCTGGGCCGCGAGCGGGAACGCAGAGACGACGGCAACCGCCGTGGCGAGTCCGACCAGAGCACGCATGGTGACCTTTCTAACCGACGTAAAGCAGGGTGAACCCGTGTTCCTGGGCGTGCGTCACACCGACGACGCCGGCCGACACGATGCGCGCATTGGGGATGAGATTGGCGGACATCTCCGTCAGCACGGCGTCGGCGTCACCGCCCTGCCCGGCGATGCGGCCGGCCAGGCCGCGGCTGGCCGTGCCGCAGACGATGAATTGCACGCCGCGCTTGGCCAGACCCGAGAGCTGCGTGCGCTCGCCCGAGTTGAAGGGGTTGGCTACCGGCGGCGGGGTCGCCTTCGCGTCGATCGTCTTGCCGTACTTCGACCAGATGGCGTCGTTGTAGCCGTAGGCCGTGGCCGAGTGGCGCAGCACCATGATGAGCGCCATCTCCGCGTCCTCGACGCCGTAGCCCGTCTTGTTGCCGGTAAACAGGTTGCCGGCGAAGCGGATGCCGTCGGGCACGCCGGTGGGCGACACGACGTCGAGCACGACGCGGTGTCGGCCGGGCATCGCCGACATCCAGGCGTCCTGTTCGTGGCGGGCCGGCACGAAGGGCGTGGTGGCGGGCTGTGCCTGCGCGCCGCGGGCGCCGAGTGCCACCGAGGTGGTGGCCATGCCGAGACCGGCGAGAAGAAGGGCGCGGCGATCCTGCTTTTCTGACGACATGCCTGAGGCTCCCGGAGAAGTGACGCCGGCCGGGCCCGCGCGAAGGCGGATGGGCGTCGGCCGCGACACAGGAAGTGTAGCCGCGGTGCGGTCTGCGCGGAACCATCCGGCCGCACCTCTCATCAAAGAAAGTTGCTCAAAATTGAACACTCATCGCCGTTTGTCGGGTGATATAGTCCGCCTATCCTGCAGCAGCCACGTCCGGAGTTCGCCTCCCCCGCCGTTCTCAAGCTCGCCCTCGACAAACGCGCCCAAGCGTTCGTCGGGACCCGCGCCACCGTGGACAGCCCCATGATGTACGTCAAGGCCGCCGCCCTCATCGGCACGGCCATCTGGGCCTACATGGTGCTCGTCTTCGACGCCCACGACGCGGTCACCGTGACCTGGTCGGCGGTGGTGCTGGCGCTGGCGCTCGTCGGCATCGGCTTCAACGTGCAGCACGACGGCAACCACGGTACGTTCTCACGCCGCCCGACAGTGAACCGTCTGGCCGGCTTCACGCTCGATCTGATGGGCGCGAGTTCGTACTTCTGGAAAGACAAGCACAACCACAATCACCACGTATACACGAACATCCCGCACGAGGACGCCGACATCAACCTCGGCCCGATGGCGCGGCTGAGCGTGGATCACGAGTGGCGCTGGTGGCACCGCTACCAGCACGTCTACCTGTGGGTGCTCTACACGGGCGTACATCTGCGGTATCTCTACAGCGACCTGCAGCGGCTTTTCTTCGGCAAGAACGACGGGCTGAGCGCCGGGTATCCGAAGGGCGCCGACATGGCGTGGCTGCTCGGCGGCAAGCTGTTCTTCTTCACCGTGGCGTTCGCGATTCCGCTCACCCGCCACGACGCCGGCACGGTCTTCGGGATCTACGTGCTCGTCTCGATGACGATGGGCTTCATCTTCAGCGTTGTCTTTCAGCTGGCGCACACGGTGGACAATGTCGAACATCCCGCGCACGGCGAGACGCGCCCCGAATGGGTCGTGCACCAGATCGCCACGACCGCCAACTTCGCCACGCGCAGCCGGCTGGCGACGCTGCTGCTCGGCGGCCTGAACTACCAGCGCGAACACCACCTGTTCCCGCGCATCGCCCACGTGCACTACCCGGCGCTCGCGAAGATGGTGCAGGAGGTCTGCGCGGAACACGGCGTGCCCTGCCGCGAGAACGTCACGCTGATGGACGCCCTGCGCTCGCACTACAACTTCGTGCGGCAGATGGGCATGAAGCCGGCCGCCGGCGTCGCCCCGACATCCCTCGCCGAACTCGCGCGCTAGCCGGCGCGGCATCACGCCGCCCCTGGTCGTTCCGCATACACTGACAGGCAGTGCCCCTGCCTGCGGCCGCCGCCGTCCTCGTCATCGCCGCCACCGCGCGCGAACTCGCGCCGCCTGACGGCTGGCGCACGCTCTGCTGCGGCGTCGGGCCGGTGGACGCCGCGGCCGCCACCGCCGCCGCTCTCGCGGCGCAGCGCCCGGCGGTGGTCGTGCACGTCGGCATCGCCGGCGCGCGACGGGCCTCGGGCCTCGGGCCTCCGGCGATCGTCGTAGGCGTCGAAAGCCTCTACTGCGACCTGGGCGTGCCCGAACGTTTCGCCCCGGCGCGCCTCGTGACGCCGGCGGCGCTCGTGGACGCCGCCTGCCGCGCCCTGCCCGGCGCCACCCGCGCCGCCATCGGCACGAGCGGCCGGGTCGGCCACACGAGCGGCTGCGAGGTGGAAGCGATGGAAGGCTTCGGCGTGCTGCGCGCCGCGGCGCTCGCCGGCGTGCCGGCCATCGAAGTGCGTGTCATCTCGAACGCCATCGAAGAGACCGATCGCGCCCTGTGGCGCTTCGACGAGGCGTTCGCCGCCGTGCAGGCGCTGACGCCCCGCCTCGTCCGGGAGATCGCCGCGTGCCGACGCTGACCTTCGGCTTCTCCCCCTGCCCCAACGACACGTTCGCGTTCCACGCGCTCGTGCACGGCCTCGTGCCGGCGCCGTTCACCGTGCAGCCGGTGCTGCTCGACATCGAGGAGCTGAACCGCCGCGCGCATACGGGCGCGTTCGATCTCACGAAGCTGAGCGTCGGCGCGTTCGCCGCCGTCGGCGAGCGCTACCGGCTGCTGCGCAGCGGTGCCGCGCTCGGCCACGGCGTCGGCCCGCTCGTCGTGGCGCGCGAGTCGCGCCGCCTCGCCGACGCAGTACGCGGGCGGATCGCCATCCCCGGGCGCGACACCACGGCGTTCCGCCTGCTGCGCCTCGCCGCGCCGTTGCTCGGCGAGGTCGTCGAAGTGCGCTACGACCGCATCCTCGGCGCCGTCGAGCGTGGCGAAGTGGACGCCGGACTCATCATCCACGAGAGCCGCTTCACCTACGCGGATCATGGCCTCGTGAAGATCGTCGACCTCGGCGACTGGTGGGAGCACGAGACGTCGCTGCCGGTGCCGCTCGCCGGGATCTGCGCGCGCGCCGACCTCGACGCCGAACTGGCCGCGGCCGCCGAATCGGCCATCCGCGCCTCGGTGGCGCACGCCTTCGCGCATCCAGAGGCCAGCCGCGCCTACGTGCGCGCGCACTCGCAGGAGATGTCGGATGCCGTGTGCGACCAGCACATCCGGCTGTACGTGAACGCGCACAGCCTCGACATCGGCGACGATGGACTGCGCGCGGTGAGCCGGCTCGCCGGCACGACCCTGGCGCGCTAGGTCAGGCGGCGACGGCGTTCCGACCGGCCGCTTTGGCGCGGTAGAGCGCGCGGTCCGCGGCATCGACGAGCGTCGCCTGCAGGCTCTCGGGGGCGCTCACCGCCGCCACGCCCACACTCACGGTGATGCGGCCGAGCGCGTGGCCCGGATGCGGCAGCGCCAGCGCCTCCACGGCCTCGCGGATCTCTTCGGCGAGCGCGTGCACACGTTCGCGCCGGACACCTGGCAGCAGCACCACGAACTCCTCGCCGCCGTAGCGGGCGGCGACGTCGCCCGGGCGGCGCGCGCAGGCCTTGATGACGTCGGCGACGGCGCGCAGCGCGCGGTCGCCGGCCACGTGCCCGAGCGTGTCGTTCAGCGACTTGAAGTGGTCGATATCCACCATCACGAGCGCGATCGGACAGCGGGTGCGGTGGGCGCGCGCCCACTCTTCGGCCAGCGCCTCCTCGAAGTGGCGGCGGTTGTAGAGAGCCGTGAGCTCATCGCTCCAGGCGAGTTCCGCGAGCCGCCGGTTGGCGTCCTGCAGTGCCGCCGTCTTCTCGATGACGGCGCGTTCGAGTTCCTGCGACCGCCGGCGTAGCTGGTGGGTGCGCACCTGGCTCACGAGCAGCAGCAGGCCGGCCGCGGCGCCGAGTTCGAGCAGGTAGACGAGCGGCGTGCGGTACCAGGGCGGCCGCACGGTGAAGGCCCATTCGCTTTCGGCCCGGTCGGGCCCGCTGCCCGAACGCATGCGCAGGCGGTAGGTGCCTCCCGGGAGCGACGTGTACTCGGCCACCACCCCACGCCGCGCCGTGCTCCAGTCGGCATCGAGCGGCTCGAGCTTGAAGGCCGTGACCACGTCCGGAGCAAACGTGTTTGGCGTGAACTCGAGGCGCAGGCGTTCGAATCCGAAGGTGAGCTCGATCGGCAGCCCGTCAGGGCGCGCCCGGGCGAGCGGCGTGCCGTTGACGAACACACGCTCGAGGGTCGGGACGGGTCGCGACGCGGACGGCGCGGCGCCGCGACCGGCAAATCGCCAGAGGCCGACGTTGCTGCCGAGCCACACGACACCGTCGCCTTCGATGTCGATGGCCTGCACGCTCACCGCCCGACCGAGGATCGGACGCATCGCGCCCATGCCGCGTTCGAGCGTTTCGACGCCGCGGCCCGTGGCCCACAGGGCGCCGCGCGGGTCGTAGGCGAAGCGCAGCGTGTGCTCGGGCAGGTCCACGCCGCGCAGCGCCGCCGGCCGCAGGGTCTCGCGCGCTTCGTCGAGCACGGAGAGGACGTTGGTGTCGCAGCTGAGCACGTGCAGCGCGCCGTCGACGTCGTGCAGATGCACCTCGCCGGGCAGCATCGTGCGGGGCGGCACGGCCGGCTCGTCGAGCCGCAGGCGCACGAGGCCGTCGAAGGTCGTGCCGAGGTAGACCACGCCGCCGGGCCGGCTGACGATCGTGCGCACGTAGCGCGGCGCGCCGGTGATGTCATGCGAGAAGCGCCAGCCCTCGCCCTGGCGCACGAGCACCGCGAGCCCGGTGCGTGAGCCGACCAGCATGGTGCCGGGCCTGTCGACGCGCGGCGCCAGCACGTACGACGACAGCCGCGTCGTGCCCGGCACGAGATGCGCGCCCGAACGGCGGCTTTCGTAGACGCCCGAGGCGGTGGCGACGAGCAGATGCCCGCCGGCATCGAACGCGTCCCAGGCGCGGGCCGGCACGCCCGGCACCGGCGTGGCGCGGCGCTTGCCGCGGTCGTCGTCGAGCACGAAGAGCCCCGAGGTCGTGAGCACGTGCAGCCGGCCCTCGTAGCGGGCCACACCGTTGACCGTGCCCTCGAGCCCGAGGCGGGTGTCGATGAGCGTCAGCGGCGCGCCGAAGTCGACACGTACCAGTTCGGCCGGGCTCACGACCCACACGCCGCCTTGCGCGTCTTCGGCGAGGCTCTCGACATCGCTCGACGGCAGCCCTTCGGCGCGGCCGAGCGCACGGTCGAACGTCAGCTCCGGCGTCAGCAGCAACACGCCGCCAGTGGCGCTGCCAAGGGCGAGGGCGCCGCTCGCGAGCACCCGGGCATCGGTGATGCCACGCGTGAACAGATCGCCGCCGCCGTGTCCGGCGACGCGCCAGGTGCCATCGCGATGTGTGAGCAGACCGCGGGTGTCGACGCCCACCACCTGGCCGGCCCGCGGATGATCGACCACGAACATCACCCGGCCCGCGGCCGCGTCGAGGGCCGTGACCGCGTCGGTCACCGGCGTGGCATCGGCGCCAAACGCCCGCACGCCGCTCTGCGAGGCCACGTACAGCCGTCCCTGGCTCACGAAGCCGCGCCGCAGCGGATCGGAGCGCCACCGTTCCACGATGTGCACGGCGGTGCCCTGCGCTCGCACGAGCGCGCGGTCGGTGACGGCGAGGACGGTGTCGCCGAGCGCATGAATCGACCGCACGTCGCCGATGACGCGGTCGGCCTCGGGCAGGCGGTCGAGGAGCGAGACCAGCTGCCCCTGGCCGTCGGCGCGGCGCCAGAGTTCGACGAGGCTGTCAGGACCGCCGGCGATGACGCGCCCGCTCGGCGCGGCGTACACGGCGTAGAGGGCGCGCGCCGAGGGCACGACCTCCCAGTGCGCGCCGTCGTGAATGGCGAGTCCGGTGAGCGTGCCCACGTACAGACGGCGTCCGGCGACGGAGACGGCGAAGAGCTGCGGCGCGCCGAGGCGCGAGGGCGGCACGACCGTCACCGTGGGCAGTCCGCGCTCGGCGGGCCGACGATCCGCCAGCCCGTCGTCGGCCCGCACCGCCGCCGGCTGGAGACAGACGGCGACAAGTGTCACGAGACGGCACAGCGTGTGCCACTTACGTCGGCCTGTGACGGCGGCGACGGGGCCGGACTTCCAGGCGGGGGTCAGGAATTGCGCGGGAACTTGCGTGATTTCTTCGTCGACGTGCACAGCCTTGGGAGAGGGCATTCGGATTCGTGAGTCCGTGCTGCAACCTCGGGGCCAGCGCGCAGCGTATGCTGTGGACGACTCGCCCATGAGAATCAGCGTCCTGGCCTACGGCACCCATGGCGATGTCGCCCCCTCGGTGGCGCTCGGTGCGGCGCTGGCCACCCGTGGTCACACCGTGACGCTCGGTGCGCCGCGGGACTTCGAAACACTGGCGCAGACAGGCGGCCTGGCTTTCGTGCCCCTGGCCGGGGATCCCCGGACATGGCTCGCGGCTCCGGACGCGCGTGAGATGCTCGCGGCGGGCGACGTGCACGGGCTCGTGCGCGTCACGCGGGCGCGGCTGGCGCCACTGCTCGACACACTCGCCGACGACGTCTGCCGGGCCTGCGAAGGCGCCCACGTCGTCGTGGGCAGTTCGGTGACGTCGTTCCTTGCCCTGACGCGCGCCGAGGCGATCGGCGCCACGCCGGTGCTCACCGAGTTGACACCGCTCACGCCGGCCGCGGTCGCCGTGACCTCGGTGGTGGGCATCGACGACCTCGCCAGCGTGCGATCGCGCTGGGGGTTGCCGCCGCACGACGGCAACCCGGACGGCGAGGCCAGGGCCAGGGGTGTGCCGGTCGTCCACGCCTTCAGCCGGCATCTGATGCCGCGGCATCCGAGCTGGGGCGCCTCGCACGTGGTCTGCGGTGCGATGACACTCGACGCCGGGATCGAGGCACGCACCGACGGGGCGCACCGCGACGCCGGATTCTCGGCCTGGCTCGACGACGGCCCGGCGCCGGTGTACCTGGGGCTTGGCAGCCTGCCCGTCCTCGACATGCCGGCGCTCGTCGAGCTGGCGGCCGGCGTGTGTCGCGACGCCGGGCTGCGGGCGGTCGTGAGTGCCGGCACGAGTGGACGGCTGTCCGGCGCCGAGCGTATGACTGCGGATGTCTATCTCATCGGCGCCTGCCGGCACTCGTGGCTGCTGCCGCGATGCACGGCCGTCGTCCATCATGGCGGCGCCGGGACGGTGCATGCCGTGCTCGCCGCCGGCCTGCCGCAGGTGATCTGCTCGGTGTTTTCTGACCAGCCATTCTGGGGGTCGCTCGTGCAGCAGCACGGGTTGGGCATGCATCTGCCATTCCGTCACCTGTCGCGGAAGACCCTGTCGCCGGCGCTGGCGGCGGCCGTGTCGGAGACAGTACTCACTGCCGCGGCCGACATCGGCGCCAAGGTCCGGAACGAGGGCGGCGCCGCCGCCGCGGCGCGCCACATCGACGAGTGGATCAGTCCGCCGGCTTCATGAAGTAGCCGTGGCATTCATGACCGGCAGGCAGCGGGGGTCACCCGCTCGGGCTTGTCGGCCAGGAACCCGTCACAGGCCTGTTTGACGCCGGGAAGGAGGCTCCAGCGATGAGGGAGCTGCGCTGGGTCGTGATAAGCGTCGGGCACGGCCACGGCGCCCGGTGCCAGCCGCGGATAGACCTCCCGCAGTCCGGTGAGCGTCGAGGCGCAGCGATCGCCCTCAACGAGTCGAAGACGTGCATCCGTCCAGCCAACCGGGCGAAGTCGTCGGCGCTCATGCGCTGGAGTTCGGCGAAGAGATCCGTCTCCATCTCGAGCTTCGGACAGCCCATGCGTCGCGTGCCTCCGTCCGTCGGACCCGTCCAGCCCGGTACCGTCCGGAGAGAATGCCATACTGTCCCGCGGAGAATCCCGGCGGCGGCAGACCGCATCGGCTGCCCTGCCTCGAAGAAGCACCAGTTTCGCCTGCGCGCCCTCTGGCCCGTCCCTTGCTGACTCGCACGGTGATGTGTCACGTCCGCGCTCGGTCGTGCCGGCAGGTGGAGGGTCATGGAACGACGACAGGCGTTGAAGTTGCTCGGCGCGCCGGCCATGGCGCCGGCGTGGTACGCCCTGCAGGCGACCAGGGTGGCCCCTGACGTGGAACTCACGCTCACGGCGGCACCCGCCGAGGTCGCCGTGCTCCCCGGCGCTTCGACCCGGGTCTGGCGCTACACGGCCACGGTCGTGCGCGGACCGGCGTCCACCGTCCAGCCGCTGCCGGGCTCGTACCTCGGCCCGGTGCTGCACTTCCGGCGCGGGCAGCACGTCCGCGTGCGCTTCGAGAACCGGCTGGCCGAGCCGTCGATCGTGCACTGGCACGGACTCGACGTGCCGGAAGCTGCGGACGGCCATCCACGTCTGGCCGTCGACGCCGGCCGCGACTACGTTTACGACTTCGAGGTGGTGAACCGCGCCGGCACCTACTGGTATCACCCGCATCCGCACATGCGCACCGGCGCCCAGGTGTATCAGGGCCTGGCCGGTGTCATCGTGGTGAGCGATCCGGAAGACGACGCGCTCGGTCTGCCGTCGGGCGACGACGCGATGGTGCTCGTGCTGCAGGACCGCCGGTTCGACGCGAAGAACCAGCTCGTCTACGCGAATGGCGGCTTGATGGCGGGCGGCATGGGCCGCGGCGGTGGCATGGGCATGGGCGGTGGCATGGGCCAGATGATGGAGACGATGAACGGCTGGCTCGGCGATCGCCTGTTCGTCAGCGGCGCCACGCGGCCCGTGCGCGCGCTCGAACGCCGCGCCTACCGGGTGCGGCTGCTGAACGGGTCGAACGCGCGGATCTACAAGCTGGCGTGGAGCGACGGCGCGCCGTTCACGATTCTCGGCGGCGATGGCGGGCTGCTCGAACGCGCGCGTACGCGGGCCTTCCTGACGCTCGCGCCCGGCCAGCGCGCCGACCTGCTGCTCGACGCATCGGCGAAAGCCGCCGGCGCGTCCTTCACGCTGCGCAGCGTGGCCTATCCCGCCGACGCCGTCGGACACGTGGGGATGATGGGCGATCTCTCACCGCTGCCACAGGGCGCGGCCGCCGACCTCATGTCGTTCACCGTGCGGGGCGGCCCGGCCACGCGCTTCACGCTGCCCGAACGCCTGTGCACGCCGCCACCAGCATGGACCGTCAGTGACCGCGCGCCGATCCGCCGCGTGCCGCTGACCTTCATGCGCATGGAGTGGCTCATCGGCGGCCGCACCTTCGATATGGCGGACGCGGCCGCAGACGAAACCGTGGCGCCGGGCTCGACGCACATCTGGGAGTTCCGCAACGAGCCGAACCCGATGGGCATGGCGATGGCCCATCCGATCCACGTGCACGGCACGCAGTTCCGCGTGCTCTCGCGGTCGGGCGCGGCCGGCAACGCCCTGGCCGAGGGCATCAGCGACACACGGGCCACCGACACGGTGCTCGTGCTGCCCGGCGAGACCGTGCGCGTGCAGATCACCTTCTCGGCGTATCCGGGGCTGTACCTCTATCACTGCCACATCCTCGAGCACGAGGACATGGGCATGATGCGCAACTTCCGGATCAGCGCGCCGGCGCCGGGGAAGGCTCGCGGCTAGTGCGGTAGCCTGGGCGGCGGCCACGACACACGCGCCTCCGGGGAGACGAGCCAGCCGTTGATCTCTTCGTAGTCGTAGACCACGCGGAGCTGCGAAGGACCGGCAACACGCACGGACGAGACCACGTCGGTCGCCACCGCCACCCGCGCCCCGTCGATGCGGGCGTAGTGTCGCACCACGTCCACCGACGTGGTCCAGAACGACGGATTCCGGCTCAGACGGCCGCGAATCTCGACGAGGTCCCCGCTCGCGTCGAGCAGCATCGAGCCCGACACCAGCAGCACGTCCCGCCGGCGCGGCCTGAGACCGATCGCGACCTCGCCGTCACCGCCGGCCGGCGCCGGGGCGAATTCGTAGTTCTCCGGCGACACCGCCGCCCGTGCGGGATCACCGGCCCTGACGGCGGCGACCTCCCTGTCAAGCGCCACCCGGATGACGTGCTCGCGGACGTACCGGGACCCGCCCTCGGCCACGACCTGCCACCGCAGGCCATGCTCCGGGTCGAGTTCGGTGATGACCTCCATCCATCCACGCGCCTTGAACCTGCCGTTGACGACCTCGATATGACGGCGGGCCCGATACGATCGAATCTCCGGGGCGTCGCGTTCGAGGAAGCGGCGCACGGCGAGGTCTGGCGCCCCATCCGCGAAGATGTCGGCGACCGCCATCGCCAGGACGAGCCCGAGGAACGCCGTCCGGACCCGGCGTGCTTCGACACCTGCCGCGCGCGCGAAGTCCACGAGGAGGCGCGGCAATCGCCGCAGGTCCTCAGTCAGTGGCCGCGCGTGTTCGACGCCCGCGACCATCACGCCACGACGCATCGCGAAGACAGTGAACGACGTCGACAGCACCGTCAGGGCCACCGACGCCACGACGCTGGCCCCGAGATTCGGTGTGCCGCGCCAGGCATGGGTGACGAACTCCAGCCCGTGCCCAAGCACCGGCAGGCACACGAGCGCGGCGATCATGCCGCTGCGCGCGGGACGCACCTGTCCGAAGGCCTGGGTCAGCGCGCCGTAGAACCCGGACGTCGCGAAGCGCAGCGTGAACTCCGCGGCTGACGCGGCGATCGCCGCACCGGGCCCGGCGCTCAGGTTCGTGACCAGGAACAGCAGGCCGCGCGCGAGCGAACTCGTGATCGCCGACTTGTAGTTCCACTTCCGCACCAGCTCGCGGATGGGATGCCGCAGCAGCGTGCCGGCGACCTGCGCGAGGGTCGGTCCCGAGAGGCTGGGGTCCCAGCCGCCGTGCCGGGGTGTGGGTTGCACTGCCACACAGTCTGTCGTGGCGCCATGTCGGCGCCGCGACGCCCTTGCGTCAGGCTGGCAAACTCGCCAGCCACCCGGCACCGCTACTGCGGCGCGCCGGCCTTCACCGTGGGATAGGTGATGCCGAACTGCGCCTTCATCTGGTCCATGTAGGTCTTGTACTTCGTGCGGTCGAAGTAGTACTTCGCCATCTCCGGCCGGTAACGATCCATCGTCGCCTTGTTCATCCAGATCGCCGGCTGGTCGGTGGGCCGGATGAACGGCGTGTACGTGCGCTGCTTGAGCTGCACGTTCTCGAAGTAGTCGCGCGCCGCCGCCACGAGATCGGGCCGCATCAGGAGGTCGAGCGCGGTGAGCGCCGCCACGCGGGCGCCGGCGTTCACGCCCTTGTGGGCGATGGGCGTCGCCATGGGAATCGCGTTGGCCCAGTTGTGTCCCGGGCCGGCCTGGAAGTTCGCCGGGTAGCTGAGCACCACGGTGGGCACCGTCCATGTGATGTCGCCCACGTCATCCGACGGGCCGCCGAACTTCTCCTCGTCCGGGATTCGCTCGCGGCCGCGCAGCGGGCCGATGGCGCCGGTGGCAAGACCAATCTCGGGAACCCTCATCACGCGCTGCGTGGCCTTGGCGAGCGTGATGTCGGCCTCGCTCCACTGCGGCAGGCCGACGTGCTGGATGTTGGCGTGCATGGCCTCGGCCACGGCGCGGTTGGTGTGGCGCGGCCAGGCCGTGCCGAGCACGCGCGAGGTCCACTTCGTGTTCGTCATCAGCGCGGCGCCATCAGCCATCCTGTCGCCGATGTCCCACATGTTCCGGATGCTGTCGTAGTCGGTCTCGCGGAAGTAGTACCAGACCGAGGCGTTGCGTGGCACGACGTTCGGCTGGTCGCCGCCGTTGGTGATGACGTAGTGCGTGCGCTGCGCGAGCCGCAGGTGTTCGCGGCGGTAGTTCCAGCCGACGTTCATGAGCTCCACCGCGTCGAGCGCGCTCCGGCCGCGCCACGGCGCGCCGGCGCTGTGCGCGGTTTCCCCTTCGAAGGTGTATTCGACTGAGACGAGGCCGCTGCCGCCGCCGTCGCCCCAGCTCGTGCCGAGATTCGACCCGACGTGGTTGTAGAGCACGACGTCCACGTCCTTGAACATCCCGGCGCGCACGAAATAGGCCTTGGTGCCGAGCAGTTCCTCGGCCACGCCCGGCCAGATCATGAGCGTGCCGGGCAGTTTCTCGCGCTCCATGATGCGCTTCACGGCGAGCGCCGCCACGATGTTGAGCGGCGTGCCCGAGTTGTGGCCTTCGCCGTGGCCCGGCGCTCCTTCCACCATCGGGTCGTGGTAGGCCACGCCCGGCTTCTGGTTGCCCTGCGGGATGCCGTCGATGTCGGAGCCGAAGGCGATGACCGGTTTGCCGCTGCCCCAGCGGGCCACCCAGGCGGTGGGTATGCCGGCCACGCCCGTTTCCACCGTGAAGCCCTGCTCGCGCAGCAGCCCGCCGAGGTACTTCTGCGTTTCGAATTCCTGGAAACCGATCTCGCCGAAGCTGAAGACCATGTCGTTCATCTGCTGGCCGAGGTCGTACATGGCCGGCGACGACACGTCAGCGTCGAGCGCGGCCTTGAGGGCGGCCACACGCGGCGATACCGGCGCCACGGTGGGCGACGGCGCGGCCACCGGGGCGGCCGGACGCTGCGCCTGCGGCAGGGCGGACAGAATGAACGCCAGCGCGATGCCTGCGACGAGTGCCTTCGAGGAGTTCTGCATGTCGGCCTCCGCGACCGCTGCGGATTATGGCCGAGCGCCGGTGAAAACAACAGCGAGTCGTGCCCACGGATGCCGTCCGCGGGCGAACGTCAGGCGGGCGCGGGCCCCTGCGGGCGGCGCCACGCCGTTTCCGTGGATGGAATCGACAATTAACTCGTATTGGACATGCTCACCGTACAGTCGATTCAATATCATCATGGTCCAGCCGGATGTCGTATGGATGCTCGTCTCAACGGCGCTCGTGCTCCTGATGACGCCCGCCCTTGGCTTCTTCTACGGCGGCATGGTGCGGTCGAAGAACGCCCTCAACACGCTCATGATGAGCTTCGCGGCGCTCGGCCCGATCGCCGTCGTGTGGGCGCTCGCCGGCTACTCGCTCGCCTTCGCTCCAGGCAGCGCCTTCGTCGGCTCGCTTGCCTACCTGGGCCTGCGCGGCGTCGGCCTCGAGGCGCAGGGCACGATTCCGCACGTGCTGTTCATGGCGTATCAGGGCACGTTCGCCATCATCACGGCAGCGCTCATCTCGGGCGCGATTGTCGAACGGCTGCGCTTCAGCGCCTATCTCGCCTTCATCGTCGCGTGGGTGCTGCTCGTCTACGCGCCGGTCGCCCACTGGGTGTGGGGCGGCGGCTTTCTCTCGACGGCCGGCGCGCTCGATTTCGCCGGCGGCGCCGTGGTGCACGTCAATGCCGCGGCGGCAGCGCTGGTCGCCGCGAAGTTCGTCGGCCCCCGCAAGGACTACGGCCGGCGGGCCATGCTGCCGCACAACGTGCCCTTCACGCTGCTCGGCACGGGCCTGCTGTGGTTCGGCTGGTTCGGCTTCAACGCCGGCAGCGCGCTGGCCGCCAACAACGTCGCGGCGCTGGCCTTCGTGAACACGCTGCTCGCGCCGGCGGCGGCCCTGGCCACGTGGATGGTCATCGACCTCGCGCGCGAAGGCCGGGTGACGGCAATCGGCGCGGCGACGGCCATCGTCGTCGGGCTCGTGGCGGTCACACCGGCCGCCGGCTACATCGGCCCGGCCTCGGCGCTCGCGCTCGGCGGCCTTGGTGCCATCCCGAGTTACTTCGCCCTCATCTACCGCGCCCGCACGACGCTCGACGACTCGCTCGACGTGGTCGCGGCGCACGGACTCGGCGGCGCCACCGGTGCGGTGCTGACGGGCGTCTTCGCCGATCCAACCTGGAGCGGCGGCGCGGCGGGCCTCGTCGCCGGGCATCCCGAACAGCTCATCACGCAGGTGGCGAGCGTCGCTGTCGTCGCGCTCTACAGCGGCGCCGCGACGTTCGTCATCCTGAAGCTGCTGGCGCTGGCGCTGCCGCTGCGCATCCGCGGCCGCGTCGAGGGCGTCGGGCTCGACGTCACCGAGCACGGCGAGGAGGCCTACACGGCCGGCGACGGCGCCATCCTCATCTCCCCGGGTGACTCAGCATTCGAGCGGCTGCCCGATACGCTCGCAACGAGCGACGGAGGCCGCGCGTGAAACTCATCGTCGCCATCGTTCGACCCGAGCAGTTGAGCGACGTGCTCGAAGCCCTCTTTCATGCAGATGTGAAGGGGCTGACCATCAGCCGCGTGCATGGACACGGCGGCGAGATGGAACACGTCGAGAACTACCGCGGCACCACCGTGAAGATGGCGCTGGCCGAGAAGGTGCGCATCGAGATCGGCGTCTCGAATCACTTCGTCGAGCCGACCGTGCGGGCCATTCTCGGCGCGGCACGCACCGGCGAGGTCGGCGACGGCAAGGTCATGGTGCTGCCGATCGAGAAGATCTACCGCATCCGGACCGGCGAGGAAGACCAGGCGGCGGTGACGCCGGTCGTGCCGCCGGACTCCGAGTGATTCATGTGTTGATAGCATTGATTCTATAAAGACATTCCTCTTTCCTTATCAATCGGGATTGCCTCTAATGAGCCCTCCGGAGGGGCAACATGAACGAGGTACCCGGCGACCAGGGGCTGTATCGAGCGAGTGACGAACACGACGCGTGCGGCGTCGGTTTCGTCGCGCACATCAAGGGCGCGAAGTCGCACGACATCGTGCGGCAGGCGCTCGATCTCCTGATCAACCTGGAACACCGCGGCGCCTGCGGCTCCGACCCCGGCACCGGCGACGGCGCCGGCATCCTGGTGCAGATGCCGGATGGGTTCCTCCGCGCCTCGGTCACGTTTCCCCTGCCGGCGGCGGGCGCCTACGGCGCCGGCCTCGTGTTCCTGCCGACGGACGAGGCGGCGAAGGCCAGTCTGCGCGGGCTCGTCGAGCGCATCGCCGGTGAAGAGGGCCGGCCCGTCATCGGCTGGCGCGTGGTGCCGACCGGGCTCGAACGCATCGGCCGCGCCGCCGCCGCCGTGGCTCCGGCCTTCGAGCAGGTGTTCGTGGCGGCCGCCCCGGACGACGATGCCGACAGCTTCGAACGGGCGCTCTACATCATCCGCAAGCGCGTGGAGGCGGCCGTGGCCGGGATGGGCCTCCCCGCCGCGGCGCGCCAGGCGTTCTACATCGTCAGCCTGTCGTCGCAGACGCTCATCTACAAGGGCATGCTCACGGCCTCGCAGATCGAGGCCATGTACCCGGACCTGGGCGATCCCCGTCTGGTGTCGGCGCTCGCCCTTGTGCACCAGCGCTTCTCGACCAACACGTTTCCCTCCTGGCCGCTCGCCCATCCCTACCGCGTCGTCGCGCACAACGGCGAGATCAACACGCTGCGCGGCAACATCAACTGGATGAAGGCCCGCGAAGGGCTGCTCTCGTCGACCGTCTTCGGCGACGACCTGCGCAAGGTGCTGCCGGTCATCCGCCCGGGCGGCAGCGACACGGCGACCTTCGACAACGTCCTCGAGTTCCTCGTACGCTCGGGCCGCTCGCTGCCCCACGCCGTGCTGATGATGATTCCCGAGCCGTGGAGCGGGAATCCCGAGATGGATCCGGCGGTGCGCGCCTTCTACGAGTACCACTCGTCGCTCATGGAGCCGTGGGACGGCCCGGCCTCGATCGCCTTCACCGACGGCACGCTCATCGGGGCCGTGCTCGACAGGAACGGCCTGCGGCCCTCGCGCTACCTGGTCACGACCGACGATCTCGTCATCATGGCGTCGGAGGTGGGCGTGCTCGACGTCGCGCCCGAACGTATCGTGCGCAAGGACCGGCTGCGCCCCGGCCGCATGCTGCTCGTGGATACGGGGCGCGGCGCCATCGTGAGCGACGCCGAGATCAAGCGCGAACTGGCGGCGGCCCAGCCCTACGCTGACTGGCTGCGGCGGCACGTCGTGAACATCGACGACCTGCCGGCGGCGCGGGCCGAGCGGCCCGACCACAAGACCGTGCTCGAACGGCAGCAGGCCTTCGGCTACACGCACGAAGACCTGCGCGTGCTGCTCGCGCCGATGGCGGCCGCCGGCGAAGAGCCGATCGGCTCGATGGGCACCGACACGGCGCTGGCCGTGCTCTCCGACCGCCCGCGCCTGCTCTACGACTACTTCGCGCAACTCTTCGCGCAGGTCACGAACCCGCCGCTCGACGCCATCCGCGAAGAGCTCATCACGACGATGGCCTCGACCATCGGTCCCGAAGGCAACCTGCTCGAGCCGGCCCCCGAGGCGTGCCGCCAGATTGCCATCGAGTACCCGATCCTGCACAACGATCAGGTGGCGAAGCTGCGCCATCTGCCCACGGGCTCGCCCTTCCGGTCGACGACCCTGCCGATCCTGTACGACCCGGCCGAAGGCGGCGCCGGCCTCGCCCGCGCCATGGCGGAACTCTGCCGCAAGGCCAGCCAGGCGGTGGCGTCCGGCTACGGCGTCATCATCCTCTCCGACCGCGGCGTCGACGCCACGCACGCGCCGATTCCGAGCCTGCTCGCCACGGCCGGCGTGCACCACCATCTGGTGCGCGAAGGCGCGCGCACGAAGTGCGGCCTGCTCGTCGAAAGCGGCGACGCGCGGGAGGTGCACCACGTCGCGCTGCTCATGGGGTACGGTGCCGGCGCGGTGAACCCGTATCTGGCGTTCGAGACGCTGCACGACATGATCCGCCAGGGCCTGCTGGCCGGTGTCACGCACGAACAGGCCGTGACCGGCTATGTGAAGGCCCTCAACAAGGGCGTGCTGAAGGTGATGTCGAAGATGGGCATCTCGACGCTGCAGAGTTACTGCGGCGCGCAGATCTTCGAAGCCGTCGGCCTCGATGCCGCCTTCGTCGACACCTACTTCACCTCCACGCCGTCGCGCCTCGGCGGCGTTGGCCTCGACACCATCGCGGAGGAAGTGCGGCGGCGGCACGCCCGCGCCTTCGGGCGGCGGCGGCCGGCCACCGGCGAACTCGAAAGCGGCGGTGAATACCAGTGGCGCCGGGACGGCGAGTACCACCTGTTCAACCCCGACACCGTCTTCCGCCTGCAGCATGCGACGCGGGCCGGACGCTACGAGATCTACAAGGAGTACACGCGCCTCGTCGACGATCAGAGCGAACGCCGCGCCACCCTGCGCGGCCTCTTCACGCTGAAGCCGGCCGGGGCCTCCGTGCCGCTCGACGAGGTCGAGCCGGCGGCGGCGATCCTGAAGCGTTTCTCGTCCGGCGCGATGTCGTTCGGGTCGATCAGCCGGGAAGCGCACGAGACGCTCGCCATCGCCATGAACCGCCTCGGCGCCAAGTCGAACACGGGCGAGGGCGGTGAAGACCCGGCGCGTTACGTGCCCGACGCCAATGGCGACTCGCGGCGCAGCGCCATCAAGCAGGTGGCATCGGGCCGCTTCGGCGTGACGAGCGAGTATCTCGTGAACGCCGACGACCTGCAGATCAAGATGGCGCAGGGCGCCAAGCCCGGCGAAGGCGGCCAGCTGCCCGGCCACAAGGTCTACCCGTGGATCGCGAAGGTGCGGCACTCGACGCCCGGCGTCGGCCTCATCTCGCCGCCGCCGCACCACGACATCTACTCGATCGAAGATCTGGCGCAGCTCATCTTCGACCTCAAGAACGCCAACCCGGTGGCCCGCGTCCACGTGAAGCTCGTCGCCGAATCCGGCGTCGGCACGGTGGCGGCCGGCGTCTCGAAGGCGCATGCCGACGTGGTGCTCATCTCGGGCCACGACGGCGGCACCGGCGCTTCGCCGCTCACGAGCCTCAAACACGCCGGCGTGCCGTGGGAGATCGGTCTCGCCGAAACGCAGCAGGTGCTGCGCCTGAACGGGCTGCGCGATCGCATCGTCGTGCAGGTGGACGGCCAGATGAAGACCGGCCGCGACGTGGTCATCGCGGCCCTGCTCGGCGCCGAGGAATTCGGCTTCGCCACCGCGCCGCTCGTCGTGATGGGCTGCATCATGATGCGCGTCTGTCACCTCAACACCTGCCCGGTCGGCATCGCCACGCAGGACCCGGAACTGCGCAAGGCCTTCACGGGCACACCGGAGGTGGTCGAGACATTCTTCCGCTTCCTCGCCGACGAAGTGCGTGAATACATGGCCGGCCTCGGCTTTCGCACGCTCGACGAGATGGTGGGCCGCGTCGACTGCCTCGATGTCGAACCGGCCGTGCAGCACTGGAAGGCGCGCGGGCTCGACCTCGCCCCGCTGCTGTATCAGCCCGATCTGCCGGCGAGCGCCGCCAGGCGCCGGCTCGTGCCGCAGGATGCCGGCCTCGACACCGTGCTCGATCGCGCGCTCATCGCGCAGGCGGCTCCGGCGCTCGACCGCCGCGAGCCGGTCGAGATCGCGGTCGCCGTCCGCAACACCGACCGCACCGTCGGTACGCTGCTCGGCTACGAGGTCACGAAACGCTTCGGCGGCGCCGGCCTGCCGGCCGACACGATCCGCGTGGCGCTCACGGGCGCGGCCGGGCAGAGCTTCGGCGCGTTCGTGCCGCAGGGCATCTCGCTCACGCTCGAAGGCGAGGCCAACGACTTCGTCGGCAAGGGCCTCTCGGGCGGACGGCTCGTCGTGCGGCCGCCGGCCGCCGCGACCTTCGCCGCCGAAGACAACGTCATCATCGGCAACGTCGCCCTCTACGGCGCGACGAGCGGCGACGCCTTCTGCCGCGGCGTCGCCGGCGAGCGTTTCGCCGTGCGCAACAGCGGCGCCCACGCGG
>JBIKUN010000151.1:0-10243 GCA_044347565.1 Vicinamibacterales bacterium | reverse complement strand
CCACCTCGCGTTCGTCGGCCTCGTTGGCGGGCGCCGTCGACACGATGGCCGTGACACCGCAGATACTCGTACCGGCGGCGATGAGCGTGCCGAGGCGCGGTGGCAGGCCGAGCAGGCGATTGAACCGCGTCACGAACACGAGGCCGGTGGCAATCGCCACGAGCACCACCGGCACGCCGGCCACGCCGAGACGCGCCATCTCGACCACGCTCAGCTTGATGCCGACGAGCACAATGCCAAGGCGCAGGAGCGTCGTCGTGCAGAACGTGAGCCCGGGCGCGAGGTTCGTCGGCAGCGGCAGCAGGTTGCGCAGGGCCAGCCCGAGCACGATGGCCACCGGCACGCCCGAAATCGGACTCGCGCCAGAGAGTCCGCGCGCGGCGAGCATCGCCGCGCCGAGTACGTCGGCCAGCCAGAAGCCGGCGAGCATCACGCCGAGTGCGGCCGCCAGTCCGGGAGCGATGGTCATCCGAGCAGCCAGACGCCCCCCACGACGACCGCCGCCGCGGATGCCGCGTAGAGCACCACCTGACGCACCGACTGGCTGGACCGGCCGGCGGCCAGTGCCACCGCGCCGAGTGCCGCCGAAAACGCCGTCATGGCGCCGATCGCGCCCGCGCCGAAGCCGGCCAGGTAACAGAACGCATCCAGCCGCGAAGAGAACATCAGCGATGGCAGCACGCCGTAGAGGTGGGAACTGCCGGCAAGACCATGCAACGTGCCCATCGCGAACGAGGGCGCCGACGGCACGTGCTGATGCATGTGCGGCGCCCGCGCGCGCCAGAGGCCCCAGAGCCCCACGGCGACGAGCGCCACACCGACGAGCCGTTCGCTCCATGCCGAGAGCGCGGCTATGGGCAGCAATTCACGGAATGCGACGAGCAGGGCGCCCACGAGCAGTACGCCGGCCGTGTGGCCGAGCCCCCACGACAGACCGGCGCGCCAGGCGACGCGGTCGTCGCCCGCCACCATCGGCGCCACCGCCGCGAGATGGTCGGGCCCGGCGAGTACGTGGAAGAAGCCGGCGGCGAGACCCGCGAGGAGCGCCAGCACGGAAGTGACGCCGGGCATTGAGCCGATTGTATCTCCGGAGGGGCTGGTATCCTGAGGTGTTGGCGTCACGCCTGGCGCCGCGAGCGGAGTCGAGCGCCATGCGAATCGAAGGAAAGACGTTCATCACCACCGGCGGCGCGTCGGGCCTGGGCCGGGCGGCGGCCGAAGCGATCGTGGCGGCTGGCGGCCACGCCATCCTCGTGGACGTGAACGCCGAGGTGGGCGCCGCCACCGAAGCCGCGCTCGGCGCGCGGGCGAAGTTCGTGAAGACCGACGTGACGAGTGAGGCCGAGGTGCAGGCCGCCGTCCACATGGCCGTCTCGCACTTCGGCGGGCTGCACGGCGTCGTGAACGCGGCCGGGATCTGCCCCGCCGCCAAGGTGCTCGGCAGGAACGGCCCGCACGCCCTCGACCTCTTCGAGAAGACGCTGCGCGTGAACGTCGGCGGCACCTTCAACGTGATCCGCCTGGCGGCGTCCGTGATGAGCACGAACACGCCCGAGGCGAGCGGCGAGCGCGGCGTCATCGTGAACACGGCGTCGATTGCCGCCTTCGAAGGGCAGATCGGTCAGGCCGCGTATGCCGCGTCGAAGGGCGGCGTCGTCGGCCTCACGCTGCCGGTGGCGCGCGAGTTCGCGCCGCTCGGCATCCGCTGCGTCACCGTGGCACCCGGCATCTTCGACACGCCGCTCCTCGCCGCGCTGCCGGAGCCGGCGCGCGTGTCGCTCGGCCAGCAGGTGCCCTTCCCGTCGCGTCTCGGCCGGCCCGACGAGTACGGCGCGCTCGTGCGCCACATCATCGAGAACGAAATGCTGAACGGGGAAACGATCCGCCTCGACGGTGCGCTGCGCATGGCGCCGCGCTAGCATCGATTCCGGGAACCTCCGCGGTTGGCAGCACACGCACGTCGGACATGCCGGCTACGACGCCAGCGCCGCGTGCGCTGCCTCCACGATCGCGTTGATGTCGCCGGTGAGTCCGCCGCCCTGGGCGAGGTCGGCCTTGCCGCCGCCCTTGCCGCCGAACTGCGCCACGAGCGCCTTCAGCACGGCACCGGCGTCCACGGGCACGTCGGCCGCGCGGGCGATGACGACGAGCGCCGGCGAGGTGGCGGAGAACACGGCGGCGCAGGCGCCGGGCGTGGCCGCGATCGACGCGGCGATGGCCTTGAGCCCGGGCGCATCCCAGCCGTCGAGCGCCTGCGCGACGACCACGCGGTCGCCAACGCGTGCGGCCGTGGTCACGAGGTCCGCCGCCACGTGGCCGGCGAGCTGTTCCTGCAGCGTGCGCACCGTGCGCGCGAGCGTCTTGTTCTCGCCCTGCAGCCGCTCGATGGCCGGCGCGAGTTCCACGGCCGAGACCGACAGCGCACGATTCGTCGCCGTGAGCGCATCACGCCACTCACGCAACTGGGTCAGCGCGCGCACGCCGCACCGGAACTCCACGCGCGTGCCGCCCTTGAACTTCTCCCAGCCGGTCACGCTGATGACGCCGATGCCGCCGCTGCGCGCCACGTGCGTGCCGCCGCACGCCGAGAGGTCGTAGTCGGTCACGTCCACGAGGCGGAGCGTGCCGGTGCGGCCGGATTCCTTGCGCAGCGGCAGCGTCGCCGCCTCCCCGGCCGAGACGAACCGCACGCGCACCTCGCGGTCCTGCCACACGACGCGGTTGGCGTCGTCTTCGGCGGCCGCGATCTCCTGCGGCGACACCTGGCGGCCGAGGTCGATGGTGGCGCTCGCGGCGCCCAGGTGGAAGCTTTCCGTGCGTGCCTTGCAGATCGTCTCGAAGGCCGCCGACAGCACGTGCTGGCCCGTGTGCTGCTGCATGTGGTCGAAACGCCGCGCCCAGTCGAGGGCGCCGTGCACACGCGCGCCGATGTCAAGCGGCCCGTCGACGAGGTGCACGAGCCGGCCGTCCTCGTCGTCGATCACGTCCATCACGGCGCGTCCGCCGAGGCGGCCGAGATCGTGCGGCTGCCCGCCCGACGTCGGATAGAACGCCGTGGCCGAAAGCGTCACGGCGAAGCGATCGCCCACGGGCGCACAGGCCGTGACGTCGGCGTCGAACTCGGTGCGGTAGGCGTCGGTGTAATACAGGCGGTCGGTCATGGCACTCACGGATGGGCGGTCAGGGGATCGATGGCGCCGGCGGCGGCGAAGCCATCGGCGCGCAGACGGCAACTGTCGCAGTGGCCGCACGGCCGGCCATCGGCGGGCGGATCGTAGCAGCTGTGGGTGAGGCCGAAGTCGAGGCCGAGCGACAGCCCCAGCCGGACGATCTCGGCCTTCGAGAGTGCGATGAGCGGCGTGTGGACCGTGAACGTGCGCCCTTCGACGCCCGCCTTCGTCGCCAGGCCGGCCAGCCTCTCGAACGCGCGAATGAACTCGGGCCGGCAGTCGGGATAGCCGGAGTAGTCGAGGGCATTCACGCCGATGACAAGATCCGTGGCGCCCACGACCTCCGCCCAGCCGAGGGCGAGCGCGAGGAACACCGTATTGCGCGCCGGCACGTAGGTGACGGGAATCACGGCCGGATCGATCGGCTGATCCTTCGGCACGTCGATGTCGGCGGTGAGCGCCGACCCGCCCATGCGCGACAGCTCGACGTCGATCTCGAGATGACGCACGACGCCGAGCGCGGCAGCCACGCGGCGCGCCGCAGCGAGCTCGGTCACATGCCGCTGGCCGTAGCGGACGCTGAGGGCGTAGAGGTCGAAGCCGTCGCGTCGGGCCACGGCGGCGGCGGTGTAGGAATCGAGGCCTCCGCTCAGGAGGACGACGGCTGCCGGCATCCGCCTATCTTCCCACGCAGCGGCGGGAGCGGCTGGTCCGGAGGCCCGCCCGCCACTGCGCCGGGGCCGCCGGGGCGGCATTCGAGGCGCTTCATCTGCGGCACGTCAGGAATCTGGTACAACCGCGGTGTGCGGTGTGCTGCCCTCCTGCTCCTCTCGTGCCTGACCTCCGCCTGTACCGATTCGGCCCCGGCCCCCACGGCGACGCCTCAGGCTGCCGGCCCGGTGGCGGTCATCGCCCTCTCCGCCGGTCAGAAAGGCGACGCGGCCGGCCACGCCACGGTGGACGTCACGGTGCCACCCTCGGCCCCGCAGGTGCGGCTCGAACTCTCCGGCATCTCCCAGTCGGCCGATGAGCTCACCGCGGAACTCGAGGCCAGGCCGTCCGGCGAGGTGCGGCGCTGGCCGGTGGACGCGGCCGCCGGCGGGGTCTCGGTGACCGTGCCGGGCTACGCGGTGGCCGCCGGCGAGCACGTGCTGACGCTGTGGCAGGGCGATGCCGACGTCGTCGCGCGCTACCGCTTCCGCGTCCGCGTGCCGTGAGCGTGCGCCGGCGGGTCCTTGCACGCGCCCCCGGCGCCGAAGGAGACTGGTGAGCTGGCACCCATGACGGACCGCATCTTCTCGCAGCTCGACACCTCCCCGCTCTTCGACAAGCTCACGCCGCGCCTCAAGCGCGTGCTCGTGGGGTCGGCGGCGACGCGTCGGCTGGCATCGGGCGATCGGCTGCTCGTGACCGGCGAGCTCAACACCTCGCTCTTCGTCATCGCCGAGGGCGCCGTGGACGTCGTGCTGCCGGGCATCGACGCGCCGCACGTGCGGCTCGGCCAGGGGGAGTGCCTCGGAGAACTTTCGCTCCTCGACGGACAGCCGGTCTCGGCTGACGTCGTGGCGGTCGAGCCGACGACGCTCCTCGAACTCGATCACGTGCAGGTATGGTCGCTCATCGACTCGAGTGCCACCTTCGCCCGCAACCTGTTGCGTGTGCTCGCCGGCCGCGTGCGCCACGACCACGCGGTGCTCGCCGAGGCCAGCGACGAACGCCGCCGCTTCGAGCGGCTGTCGATGGTGGACAGCCTGACCACGCTGCACAACCGCCGCTGGTTCGACGAGATGTTCCCGCTGCAGGTGGTGCGCCTGCTGCGCGAAGGCCGGCAGGGCGCGCTCCTCATGGCCGACGCCGATCGCTTCAAGGACCTGAACGACCGCTTCGGACACGCCGTCGGCGATGCCGCGCTGCGCCGCATCGGCAAGGCAATCCTGTCGGGCCTGCGCCCCGGCGACCTGCTGGCACGCTACGGCGGCGAGGAGTTCGCGGTGCTGCTCGCCGACGTGGACGAGAACGGCGCCGTGGAAGTGGCCGACCGCCTGCGCCGCCAGGTGGCCGAAAGCACGTCGGACGGCGCGCCGCAGATCACGCTCTCGGCCGGCGTCGCGGGCATCAAGCCGCACGAAGCCTTCGAGGCGCTCGTGGGCCGGGCCGATGCGGCGCTCTTCCGCGCCAAAGACGCCGGGCGCGATCGCGCCAGCCGCTAGGGTCCGCGGCCGTGCGCCGCTAGACGCCGCGCACGTCGGCGCCCCAGATGTACTTGTGCACCTGGAGCTGCACGCGCACCGGCAGGCGATCCTCGAGCACCCACTCCGAGAGCGTCTTCGCGTCGAGACCGCCGTGCACCGGCGACAGGTGCACCGCGGCGACGCGGGTGACGAGGTGCTCGCGCCGCAGCACCTCGCGCGCGTACTCGTAGTCAGTGCGATCGGCGACCACGAACTTGACTTCGTCGTGCGGCCGCAGCCGCGCGAAGTTGGCGGTGTCGTGCTTCGCGGCCTCGCCGCTGCCCGGGCACTTCACGTCCATGATGACGGTCGCCCACGCCGGCACGTGTTCGATGCTGCGGTGGCCGCCCGTCTCGATGAGCACCTGGTGGCCGCCCACATGCAGCCGCTCCATCAGCGGGTACAGCGCCTTCTGCAGCAGCGGCTCGCCACCGGTCATCTCGACGAGCGGGCAGCCGTAGTGTTCGACGGCGGCGACGACCTCATCCACGGACATCTTCCGGCCTTCGTGGAAGGCGTAGGGGCTGTCGCACCACACGCAGCGCAGATCGCAGGCCGTGAGGCGCACGAAGACACAGGGACGTCCCGCGTAGGACGACTCCCCCTGGATCGAATGGAAGATCTCGTTGACGGTCAGCATGGCGGCGGCGACGGTGGCCGCAATCGTTTATTGTAGACCGATGCCGACCGCCACGTTCTACACCAAGCCCACTTGAACGACCTGCAAGAACGCCAGGAGTTTCCTGGCCGACCGCGGGGTGGACGTCGAAGAACGCGACATCAACAAGGCGCCGCCCACGCGCGCCTTCCTGGAACAGCACATCGATGCGAAGGACTTCCTCCGCTTCGTGAGCACGCGCAGCCCCGTCTTCAAGACGCAGCCGCTGCCGGCCTCGAAGAAGGAGGCCATCGACCTCATGATGGCGCAGCCCAACCTCATCAAGCGGCCGATCCTCGTGCGCGGCACGACGGTGACGTTCGGCTTCGACAAAGAGGCGTACGCGAAGGCGACATGAGCGTGCGGGTCGGCACGTCGGGGTGGAGCTACCCCGGCGGCCGAGGCACCTGGAACGGCGTGTTCTACCCGGCGAAGGACGCGCGCCCACGCGGCTTCGACGAACTCGAGTTCTATGCGCGCTGGTTCGACGTGGTCGAGGTGAACTCGACCTTCTACGGGCAGCCGCGCGCGAAGACCACGCAGGCCTGGGCGGACCGCACGCCGCCCGGCTTCGAGTTCGCGGTGAAGCTCTTCCAGAAGTTCACCCACCCGGCGATGTTCCTGGAAGCCGTGGCCGCCGGTGCGCCCGGGGCGTCGGACGAGGCGCTCGCCGCAGCCGGTGACGTGCGACTCGCGGACGTGGACGAGTTCAAGCGCGGCATCGAGCCGCTGGCGCTTGCCGGAAAACTCGGGCCGCTGCTCGTGCAGTTCCCGCCGAGCTTCACGGCCGGCGCCGCCGGCGTGGACTATCTCGGCTGGCTGCTGCGCACCTTCGCCGACTTCCCGGTGGCCGTCGAGCTGCGGCACAAGTCGTGGAGCGATGCGGGGGCCGATACGGCGGCGCTCCTTGCCGCCTACGGTGCGGCGTGGACGCTCATCGACGAGCCGAAGTTCCGCTTCTCGATCCGCCAGAACTGGGCCGCGCCGGTGGACACGGCGCCCGGCCGCGTCGCCTACGCGCGCTTCCACGGCCGCAACGCGGCGGAATGGTGGAACCACGCCGCGGCGGAAGACCGCTACAACTACCTGTATTCGGCGGAGGAACTGGCGCCGCTCGGAGAGGCCGTGGCGAGCCTCGCGACGCAGGTGAAAAAGGCGTATCTGTTCTTCAACAATCACTTCTCGGCGCAGGGCGTGGCCAACGCCGTCCAGTTGCGCCGGCAGCTCGGCGAAGACGTGCCTTCGCCGCTGCCACCGGCGCTCGTGGAGCGCTTTCCCTGGCTCGAGCCGTCTACTTGATGGTCATCCGCTTGACGACGTCTTCGGCCTGAATCTTCTGCACGACATCCATGCCCGAGATGACCTTGCCGAACACGGTGTACTGCCCGTTCAGACGGGCCACCGGCGCGAGTGTGACGTACATCTGACTGTCGGCCTTCGCCGGATCGCCGGCATGCGCCATGGCCACGGCGCCGAGCACGTGCGTGCGCGTCTTCGTGATTTCCGCGACGCCGACCGGCTTGCCGCTGCCGCCCGTGCCCCAGCGGTCCTTCTTGGTCATGTCGCGGGTCTGCGGATCGCCCCACTGGATGACGAAGCCCGGCACGACGCGGTGAATCCGCTGGCCGGTGTAGAAGCGCTGCTTCACGAGCTCGACGATGCGGGCGACGGTTTTCGGCGCCTCGGCCGGATAGGTTTCGAATTCGAACACGCCGCGCGAGGTCTCGACGACGATCACGGGACCAGCGGGGGCGGCAGGCGCCTGGGCGAAGGCCGGAGCGGCCAGCACCAGCGCGGCCACAGCGAGGCTCGGCACGAGCCGACGAACACGGGACAGCATCAGGAGTCTCCTTTTCTCGAGTGGCCGACCTTCGTCACGCCGAGGCGCGGACAGTCGGCCACGACGGCACAATCGTCACACCGAGGGTACACCGGACGGCAGCAATTCTGCCCCCAGGTGACGAGATACAGATTCAGATACTTCCACCAGCGGGCGTCGGTCGCCGCATACAGGGCCTGTTCGGTGTCGTCGGGCGTCGCCGTCTTCACCCAGCCCATGCGATTGGCAATCCGGTGCACGTGTGTGTCGACGCACACGTGCTCGCGGCTGCCGAACGCCACGATGAGGGTGAGCGTGGCCGTCTTCCGGCCCACGCCCGGCAGCGTCACGAGCTCGTCCACGGTGGACGGCACGCGGCCGCCGTAGACCTCGAGCAGTCGCTGGCTTGCCGCCTTCACGTGGCGCGCCTTGTTCCGGTAGAAGCTCACCGGGTAGATGAGCATCTCGATATCCTTCAGCTGTAGCTTCGCCATCGCCTTCGGCGTGCGGGCCTTCGCGAAGAGCCGCGTCGAGGCGGCGAGTGTCGTGGCGTCCTGCGTGCGCGCCGAGAGCAGCGTGGCGATGAGTACCTGGAACGGGTCGGTCTGCTGCGACTCCGAGATCTTCTCGATCGCCGGCAGCTCCATCCCGTCGATGTGGCGGGCCAGCTCGCGGAGCACACGTTCGACGCGTGCCGGGTCCGGACGCCCGACGCGCACGCGCGGGCGCGGCGTGGCGGCGCCGGCCGGGGCGGCAACGGCGGCGCGCGGGCTCATGGGACGGGCGTGATGGCGGGCCGGCCGTCGAGCACCGCGAGCACGTTCGAGATGGCCAGATCGGCCATCGCCGTGCGCGTTTCCGTCGTGGCGCTCGCCAGATGCGGAATGAGCAGCGCGTTCTCGAGGCCGAGGATGTCCGGGTGCACGACCGGTTCCTTCTCGTAGACGTCGAGCGCCGCGCCGGCGATGACGCGCTCGCGCAGGGCCCACGCGAGGCTGGCTTCGTCCACGACCGGACCGCGCGACGTGTTGATGAGGTAGGCCGACCGCCGCATCTTCACGAGCGCCTTCTGGTCGATGAGGTGCGTCGTCTGCGGCGTGAGATTCACGTGCAGCGACAGCACGTCCGAGGTCGCGAGCAGGCGGTCGAGTGACATCGCGGTCGTCCCGGGCACGTCGGTCACGACCTGGTCCGTATAGGCCACGGACATGCCGAACGCCGGCGCCTTGTCCGCCACGGCGCGGGCGATGCGTCCCATGCCCACGAGCCCGAGCTGCTTGCCGCGCAGCTCCATCCCGAGCAGGTGATCGAGCGCCCAGCCCTTCCAGCGGCCGTCGCGCAGCTCGCGTTCCCCTTCGCCGAGCCGGCGGGTCACGGCGAGGATGAGCGCCCAGGTGAAGTCCGCGCAGGCGTTCGTGAGCACGTCCGGCGTGTTCGTGACGACGATGCCGCGCGCCCGGCAGGCGGCGACGTCGATGTTGTTGAAGCCGACGGCCACGTTCGCCACGACCTTCAGCGACGGCCCGGCCGCGTCGAGCACCGCGGTGTCGATGGGCTCTGTCAGCAGGCACACGAGCGCGTCCTTGCCGGCCACGCGCGCGAGCAGCGACTCGCGGGAGATGGCCGTGGGATCGGTGTGCAGGTCGATATCGCAGACCGACTCGAGACGCTCGAGCACGGCCGACGGCAGACGGCGGGTGACGAGCACGGAGGGCTTCGTGGGCATGGTCAGCAGGTCAGTGCCCGTAGCACTGGCAGTGGCCGCAGTGATTGCAGGTCACCGTGGGTTCGATGAGGCACTCGGTTTCGCCGGCGGGCCGGACGAGGTTGAATCGCGCGAACGCGACGTGCGCAGCAGATCCGGCCGGCGCGGGCATGACCGGCGCCGGCGCGAGGGCCGCGGCGCGCGTGACGGGGACAGGAGCGGGCACCTGCGGCGCGCCCATGTGCCGCGCGATCGCCTGCCGCACGAGGAGCCGGACCTGGTGTTCGTCCACCGCTATGCCTCGACGTCCACCTGGTCGACGATGCCGATGATGGCGGCATCCACCGGCGCGAGCTTGCGGCCGACGATGTCGGCGGCGGCGCGGCCCTCGACCACGACGAGCACACGCTCGGACACACCCGCGCCGACGCCGTCCACCGCCAGCAGCGTCGTGCCCACGGCCACACCTTCAGGCGTCTCGGGCTGCACGAGCAGCAGCTTCGTGCCCTCGAACTGAGGCCGCTTCACGGTGGACACGGCCTGGCCGATGACGCGCGCGAGAATCATCGTTCGCCGAGCGTCCAGTGATCGAGAATGCCGACGATGCCGGCATCGGCCGGCACCTCGGCGGGATGGAACGGGAACGACGCTTCCTTGCCG
>JBIKUN010000107.1:0-16316 GCA_044347565.1 Vicinamibacterales bacterium | reverse complement strand
CTGCGAGACGGCGTCCATCGTCATCGGCGTCCGGGGGGCGTGGCCGTGAGGATGCCCACGCGTTCGACGCCGCCGATCTTGAGCGCGTCCATCACCTCCGTGAGCTCCTGCAGCTGAATCGTGGCATCACCGCGCAGGAACACTTCTTTCTGATCGCGTTCGGCCATGGCCTGGCGCATCCGCTCGCGCAGCGCCGTCAAGGGAATGCCGTCGCGGTCGTCGCCGATCTGCACGCGCTTGTCGCGGCGGTAGGAGGCCGGCACCGTCACGTACAGACGCTCTTCCGGCAGCTTCGTGGCCCGCGCCGCCACCGGCAGATTCACCTCGATGCCCTTCTGGAGCATCGGCGCCGCCACCATGAACACGATGAGCAGCACGAGCATCACGTCCACGAGCGGGATCACGTTGATCTCGGCAAGCGTGGTCGAGACCCGCCGCCCGCGCGACCGGCCGCCGCTCCCCGGCGAGGACGCCATCACCTTGGGCATGACGCTAGGTGAAGTTCCGCTCCGAGATGTTCAGGAACTCCAGCGCGAAGTCGTCCATCTCGGAAGCCATGACCTTCACTGTCGAGGTGAAGTGGTTGTAGAAGTAGACGGCCGGCATGGCCGCGAAGAGGCCGACCGCCGTTGCCACCAGTGCTTCGGCGATACCCGGGGCGACCACAGCGAGATCGGTCGAGCCCTGCGCGCCGATGCCCGCGAAGGCCGACATGATGCCCCACACCGTGCCGAAGAGGCCGATGAACGGCGCCAGGCTGGCGGTGGTGGCAAGGAAGGTGACCTGCTGCTCCAGTTTGTTCACCTCGACGGACGATGCCCGGAGCAGCGCGCGATCCACCGCGGCGAGGCTCTTGAGGGTTGGACGCGCCGCCGGCACACCTGGACTGGCCGGCGTGGCCTTCGGGTCGGCCCGCAGCTGCAGGTTCAGTTCCGCGTAGCCGGCCTGGAACAGCCCGACGAGCGGGGAGTGTTCGAGCGATTTGCAGACGCCCTGCACCTCGGAGAACTTGGCGCTCTTGCGGAAGACGTCGAGGAACGACTTCGACTGCTGGCGCGCCCGGCGCAGCGCCAGCCACTTCGAGAAGATGATGCCCCACGACACGATCGAGAAGATGACGAGCACCCCGAGCGCGACCTTGGAGACGAGGCTGGCATCCGCCACGAGCTGCAGGATGCTGAGCGAGCCGCGAACGGGCGCTTCAGCCTCCGGCGCCTGCAGGGCCAGGAAAAACAATCCAGACGTGCGCAACGACACCTCCACTGTCAGGGGAGAGATGCGCCGCTGGGAACAGCGCGAGTGTGCAAACGTAACACGTCGTGCGAAATTCTGTCAAACCCATGATACGATGGCACTTCCGTCTCCACCGTCCTGCGCGCGTGGCCGACCCCTGGCGACCCGTCGATGATCCGGTATCTGGCGATCAAGAACCTCGCGGTCATCGAGTCGGCCGCCGTTGAATTTGAACGTTCGTTCAACGTCCTGACGGGCGAGACCGGCGCCGGCAAGTCGATGCTGGTCGAGGCCGTGGGCCTGCTGCTCGGCGGCCGCGCCTCGTCAGACCTCGTGCGCACCGGCGAAGACACCGCCAGCGTCGAAGCCCAGCTCGAGACGCCCGATGGCCACGACCTCGTCGTGCGCCGCGAAATCACCGCCCAGGGCCGCTCGCGCGCCTTCGTGAACGACCAGCTCGTGAACGCCGCGGCGCTCCGCACACTCGTGAGCGACCTCGTCGAACTGCACGGGCAGCACGAACATCAGGCACTGCTCGATCCCGCCACGCACCTGCCGATGCTCGACGCCTGGGCGCACCTCGGCGACCAGACCGCGGCGGTCGCCGCCGCGTGGGCGGTCGTGAGCGACGCGGAACAGGCACTGGCGCGCGCCGAACTCGATGCCGGTGAACGGGCGAGCCGCCTCGAACTCGTGGAATTCCATCTGGCTGAACTGCGCAAGGCCGCCGTGGCCGAGGGGGAGGACGAGGCGCTCGAGCGCACGCGCGACGTGCTGCGGCATGCCGGACGTCTGCAGACCCTCTGCACCGAGGCCTACGGCCTGCTCTACGAACAGGAACACGCCGCCCTCGGCACGCTCGCCCAGATCTGGAAGCGGGTGAGCGAGCTCTCGTCCATCGACGCCACCTTCGCGCCACACGTCGCCGCGCGCGAGGCCGTCAAGGCACAGCTCGACGATCTGGCGCTCACTCTGCGCGACTACGCCGACGGCCTCGATGCCTCGCCCGGGCGGCTGCAGGAGGTGGAAGACCGCCTCGCCCTGCTCGAACGCCTGAAGCGCAAACACGGCCCCACCCTCGGCGACGTCCGCGCGAAGACCGCGTCGCTCGAGCGCGAACTCGAGGCCCTCACGGGCGGCGCCCAGCACAAGGACACCGCCCGGGCCGCCCTCGAAGAGGCGCGCACGGCCTTCCTCGCCGTCGCTCGCGCGCTCTCGACGGCCCGCCATGGCGCCGCGAAGGCGCTCGGTACGGCGGTGGAAGCCGGCATGGCCGAGCTCGGCATGGCCCGCGCCCGCTTCGAGGTGCGCCTCACGACGAGCGAGACGCCGCAGGGCTGGCACAGCGGCGGCATCGACACGGCCGAGTTCTTCCTCGCCGCCAACCCCGGCGAAGATCCGCGGCCGCTCGCGCGCATCGCCTCGGGCGGCGAACTCTCGCGCATCATGCTCGCGTTCAAGACGCTGTCGGCGGGGGAGCACCCGGCCCGCACGCTCATCTTCGACGAGGTGGACGCCGGCATCGGCGGACGCGCCGCCTCGGTCGTCGGCGAGAAGCTCAGGTCGCTCGGGCAGCGCACCCAGGTGCTCTGCATCACCCATCTGCCGCAGATCGCCGCGATGGCCTCGACCCACTACTGCATCGACAAGGCGGTCAAGGGCCCCCGCACGGTGACCTCAGTGACGCGGCTCGACGACGGCGCCCGAGAGCACGAGATCGCCCGGATGATGGCGGGGGAGAGCGCGCTCTCGAGCGACGTCCTGTCGGCCGCCCGCACCCTCCTTCAGGCGAAAGCGAAAGCGCCGGCCGAGGCGAAGGCGAAAGGCGAAAGCGCCCGTGGGGCGAAAGCGAAAGCCCGCAAATAATGGCCAAGAAATACCTGATCGAAACCTACGGCTGCCAGATGAACGTCCATGACTCCGAACGCATGGCCGGGCTCCTGGAACAGGCGGGGTTCGAAGCCACCGACGCCGACGACGACGCCGATCTCGTCGTCATCAACACCTGCTCCGTGCGCGAACGGGCGGAGGAACAGCTCTACACGCGCCTCGGCCACATCAAGGGTCTCGCCGGGCGCACCGGCCGCGCGCCGATGGTCGCGGTGACCGGCTGCGTCGCGCAACAGGAAGGCGCGCAGGTGCTCGCCAAGTCGAAACTCGTGGACATCGTCATCGGCACCCAGCGCGTGAAGATGCTGCCGGTGCTCCTGGCCCAGGCCGAAGCCACCAGCCAGCCGCTCGTGGACGTGGCCACGCCTTACGACGAACCGACCTTTCCACTCGGACTCACACGCCGCGACGATCCCGTGAAGGGCTTCGTCACCATCGTCGAAGGCTGCAACGACTACTGCTCCTATTGCGTCGTGCCCTACACGCGCGGCCACGAACGCATGCGCGCCAAGGCCGAGATCATCCGCGAGGTGGAGGAGCTGGCCGCCTCCGGCCGGCGCGAAGTGCAGCTGCTCGGGCAGATCGTCAATCACTACCAGGCGCCCGATGACCCGGCGTGCGACTTCGCCGGCCTGCTCGAGGCCGTGCAGGAGGTGCACGGCATCGAGCGCATCCGCTTCGCGAGTCCGCATCCGCGCCACTGTTCGGACCGCCTCATCGCGGCTATGCGCGACCTCTCCAAGGTCTGCCGCCATCTGCACCTGCCGGTGCAGTCAGGCTCCACGCGCGTGCTCAAGGCCATGCGCCGCCGGCACTCCCGCGAGGAGTATCTCGCCCTGGTGGAGAAACTGAAGACGACCCTCCCGGACCTGCAGCTCTCGACCGATATGATCGTTGGGTTCCCGGGGGAGACCGACGACGACTTTCGCGAGACGTTGTCCCTCACCGAGGCCGTCGGATACCACAGCATGTTCTCGTTCAAGTACTCGCCGCGGCCGAACACCCTGGCCGCACAACGGATGCCCGACGACGTGGCGGAGGCGGAGAAGACCCGCCGCATCGTCGAGCTCCAGTCGCTGCAGAAGGGCATTCAGGCCAGGCTGCACGAAGCGTCCATCGGGCGCACGGTTGACGTGCTGGTCGACACGACCAGCAAGCGCCGTGCATGGGAGCTGGCCGGCCGCACGTCAGGCAACACCGTGGTGAACTTCCCGGGCGAGTCGTCGTGGCTCGGCACCTTCGTGCCGGTGCGCATCGAACGCGCCGGCGCCTTCGGCGTCTGGGGTCAGCCGATCCTCGCCGCCGGGCCGGCCACCGAGGTGACCACATGCTGATTGAGATGACGATCAAGGGCCTCACCGTTGACCCCGTGACAAACATGCCCATCGTCATCCTGCACGACGACCAGGACCGGCGCATCCTGCCGATCTGGGTCGGCGTGTTCGAGGCGAACGCCATCGCCCTCCAGCTCGAGAACGTGCATACCCCCCGCCCGATGACGCACGACCTCCTGCGTAACGTCATCCACGACCTGCAGGCGAGCGTCGAGCGGGTCGTCGTCTCCGATGTGAAGGACAACACCTACTTCGCGCACATCCACCTCGACACGCCGGCGGGGAAGGTGGCGGTGGACGCCCGCCCGAGTGATGCCATCGCCCTGGCGCTGCGCACGCGCTCACCGATCTGGGTGGAGGAGTCGGTCATCGAGAGCGCCAAGACCATCGACGCCAGCACGGCCAAGGTCGACGGGGAGCGCCTGCACCAGTGGCTCGAAAGCCTCGAACCCGAGGACCTCGGCAAGTACAAAATGTAATCTCGAAGCGTCCGCCCCTGCGGCGGGCTCAACGAATTGTCGGCCGGCCGACAATTCAGTTAAACACCTATTTATCAGCCACTTAGCGTCACCAATTTCCAGACGGCACACGATCCGACCCCGGACGTGCCTTGACGCAGTTGCACACGGACTCCTAGAATGGCCCCACTCGGTCTCCTCGAGTGGTTCGGACTCCCAATACCGCTGCAGCCTCACCCGTCATCAATGATCCTCGCCATCGCGAATCAGAAAGGCGGCGTCGGCAAGACCACGACCGCCCTCAACCTGGCGGCCGCGCTGGCCCTTCGAGGCAAGTCGACGCTGCTCATCGACCTCGACCCACAGGCCAACAGCAGCATGTCGTTTCTCGACCTGCGGGAGATCGAGCGCGGGATGTACGACGTCTTCGTCGAACCGACGCTCGACATGCAGGAGATCATCCGCCCGACGGCGGTACCGAACCTCTCGGTGGCGCCCGCCCGCATCTCACTCGCGAAGCTCGAGTCGCGCCTCGTCGGCGAACTCGACGCGCCGTTCCGGCTCAAGGATCAGCTCGCGCGTCTCACGACCTTCACGCATGTCGTCATCGACTGCCCGCCGGCCCTTGGCCTCCTGACAGTGAACGCCCTGGTGGCGGCGACGCACCTGCTCATTCCCATCCAGTCGTCCTACTTCGCCCTCGAAGGCACCGACGACCTCCTCGAGACGATTGAGAAAGTGCGTCAGAGGCCCAACCCTGGACTGAAGATTCTCGGTGTCGTCATCACGATGCACGACAGGAGGACGGCGCTCGGGCGGGACATCCTCACGCAGATTCGCAAGGTGTTCGGAGACAACGTGTTCAAGACGGTCATCAGCAAGAGCGTGCGGCTCGAGGAAAGCCCGGCGTATCGCGAGTCCATCTTCACGTTCGCGCCGGAGTCATCGGGAGCGAGCGAGTACTACAGCCTGTGCGAAGAGGTCATCGAACGTGGCTAAACCACGCGGTCTTCCAGTCGCTCTCCAGATGCGTCACGACGCGCACTACGTGGACACTCTCGCGGCCTCGGCGGCCACACCCGTGGGCCGCATGGTGCCGATCGACAAGGTGGATCCCAACCCTGACCAGCCGCGGCAGGCCATGGGCGACCTGTCGGACCTGGTCTCGTCGCTCACCGAGAAGGGGATCATCGAGCCCCTGATCGTTCGCCAGCGCGGTGAGCGCTATCAGATCATCGCCGGTGAGCGTCGTTACCAGGCTGCCATCCGCGCCGGCATCGTCGAACTGCCTGTCGTCGTCCGCGACGTCGACGATACCGAGATGCTGGAACTGGCACTCGTCGAGAACATCCAGCGTAAGGACCTGACGGCCTTCGAAGAAGCCGAAGCGCTGCACAGCCTCAGCACCAAGTGCGGCTACACCCACGAGGATCTGGCCAAGCGGCTGGGGAAGTCGCGGACCTCCATTACCGAGTCGCTGTCGCTCACGTCCATCCCGCCCGAGGTGCGTAAGGTGTGCCGTCTGGCGGACATCTCCAGCAAGTCGATCCTGCTCCAGGTGGCCCGCCAGGGCGACCCGAAGAAGATGGCCGCGCTCGTCGAGAGGATCGCCACGCAGGGCGTCACCCGCGAGCAACTCCGCAAGCAACAGGAGAATCCGAAGCCCGGCCCTGGACGTCCGAAGGCGTTCGTCTTCAGCTTTCGGCCGCCGACCAAGGCGTTCAATCTGCGCCTCACCTTCAGCAAGAAGCAGGCATCGAAGGACGAGATCATCAGCGCCCTCGAAGCCATCCTCGACGACATCAGGCACCAGCAGTAAGTCCCCGGACCGGCGTCCGGACTCCCGCCTCGAGACGCACCCCAAGACACGGCCACGAGTCGTGGTTCGGGCCGCGCCACACCCCGAAGTTCCTGCTTGCAGACCCTCGATGCGGCCGCCCGATCGGCCCGCTCCCTCAGTTGAGTTTACATAAGATATATTATCAGACCCTAATGGTAATGGGCATGAATGCCGGGTGTTGATGGTTTGTGGGTGGTTTGCCCTGTCCGTGGATCCGGGCGGCGACGAGCTCGGACCGGACGGTCCGCGGCGGCGACTCAGGCCGTCCAGACGGCTGCGCTGGCGCTCACGCCTGGCAGTTCGACCCGTCGCGCCAGTCCGTCGGCCGGCACCGTTTCGACGATCCGCCGCGCGGTGTCACGGGCCACGACCCTGAGGCGCACGATCGTGCCGAGGCCGGCGCCGGCGCCGAGCGCCTCCCACGGGATAACGACGCGGCCGCCCGGAATGTCGCGCGTGACCGGCGTGGCGCCTGACTCGAGCACCACCGACTCCACCGCCAGGCCGACGCCGTCGGCGGCCTCGACCCAGAGCACCAGCCCGTCCGTGGTCGCGCCGGCATCGCAGCGCGTGATGGCCGAGCGGCCCACCCGGTGCATCGACCCGGCCGACCGCTCGAGTGGCGCCGCACCGAGCCGCGCGAAGTAACTCGCCGTGGTCGCCGTCGTCGCCGCGGGCTCCGCCGCCAGGCGCAGCCGCAGCACGTCGTCACCAGCCACGGCGGTCGTGATGTTCGTGCGATGCAGCTCTTCGGGCGGCTCGACGCCCATGGCCCGCCACGCCCGCCGCAGGTGCCGGCGGAACAGGGCGTCGAAGTCGCGGTCGTGCGCCGACGAATGGTCGTCGCCGTACCACCAGAACCAATCGCTGCCCTCGGCCGCCTGAAGGGCGTCCATGGCCTCGGCCGCCGCCTCGGCCGTGATTTCGGCGCGGTGCGCCTCGAGACGGGCCCGCGCCTGGCCGAGCTGGGTCCAGGCCCGCCGGTCGTCGGCATGCCCGATCCAGATACCGAAGTCGGCATGAATCCACGAGCCGGCGAAGAGGCGAGTCAGGGGTGTGACTTCCCCGCTCGTCGCCTCGTGCATCGTGACCGGCTCGATGTCGGGTGCCTCGGCCAGACGCCGGTAGAGCGCGCGCAGGAACGGCCGGCCGCCACCGGCGTAGTGCTCCCAGGCGTTCTCGCCGTCGAGGATGATCGGCACGATGGCCTGGCCGCCGTCCACCCCGGCGCAGTGCGCGCCGATCGCGCGCAGCTTGCCGACGAAGTCGTCCACCGCGGGCTCGGCCGGCCAGCTCTGGTAGACGAAGCCGATGGCGTCCGACAGTCCGTGGTCGCGGAACAGCATCCGCACGTCGCCGTGCGGCGTCGCGAAGGCATGCGCGCGGAACTTGAGCACGTCGGGCGTCGCCTCGCCCGCGAGCGCCCGCGAGCGCTTCAGGATGTCTTCGTCGGTGGCCATCCACTGGAAGCCGGCCCGGGCGATCGCGTCTGCCGCGGCAGGCGACACGCTGCCTTCCGAAGGCCACACGCCACGCGGCGGCTGCCCGAACCAGCGCGTGTGCGCGTCGATGGCGCGGGCCAGCTGCGCGTCGGCGTCAGCCGGCCAGATGAACGGCGGCTCCGGGAGCGGCGCGCCGGGATGCGCGTCGTGGTGGGCGGCGGACGCACAGAGGAGCGGCAGAATCGGGTGGAAGTACGGCGAGGTCGAGAGCTCGACCTGACCGCGCGCCGCGGCAGCGGTGTAGGCCGGGACGATCCGGCGCAGCACCTCGAGCTCGACGGCCCGCAGCGTGTGTTTGTCGTGTTCGTCGAAGTGGCGCCCCTTGGCGAGCAGGCGCTGCACCCGCGGGTCGATGGCGGCGATATCCGGGTCCACCCAGGCCAGCTTCTGCCAGATCTGCAGATCGCGCAGCGCCGCGAGATCGAAGGGCCGCTCCCCCGCCTGCAGCCGCCAGAGTTCGGCGTAGCGCGGGTACGGGTCGACCATCGTGGGCGGATGCGCGTGGAACCCCTCACGGATGAACCACTCGGCCTCGGCGCGGTCGAGGGCGTCGGCCTCGCGCAGCCCGAGCACCAGTTGCCGGTCCCACGTCCGTTCCTGCGCGTAGGCCTCGACCTGCTCGACGAGTGACGGCACCATATTGAACGTGGCCCGCATGCCGGGGCACTCGTCCACGAGCGCCACCATGCCCCAGTAGTCCTTGAGCGCGTGCAGCCGCACCCACGGCAGCACCGACTCGCCCGTCTCCGGGTCGAGGTAGTACGGCTGGTGCATGTGCCAGAGAAGCGCGAGCCTGACGGGAGGTGACGGCATGCTGCTGGTACAATCTGGTCAGCCGCGCATGCGCACGCTCGACCGGTACGTGATTCGCGAAGTGTTGGCGCCCTTCGCGCTGGCGTTGCTCGTTCTCACGTTCATCCTGATTATCCCCTTCATCATCGCGCAAGCCGAAACGATGATTGCCAAGGGGGTGCCGTGGATGACCGTGGCGCGGGTCATGGTCACGCTCGTCCCGCAGGCCCTGGGTCTCACGATTCCCATGGCCCTGCTCGTGGGCCTGCTCGTGGCTCTCGGCCGGCTGTCGGGCGACCGCGAGGTCGTGGCCATGCAGGCCTGCGGCCTGAGCCCGCTGCGCCTGCTCCGCCCGGCCCTCTTCGTGGGCGTGCTCGGCTGGGCAACCACCTCGTGGGTGCTCATCTCGGCCATCCCCGACGCCAACCAGACGTTCCGCGAGATCACGACCAGGCTCGTGGCCGACCGCGCCGAGGGCGAGGTCAAGCCGCGCGTCTTCTTCGAGGACTTCCCCGGCTTCGTCGTCTACGTCCGCGAAGTACCGGAGACCGGCGGCTGGACGGGGGTGGTCGCCGCCGACACGCGGTCGCCGCAGCACCCGGTGCTGTACGTGGCGAAACACGGCCGCATGCTCGTCGACCGTGCCAAACGCACCATCCAGATGGTGCTCACCGACGGCAGCCGCCACAGCACCTCGGACCGCGATCCGAACGGCTACGAAATCAGCACGTTCGCCGAGACGATCGTGCCGCTGGATCCCGAAACTGTCTTTCCGCGCCAGGGCCCGGCGCGCGGCGAACGCGAGATGTCGATTGCGGAGCTCCTGACCCGGGCGGCCGAAGTCGAAGGCCGCGGCGACTCGTCGCACGGCCAGTGGCTCGAGATCCACAAGAAGTTCTCGATTCCCGCCGCCTGCTTCGTGTTCGTGCTGCTCGGCGTGGCGCTCGGCGCGACCGACCGCAAGGACGGACACCTGGCGAGTTTTGTGCTCGGCCTCGCCGTCATCTTCATCTACTACGCGGTGATGTGGATCGGCGAGTCGATGGCCAAGGGCCGCTACCTCGAGCCGTGGCTCGCCCGCTGGCTGCCGAACCTCGTGCTGGGTCTGGCCGGCGTAGTCGCGCTGTGGCGGCGCCTGCGGCCGGCGCGCCGCGCCGGCACGCTGCTGCCTCCCGCCCTCACCCGCCGCCTCGGCGGCGCGTGGAGCGCGACGCGCGGGTCGCTGGTCTCGCGCGTGCCGAACATGTCGTGGCTGCGCCCGACGCTGCTCGACCTCTACGTGGGGATGATGTACCTGCGGGTGCTGGTCCTGTGCCTCTTCGGCATGGCCAGCCTCTTCTACATCTCGACCTTCATCGATCTCTCCGACAAGCTCTTCAAGGGCACGGCGACGACGGCGCTGCTGCTCGAGTACTTCTGGTGGGCGACGCCGCAGTTCGTCTACTACATCATCGCGCTCGCCGTGCTGATGGCGGCCGTCGTCACGATCGGCGCGCTCACGAAGTCGAGCGAGCTCATCGTGATGCGCGCCTGCGGCATCAGCCTCTACCGCACGTCGGTGCCGCTGCTCGTCTCGGCCCTCATCGCCTCGGGCGCGCTCTTCGGCCTCGAGGAGTTCATCCTCGGGCCGGCCAACACGAACGCCGCGCGGCTCAACTACATCATCCGCGGCCAGACGCCGCGCACGTTCGACGTGCTGAACCGCAAGTGGCTCACCGGCGAAGACGGCCGCCTCTACCACTATCAGTTCTACGACCCGAAGCAGCGCGAGCTGAACGGGCTGACCGTGCTCGACTTCGCCGACGGCGACAACGGCGTGGTGCGCGAGCGCGTCTATGCCGCCGTGGCCGTGGCGCCCGACGCGTCCACCACCACCTGGCAGGCCCGCAAGGGCTGGACACGCGCTTTCGGCGACGGCGCCACCGTGACCGCCTACGCGCCCTTCGACACGCAGGACCTCACGCTCGAGGCACCCGCCACGTTCATCACCGAAGTGCCGCCGCCCTCGCAGATGAACTACGTGCAGCTGCGCCGCTACGTCGAGGAACTGCGCGCCAGCGGCTACGATGTGCGCGAAGACGAAGTGGCGCTCTACCGGAAGATTGCGTTCCCCTTCGTCACGGTCGTGATGACCCTCATCGGCGTGCCGTTTGCCGTTACGACCGGCCGCCGCGGCGCGATGTACGGCGTGGGCGTGGGCATCGTGCTCGCCCTCACCTACTGGACGCTCATCAGCGTGTTCGCGGCGTTCGGGGCGGGCGGCGCCATGCCGACGCTGCTGGCGGCGTGGGCGCCGAACCTGCTCTTCGGCGCCGGTGCCGTCTATCTGCTGCTGACCGTCCGCACGTAAGCACTCAGCGCGCCAGCCACAGCGCGTCGAGTCGCACGGTGCCGCGCTCGCCCGGGCGCGCATGCACGGTGTCCGTCACGAGGAGCAGGGCCGTGACCTTGTCGAGGGGCATGGCCGCCCCGGCTTTGCGATCGATCGACAGGAAGCGCGCGAACGGCAGCGTGACCTCGCGCGGCGTCTCGTCGAGATACACCGACGTGCCCCACCGGTGCCCGCCATCGGCCGGCGTGCGGAACTGCAGCCACACACGCATCGGCCGGTCGGCCGACGCCCGCACGACCATCCGATCGAAGCTCGCGAGATCGGCCGGCGTGTCGAGCCGGAGGGCTGCGAACGGGTCGCGCCCGCCGGCCGCGAGCTGCCAGTCGTAGACGACGCGCCCGGCCTCACCAACGTGCCGCATCACGGCCGTGGAGCCAGGTGAGGTTTCGCCCGACCACCGCACGGCCTCGGCACTGCCGGCGAATGGGACCATCACCTGCGCCGGCAGGACGCTCGGTGGCGCGGCGCGCTCGCGCGCCTCACGCACATAGATGGGGTTCGTCATGATCCACGGCGCCCGAGTGCTCGTGGCCTCGTCGAGGGTGATCTCGAGTCGGCAGGCCCCGGGCGCACCGGACGTCGTCCATGTGAGCGCACCGCCGCGCGCGGTTGTCACCGACCGTCCGTCGCACACGAGCGTGGTCGCCGCCGTCGCCGGCGCGTTCGACGTGGCGGCGAACGTTACGGGCCCGTCCGGCATGAGGTGGTCGCCCATGTGCGCGATCGTGCCGCCCGCACTCGCCGTGAAGGTCGTGATGCGTCCGGCGCCGCGGGCGCCGATGACGGCGTACACCCGCCCGGCCCGCAGGGCGTCGATGATGGTGGCGGCGTCGGCGGCGACATCCCGGCCCCACGACGCGCGCTCGACCGGCACCACGTTCGAGAACGCGCGGAACATCGTGGCGTAGCCGGGGGCGCGCACCGCCACGGTTCCGTCGTACGGCTCGCCCACGCCGCGCAGGCCGATGCGGGCGTGCGCGTCGTGCGCGGCGAGGCCGACGACCGGGCGCAGCGCGGCGTGACGATTCCACGCGCGCAGTTCGCCCTCGGGTCGGTCGAGCAGCGCCGCGATCGTGGCCACCGGCGCCCAGGGATAGGTCACGAGCACGTCCCAGAGCCGGGCCGGCCGGTCGCGCCACTCGCTGTCGGCATTCAGCCACTCGATGCCCGGGAACACCGTGTCCCAGTCGCGCCACCTGAGATCGTCCTTCGCCGAGCCTGGATGGGCGACGACGCCCATGCCCCCGAGACGCGCGACGTCCTCGACGACCGATTCCGGCAGTCCGCCGAGCGGATACGGCGACGGCCGGGCGCCGAGGGCCACGTAGTGCCCGGCCCACGTACTGATCTCGGCGGCGTCGATGACGAGCACGCCGTCCACGCGCTGCGGCGGATCGGGCACGCGCGTGCCGTCGCCGTGGTCGGTCAGAATGACGACGTCCACCGCCGCCTCGCGCGCGGCCGCGGCGACCTCGTCGGGCGTGCCCGTGCCGTCCGACCGTGTCGTGTGCACGTGGTAGACGACGCGCACGTCCGCGGCCGCCGCGGCCGCATCGCCCGTGACCGCCACCGGCGCCGGCAGGCGGGTGACGCGCCAGGCCACGAACGCCGCGCTGGCCGCGAGCACGAATGCCGTGCCGCGCATGACACGACGTCGCGAGCTCATGCGCGCGGATGGAACCGTTCGTAGACCGCGCGCAGCCGCTCGTCGAGCACGTGCGTGTAGATCTGCGTGGTGGAGAGATCGGCGTGGCCGAGCATCATCTGGATGGCCCGCAGGTCGGCGCCCCGTTCGAGCAGGTGGGTCGCGAAGGAATGCCGCAGTACGTGCGGCGAGATGGCGCGGCTCAGGCCCGCCGCCAGCCCGTAGGCGCGCAGGATCTTCCAGAAGCCCATGCGCGAGAGCGGCCCGCCGCGGGAGTTCACGAAGAGCCGCGGCTGCGGTCGCCCGGCGGCGAGCGTGCCGCGCGCCTCGGTCACGTAGCGGCGGATCCACCGCACGGCCTCGTCGCCCATCGGCACGACGCGCTCCTTGCGGCCCTTCCCCATCGTCGTCACGACGCCGCCGTCGAGGTCCACCTGCGCGAGCGTGAGGCCGAGCAGTTCGGAGACGCGCAGCCCGGTCGCATAGAGCAGCTCGAGCAGCGCACGATCGCGCAGCCCACGCGGCTCGGAGATGTCCGGCGCCGCCAGCAGCGCGTCCACTTCGTCCACCGTCAGGAACTTCGGCAGCGCCTTCCAGGCGCGCGGCGCCTGCAGATCGGCCGCGGGGTTCTCCGTGCCCCGGGCCGCCGAGGTGAAGCGGTAGTAGCCGCGGACGGCGGCCACCAGGCGCCCGACCGAACGCGGCGACCGCCCTTCGGACATGAGCGCGCGCACGAACCGCTCGAGCGCGTCGAGTGTCAGGCGCTCCACGGCGGCCCCTTCGCCGGCGGCAAAGGCCGCGAGCTTCGCGAGATCCAGCGCATAGGCGTCGCGTGTATGCGGCGAGACGCGGCGCTCGAGTTCGAGATGTGCCAGATAGCGATCGATGGACGACACGACTGCCGGTATTGTACGCGCCGCTCCGCCCTTCGTTGACACCCGTCCGAAGGCGGGACTAGCATGCGGGGTTGGCGTTCGACGCGCCGAGTACCCCATGTCCCATTCCTCGAAGTGGCAGTCGCTGCCGACGGAAGCCATCAACCCCTCCACGCTGGCGATCGACAAGCAGCCAGCCACCGGCGTCGTCGACCTCATGCTGGCGGAGGACCGCAAGGTGCTCGCCGCCGTGCAGCGTGAGCGCGACCGCATCGCCGTGGGCGCCGATATGCTGGCCAAGGCGCTCGGCAAGGGCGGCCGGGTGATCTTCGTCGGCGCCGGCACGAGCGGCCGCCTCGGCGTGGTGGAAGCGGCCGAGATGCCGCCCACCTTCGGCACCGATCCGGATCTCGTGCAGGCGATCATGGCCGGCGGCAAGACGGCGATCCTGCGCGCGAAGGAAGGTGCGGAGGACGACTACGAGGAAGGCGCCCGCGCCACCAAACGTCTCACCCCCGGCAAACGCGACGTCGTCGTCGGCGTGTCGGCGAGCGGCATGACGCCGTTCGTGCGCGGTGCCCTCACGTGCGCCCGCGGCGCCGGCGCCCGCATCATCTTCGTCACCTGCGATCCGCGCACCGAACTCCAGAGCTTCGTGGACCTCACAATCGCGCCAGCCGTCGGGCCGGAAGTGATCGCAGGGTCGACCCGCCTCAAGGCCGGCACCGCCACCAAGCTCGTGCTGAACACGCTCACGACGTCGGCGATGGTGCTCATCGGCAAGACCTACGGCAATCTGATGGTCGACGTGCGCACCGGCTCCGACAAGCTGCGCGACCGCGCCCGGCGGATGGTGCACATCGTGACCGGTCTCGAGATGGAGGCCACCGACGCCCTGCTCAAGCGCGCGCACTGGAACGTGAAGGCGGCCATCGTGATGCAGAAGACCGGCCTGCCCTACCAGAAGGCGCTGAGCCGCCTGCGCAAGACGCACGACCGGCTGCGCGACGCCATCGGCGAAGACATCGAGCCGCGGCTGCGCGCGCTGCTCGACGGCGCGTCGAAGGGTTAACCGGCGCGGCGCGCGCTCACCGCCGCGCGATCGAGCACGAACGTCACGTCGGGGTGCGCCTGCAGCCACGACGCCGGGCAGCGCGTCGTGAGCGGCCCGTCGAGCATCGCCGCCACCGCGTCGGCCTTGGACGCTCCGGTCGCCATCATCACGACCCGCCGCGCCGACAGCACCTGGCGCATGCCCATGGTGAGCGCCGAGGCCGGCACGGCGTGCCAGTCGCCGCCGAAGCGTTCCGCGTTCGCCCGCCGCGTCGACTCGTGCAGCGGCACCACGTGGGTGTCGGCACGCAGCGACTCACCGGGCTCGTTGAAGCCGATGTGCCCGTTGCCGCCCAGCCCGACGAGCAGCAGGTCGATGCCCCCGGCCGCGGCGATCGCGGCGTCGTAGCGCGCACACTCGGCGGCGCTGTCGGCCGCGTCTCCCCGCAGGAACCCGACCGACGCCGGCGGCAGGTTCACGTGGCGGAACAAGTGCTCGTCCATGAACGCCCGAAACGCACCGGGATGGTCGGGGGCGAGGGTGGCGAACTCGTCGAGGTTGAACGTGCGCACGCGCGACCAGTCGAGCGCCGCAACGCCGAGCGCCGCGTAGAGGGTCATCGGGGTGCGGCCGGTGGGCAGGCCGAGCACGAGCGATGGCGTCTCACGAATCGCGGCCGACACGAGGCCCGTGACGCGCGCGGTCGCGGCGTCGTGATCGTCGACGAGATGCAGGGTCATGACCGTCCCGGAGGCGCGCCGGCGTAGACCGGCAGCCGTAACTGATCGCGCGATGCCTTGAGCGCCAGCCGCACGGCGCCGAGCGCCGGTTCGTCGGTGAGCACCCCCACCGTGGCCTTCGGCGCGGTCTCGGCCACGAGCGTGGCCAGCATCGACGCCAGCACCGGCGCCATCTTGAAGAGCCCGCCCGAGAGCACCACGTGGAAGCGTTCACCGCGCATCCCGAGCTGCTCGATGACCGAGCGAGCGGCGATGAGGAGTTCCGTCGCGGCCGCGCGCAGGATCTCGCCCGCCACCGCATCCCCCTCTGCCTCGGCCTTCGCCACGAGACCGGCCATCGCGGCAATCATCTGCCGGCGGTCGGGCCGCGTGTGCACCTGGCGCACGAGGCCGTCGATACGATCGGTGTCGGCGTGCCGCAGCACGAGCGTCGAGAGCGCCGTCGCCGGACCGCGCCGGTCAGCGGCGCGCACCACGGCGGCCAGTGCCTTTGCGCCCACCCAGAAGGCCGAGCCTTCATCCCCGTAGACTTCGCCCCAGCCGCCGGCCCTCGCCGCCGTG
>JBIKUN010000101.1:0-16962 GCA_044347565.1 Vicinamibacterales bacterium | reverse complement strand
TGCGCCGGCCCGATGCCATACGCGATCGAGCCAGTACCGGCGATGACGACGACGCCCGGCTCGTCACCGGCGCCGGCCACGAGCGCGATGTGCGCGTCGTTCACGGCGACGACCTGGCCGCGGCAACCAAGGCGCCGCAGGATGCCGCGCACGATCGCCTCGTCGTCGGGACGGTCCATCCCGGCCATCCCGACGCAGACGGCGGCCGAGGGCATCGCGTCGTGGTCGCCGAGTGCGGCGTGCATCACCTCGTAGAGCGCCTTCTCGGTGGCCAGTTCGCCGGCGCTGTGGAGATTGGCGCCGCCGCCGCGCCCCTCGCCCACGACGCGGCCATCGGCGTCGGCGAGCCAGGCCACGGTCTTGCTTCCTCCGGCGTCGATCCCGAGTACGTACACCTCTGAAGCTTATACTGGCGCGTGCTCGCCCCGCTCGACTACGCCGTCATCGTCGCGTATCTCGTGGCCATCACGGCCTTCGGGTCGTGGTTCGGCCGCTTCCAGCACACGACCCGTGACTACTTCCTGAGCGGCCATTCCGTGCCGTGGTGGGCCGTCTGCTGCACGGTCGTGGCCACCGAAACGAGCACGCTCACGTTCATCGGGATTCCGGCCACGGCCTATGCGGGGAACATGACGTTCCTGCAGCTCGCGCTCGGCTACATCATCGGCCGCCTGCTCGTCAGCGTGCTCTTCATCCCGGCGTACTTCCGCGGCGACCTCGTCACCTCGTATGAACTGCTGCAACGCCGCTTCGGCCGGCGGGTGACGACGCTCTCAGCCGGGCTCTTCCTCGTGACGCGCTCGCTCGCCGATGGCATCCGTCTCTTCGCCACGTCGATCGTCATCAGCGTGGTGACCGGCGTGCCCACAGCCTGGTCCACGATCATCGTCGGCGCCATCATGATCGTCTACACCGTGCGCGGCGGCGCAGCGGCCGTCATCTGGACGGACGTGGTGCAGATGTTCATCTATGCGGCTGGCGCCGGTCTGGTGGCGTACGCGCTGCTCGGCCACATTCCCGGCGGCTGGGCGGAAGTCGTGCGCGCCGGCACGGCGGCCGGCAAGTTCACGTTCTTCGATGCGTCGATGGATCCCACGGCCGTCTACACGATCTGGACGGGGCTGCTCGGCGGCGTCGCGCTGACGCTTGCCACGCACGGCACCGATCAGTTCCTCGTGCAGCGCCTGCTGGCGGCAACGAGCGCGCGGGCAGCGGCGACCGGACTCGTGCTGAGCGGGTTCGTCGTGTTCGTGCAGTTCATCCTGTTCCTGCTCATCGGCATCATGCTCTTCACGTTCCACCAGCACGTGCCGCTCGACACGCCGCTCGCGCGCACCGATCAGGTGCTGCCCCATTTCGTCGTCACCTACCTGCCCTCCGGCATCGCCGGCTTCATCGTGGCGGCAATCGTCGCCGCCGCGCTGTCGCCGTCGCTGAACGCCATGGCCGCCACGACCATCAACGACTTCTACACGCCGCGGACGAACCGCGACCTCGACGAGACGGCGCTGCTCAGCCTGTCGCGCCGGATCACGATCGGCTGGGGCGTCGTGCAGGTGGCCGTGGCGCTCGGCGCGCAGCTCATGGAGCGCTCGGTGCTCGATGCCGGCCTCGCCGTGCTGTCGTTCGCCTCGGGCTCGGTGCTCGGCGCGTTCCTGCTCGCCACGCGCATGCCGTCGGTGGGCGAACGCGACGCCTTCTACGGCATGGTCGCCGGGCTCGCGGTGATGACGGCGGTCTGGGGGCTCACCGCCACCGCCTTCACGTGGTACGTCTTCATCGGCGCGACCACGACCGTCGCCACGGCGTGGGTGCTCTCGCGCGTCGCCCCCGTACGCGGATGACGGCGCTCACGCTCCCGGACTGCGTGCGCGCGGCGCTCACGGACGCCGTCGCCGCGCATGTCACCCCCGGCGGCGTGGTGGAAGTGGGCAACAGCGCGGGCCCCCGGTGCACGGTCGCCGCGGGACGCGTCACCTACGCGGCGGACGCCGCGCCGGTCGCACCCGACACTATCTACGATCTGGCGTCGCTCACGAAGGTGCTGGCGACGACGACGCTCGCACTTGGCGCACACGCCGCCGGCACGCTGCCGCTCGGCACGCGTCTCGCAACGCGGCTTCCCGGCTTCACCGATCGGCCCGACGTGACGGTGCAGGACCTGCTCGAACACGCGGCGGGGTTTCCGGCGCACCGGCCGTACTTCCGCGAGGTAGCGGGACGCGCCGGTTATCTCGTGCGCATCGGTGCGGAACCCGTCGCCTATGCGCCTCGCACGACACACATCTACACGGATCTCGGCTTCATCCTCCTTGGTCTGCTGCTCGAAGACGCCACCGGCCTCGGACTCGACACCCAGTTCGCGCGTCTCGTGCACGACATCGCGCCCAATGCCGAGATCACCTACGGCGTGCGCCCCGCGTGGCACCCGCGCGTCGCGCCGAGCGGCGTCGATCCGTGGCGCGGGGTGATGGTCGCAGGGCACGTGCACGACAGCAACGCCGCGGCGCTCGGCGGCGTGGCCGGACACGCAGGCCTCTTCGGCACGGCGGCCGCGGTGGGCGCGTTCGCACGCTGGTGGATGGCGCGGCTCACGGACACGTGCGGGCCGGCGCACGGCATCTCGGCGGCGCTCGCTACGCGCGCCGTCACGCGCGGCACCGTGCCAGACAGTTCGCGCGGCCTCGGCTGGGACACGATGCTGCCGACCTCGTCGTGCGGCACGCGCATGTCACCGCGCACCTTCGGCCACACCGGCTTCACCGGCACGTCGCTCTGGATCGATCCCGCGCGTGATCTCTACGTCGTGTGTCTCACGAACCGCGTGCACGCGTCAGACGACGCGGAGGGCATCCGCCGGCTGCGCATCGCGCTGCACGACGCGGTCGTGGAGGCGTGGGACGCGTCGGCGCGCTAGGAGCCTACTGCTTCTTCGGCGGTGGCGCGCCGAAGGGCGACGCGCCCGTCTGCCCGGGAGGCGGCGGCATCGAGGGTGTGAACACGCTCCCGCCCCCCTGGAACGGATTCGTGCCCGGCGCGCCGAACGGGTTCGCACCAGGCGGCCCGGCCGGCTGACCGAAGGGACTGCCGCCACCGGGCTGCGCGAACGGGTTGCCGGTGCCACCCGGTTGCGCGAAGGGGTTGCCGCTCCCCCCAGGCTGACCGAACGGATTCTGGCCGCCTGTTGCCGGCTGGCCGAATCCACCGGCAGCCCCGGCTTGGCCGGGCTGCGCACCCGTCTGATTGATCGACTGCAGGATGTCGGGCGGCAGGCCCTTGCCCGGACGGACATCCTGATAGGTCACGGCCCACTGGTCGTAGCGGGTGCGACCGTTCCATATCTTGATGCTTGTGGCCTTGCTCTTCGACACCACGCCGATAACCGGAGCACCTGGCATGGCCGCCGTCTGACCGGTCGTGGAGGTGCCGCCGGTCTGCTGTGTGGACGTGCCGCCGAAGCCCGACGGCGGCGTGCCGCCACCGGTGCCCGTGCCGCCCGGTGGCGCCGTGCCAATCTGGCCAACCGCCCCACCCGGCCCTCCGATGGGCGCCGCCGACTGATAGACAGCCTGGAAATCTTGACCGTTCAACGGGTCCTTGTACTTGCGCCGCACGAACCGCTGCTCGACGAGGAAGTCGAGCGTGGGTGGCAGCGTGCCGGGCCCCGCCTTGCGCTGGAACTTCAGGATGCCGCGGGCGTACTCGTGGGCGCGGAAGAGATACTCCTCTTCCCGTTCGCGCTGGGCCTGCTTGTTCCACACGGGCAGCGCGACCCCCATGAGCACGGCCATCACGCTCAGCCCCACGAGCAGGGCCGCCATGGCATACCCGCGTTCACCGGCGGGCCCCGAGGTGCGCGCGCCTTGACCCCGTAACTGCACGTAACTATTATCGTTAGCGACCCGCCACATGTCACTCGTCTCCCGCACCTCGTTCGTCGGCTTCCTTCTGGCGGCGCTTGCCGCGTCGGCGTGCGACAAGGTGCCGCTGCTGGCCCCCACCAATACGACGATCCGCCTCGTTGCCGGGCTTGCCGTATTGCCGGTGGCCGGCAGCACGGAGATCACGGCGGTGGTCATCGAATCCGCCGGCACACCGGTGCAGAACGGCACGGTTGTGACCTTCACGTCGTCGCTCGGCACGATCGAGCCGCGTGAGGCGCGCACGCAGAACGGCCAGGTCACGGTCCGGTTCATCGCCGGCAGTCAGTCAGGCTCGGCCAAGATCGGCGCCTTCTCCGGGGGCGCCAAGTCCGAAGACGTGGAGATCCTCGTCGGCGCGGCGGCCGCCGGTGCGATGACGCTGCGCGCCGACCCCGCGTTCGTGCCGAGCACGGGCGCCGCCGTCGGCATCATCGCCCAGGTCCTCGACAAGGGCGGGAACCCGCTTCCCGGTGTCGCGGTCACCTTCTCCGCCGAGGCCGGCATCCTGTCGCAGAGCACGGCGCTGACCAACGCGGGTGGTGAAGCGACGGTCGAACTGGGCACCAACGTCACGACGCGCGTCACCGCGACCGTTGGTGGCAGTACGACCGCCCTGACCGCCAACATCACCGTGACCGCGCGCGATCTCCCGTCGCTGACGATCGCACTGGCAGGTGGCCCGGCCGCCGAGGTAGGACTGCCGCTCGTCTTCTCGCTGACGCCGTCGAACACCTCCGGGGCCTCGATTCGGTCGGCCCGGATCGACTTCAACGACGGCACCATTCGTGACCTGGGCGCCGTGCCGGCCGCGATCACCGTGCCGCACACCTACACGCGGGCCGGTACGTACATCGTCAGGGTCACCGCCACCGACGCGTTCGGCCTGACCGGCACGACGACACTGGCGGTCATCGTCACCGAGCGCAGCACCGTCGGCGTGCAGGTGCAGGTGCTCTCGAACCTGAGCGGCCTCGTCACCTTCAGCGCCAGCATCACCGGCACCGTCTCAGGGTCGATCCGCTTCTTCCAGTGGGATTTCGGCGACAACACGGGCGATACGACCACCGGCCCGCAGACATCCCACCGCTACGCCAGCACGGGGATCTTCGTCGTACGGCTGCGCGTGGTGACCACGAACGGGCAAGAAGGCTTCACCACCCTCACCATCCGGGTGTGACGACGCAGCGGGCGGCTCTGAGGCCGCCGTCTCACCACTCCGCGTAGGGCTTGCCGTCGAGCGAGGTCTTGTCCGAGCCGCTCTTCACATCGAAGATGCCCGGTTCGGCCGTGGGGTTGGCCGGATCCGATTCGGCGGGCACCGTCTGCCAGGTGTCGGCCGAGTTCGTCATCGGGTCGTCGGGAATCTTGCGCACGTAGCCGTCGGTCACCAGATCCTGCAATTCCGCCGGCCACTTCTGCTTGTCGGCGTAGTACTGGTCGATGGCCTCGCGCAGCTTGTGCAGGTCGTCCATCAGCGTGGCTTCGCGGGCCCGCACCACGCTGTTCTGGTACCCGACGAGCGCCACCGACGACAACACAACGATGAGCGACATGACGATCAGCAGCTCGATGAGCGTGAAGCCGTCGGCGAGCGTCGGGCGTCTCCGTATCAGTCTCATCGCGGTCCTCGCGGCTCACCAGTCACTGTATGTCGTGCCGTCGAGCGCGGTGCCGCCGCTCGTCGACCGGATGTCGTAGACGTTCTGCCCGCCCCAGCGGGTGGCGTCGGGCTTGTCCTGATACGAACGCAGCGCCCACTTCGCCTCGCCGGTCATCGGATCCACGGGGATTCTGCGCAGCAGCTTCACCTTGCGGCCGGTGGCGTCGCCGGCGAGCGTGATGCCTTCGACGAGGGTCTCGAGATCCGGCGGATACCCTTCGTTTCCCGGTTTGAGTTCGGTGGACGGCACGCGGCCGGTCGCCACCAGGTCGTAGTACGAATCGATCGCCTCGCGGATGTCGCGCAGGTTGTGACGCAGCTCACCTTCCTTCTGGCGCTGGATCGTGACACGCGCCAGCGGCTGGATGCCCGCCGCGAGGATCAGCAGGATCGTCGTGACGATGAGCAGCTCGATGAAGCTGTAGCCGCGCTCGGCGCGCCGGATCCAGGTGCCCACGTCCCTGCCTCCTACTTGACCGTCACCGTGACCGGCTGGAACTGGAACGGCGCCGCGCCACCCCCGCCGGCGAGAGTGCCCACGCCCGAGAGCGACAGCGGCGACTGCCCGGCGCCAATCGCCTCGAAGAGCACGGCGCCGACGACGCCCGTGCCCGAGGCGCCGAGCACGTCGCCGGGCCGCACGATCGCGATGTCCACGCGGCCGGCCGCGGCGTCGATCCTCTGGGTGAAGGCCGCCTGCGCGCCGCCCTGCCGCATGAGACTTCCTTCCTGCACGGTGCGCACGCGCAACACCGAGGGGTTGAACGAGAGCGAGATCGACACCGTCGAGAGGCGCGACGCGTTCGAGATCGAGATCGGCACCAGATACGGCCCGCCGCCGGTGCGGAACTCCGTGCCCGGCGGACTCACGAGCACCGTCGCCGGCGTCTGCGCGGCCGGTGGCGCGAACGGATTCACCGGCGCCGGCTGGCCGCCCGCCTGCTGCGGCGAAGGCGGCAGCGTGGCGGCCGGTGCCGCCGGCGCGGTGACCGGATCGGCGGCCGACACGGGCGTGGGCGGAGCCGGCGTCACGAACTGGAACGGGTTGGGCGGCGTCTGCGCGGGTGCGGCCGGCGCCGCGGGCGCCGGCTGCGGCACGGCAGTAAAGCCGGGCGTATTCGCCGTGCCCGTGGGCAGCTGCTGGCCGGGCGGCGTCGTGGGTGCGCCGGGCGTGGCCGTGAAGCCGGGCGTGGCGGAACTGCCGGCCGGCACCTGCTGCCCCGCGGGCGTCCCGGCCACCGGCGCGACGGCCTGTGCGCCCTGCGGCGGAGCGGGCGGGGGCGTGGCGGCGGCGCCGCCGAAGACGGGCGGCGGTCCACCCACGGCCATGTTGGCCTGCGTGCCGATGTAGATCGGGCTCAGGTCAGATGACGTGAGCTGATGCGAACGCACGATGCGCGGCGTCAGCAGCATCACGATGTCGGTCTGGCGGATGTTCGAGTCGTTGTCGGCGAAGAGCTGCTGCAGGAGCGGCAGCCGCATGATGCCCGGGAAGCCGCGCAGCGAGCGCCGCTCGTCTTCGCGCAGCAGCCCGGCCAGCAGGTTCGATTCGCCGTCGCGCAGCCGCAGCCGCGTCGTCACCTTGCGCGAGGCGAAAGCCGGCAGTGACTGACCGGCGATGTTCGAGTCCTGCCCGCGCGCGCTGTTCTCGAGCGTCAGATCCATCACGATGTCGCCCTCATAGGTCACGCGGGGCGTCATTTCGACGATGACGCCGATCGGGCGATACGTGAACGACACGAGCGGGTTGGTATTGGCGCCGCCCTGCGCGATGGGGGTGAAGGTGGTACTCGGCACCGGCACTTCTTCGCCGAGGTTCAGCGTGACCTTCTGCCCTTCCGTGCCGCGCAGCTGCGGCTTGGCGACCGTCTTCGTCTGTGAGTCACTCTCAAGGAAGCGGACGATGGCGGCCGGCACCGCGAGATAGAAGTCGGCGGCGCTGACGCCGGTGGAGATGGTGTTGGCGTTGAACAGCGGCGGGGAGCCAACGGTTGACGGCGCCGTGGCGCCGCCCGAGGTGGTCGTCGTCGCGGCGCCACCGGTGCCCGCGGTGGTCGAACTGCCGCCGGGCGCCTGTTCGGGCGAGAAGATGCCGCCGAGCGCGTAGTCGGTCAGGTTCAACCCGAAGCGCTTGGCCCGTTCGCGGCTGACCTCGAGGATCTGCACGTCGACGATCACTTCCGCGCGCGGCTTGTCGTTGATCCTGATGACCTGCTCGATGATCTCCATCACCGGCGCGGCCGCCCGCACGGTGAGCGTGTTGGCGGTCTTGTTCGGCGCGATGCGCGGCTGGATGGCCATCTGCGGCGCCAGGATCACCGTGTTCACGAGCTGGGCGAGTTCCACCGCGTCGGCGTGCGAGATGAAGAAGGTCTTGATGACCTGCTCCTCGTACTGCTGGCGCTTGGCGGTGTTGTCGGTGGCGATGATGATGGTGCGTTCGTTCAGCACCTTGTAGAAGATCTGATTCGAGAGCATGACCTGCTGCAGCGCTTCGTTGAGGGTGACGCCCTCGAGCTGCACGGTGACGCTCCTGTCCTGGAAGTCGCGGTCGTAGGTGACGTTGATGCCGGTCGAGCTGCCGATGAAGTTCAGCAGGTCCTTCAGGCTGGTGTTCGAGAAGCGCAGGTTGAGCGGCTCCCTCGACGTCGGGTTGAGCACCGGCTCCTGCGAGTTGCGCCGCGCCTGTTCGCGCATCGCTTCGATGGGTGGACGCGGACGGCTCGCTTCGAGCCGGTCGCGCAGCTCGCGGTCGAGTTCGCCGGCGCGCGCCGCCACCGAGCGGTTCGACGGGTCGTACTCCATCGCCTTGCGGTACTCGCGCAAGGCTTCGTCGCCGCGGCTTTCGGATTCGAACGCCCGGCCGCGCGCCACGTGAAAGGTGGCCGCCGCCTGCATCGCCCGCTCGAGCGCGATCTTGTATTCGGGCTTGTCGGGCGCTCCCTGGAGCGCCTGCCGGTAGTACTCCACCGCCTCGTCGAACTGCTGGGCGTTGGCCGCCTGCTGGCCGCGCCGGTACGAGCGGCTCGCGCCGCAGCCCGCCACGGCCGCGAGGGCCATGGCCAGGGCGACGGCTTTCAGCATTCCTGATCTCGCCACGCGTTCTCCCGTTGTCCTGCTACTGCCCGGTCAGCCGCAACGTCTGGCGGCCGCGCCCGTCGGCATACGCGATGTCGAGCGATTCGGTTCCGATGGACAGGATCCGGAAACGCCCGTCGATGATAGTCCCTTCGGAGCCGTGCACCACGAGCCCCTTCGAGTCGCTGAGCACGGCGATCTTCCTGGTGCCGGCCGTGCCTTCCACGAGGCCGATGAACTTGAACGGAATCGGCGGCAGCGGCGGCGGTCCCGGCGGCAGCATCACCGGCGCCGTCTCGGGTATCGCCGGCCGCCGCGTGACCGGACGGCGCGCGCCGTCGTCGGTCACCGCGACCTGCCGCGCGCCGAACACGAAGGGATTGCGCCCGCCATCATCCGGCCCGAGCCGCCCGCCTTCGAGGGCGTCGAGCGAGACATCCACCGGCGGCTGCGGCATGTCGGCTGCCGCGGCACGGCGCGCCGCCACGGCCGCCTGCGGCGCAGCCGGAGAGTCGGCACCGATGTACTGCCACACGCCCACCACCACGAGCAGCGCGAGGAGGGCCGCGAGGGCCTGTTTCTGCCGCTCAGCGGGCATCCGGCACCGCCTTGAAGTACGTCGAGAGCACGATCGTGAGGTTCAGCGGCGCCGAGGTGTCTTCGCCTTCCGAGAGCACGATCGAATCGACGATGACGAAGTCTCTCGACGTCTCGAGTTCGTAGAGGAACTGGCGCACGTCGCGGTAGCGGCCCACGAGTTCGATGCTCGCCTGGAGCCGCGCCAGATCGCTGCCGCGGATCGACTCCGGCGAGGCGACGCTGCGGGCAAAGGTGACATCGTGCGCCCGGGCAAGCTGCGCCACCTTGAGTTGCAGCAGGCGGCGCGCTTCGCCGACACCTTCGGGCAGCACGTCGGCATGGAAGGTCGCCAGTTCGCGCGTAGCGGTGTCACGGCCATCGCGGGCGGCGCTGGCGACGGAGAGTTCCGCCGCCGCGGCGGCCGCGTCCGTCGAGGCGGCGGTGGCGCGCGTCTCCGCGGCGGCCACGGCACGCGACATCGGCAGGATGCCGAGCATCAGCGCCAGCACGTTCAGCCCGACCACCACGGCGAGCGGCCAGATCCACGCGCGGTGCTCCTGCAGCACCCGGCGGACGAGCGAACCGCGACTGACGGTCATCGGGCCACCTCCGACGTCCGCGGGGGCGTGACGGACACCTTCGAAGCTTCAGACGCCGGCGCGGCCTGCGTGGCCGCCGACGCGTAGTAGCCCTGGAGCGTCGAGGCGATGGAGCCGTCGTCGAGCGCTTCATCCGACCGCGAGACCACGCTCGAGAACGCCCCGGTGGCCTCGAGGCCGCGAATGAACACGTCGAGGTCCTCGATCTTCCGCGACACGACCGTGAGCGACAGGATGAGGCGCCCGGCGTCATCGGTCTGCGGCTGCACTTCCACGAGCCGCACGTCGGCCGGGAGGGTCGTTTCGAGCTGGTTGAAGAGCCCGGTCCACGAGAACGTGCGCCGTTCGATGAGGGCGTTGGCCTCGGTGGCCGCGCCTGACACCTTCTTGAGCTCCGCCACGTTCAGCCCGCGCCGCACCGTGTCGGCTTCGGTGCGCGCGCTCGACGCCCGCAGGCCCTCCGTGCGGATGCGGTCGCTCAGGATCCCGCTCTGCTGCGAGAGACTCACGAGCGTGATGACGTTGAGCGCCGCCCACAACACCGCCGCTGCCAGCGCCACGATGAGCGCGCCGCGCACGAGGCGCTCGTTGTAGAAGGGGCGCGTCGCGAGATTGCCGGTCAGCCTCACGACGCCGCCCTTTCCCGGAGCAGGATGCCGATGCCGGGCGCCAGCGCATCGGCCAGCGACGGCGACGCGCCGAGGCGGGCGGCCGGCGACGCGGCGTGGAAGGGATCCACGGCGACGACGTCGAGGCCCAGACGTTCGGAGAGTTCGCGGCGCAGATGATCGGCGCCGGCCACGGTCGACCCGCCCGCGAGGAGCACGCGGCTGAACCGCTGCCCCTGCAGGCGGTCTTCGTAATACATCGCCGTCTGGTGCACGAGGTCGGCCACCGAGCCCTCCGAGTCTTCGCCGCGCGTGCGGTAGAAGATGAGGTGCCCGTCGCGCAGCACGGCGAGGCTCACGTACGACGGGGCGGCGTGCACGAGCAGCCAGTCGCCCGTGACCGTGCCGGCCGGGGCGAGTACGGCGTTCACCACGTTGAAGGTGGCGAGGTCGACGATGCCGGCGTGCGCGCCGGCCAGTTCGCAGGCGCGTTCGTACTGCTGGATGACGTCGCGCCGCGCCACCGTCACCACGAACTCATGGGCGCCGGGCGCCGCCATCCCCGGCGTGTAGCCGATGACGGCCTCGTCGAGCGGGAACGGCGTGGTCTTCTTCACCTGCCAGCGAATCAGCTCGTCGAGGTCGCCCGCCCTGGCCGGCACCGACTCGAAGCGCACGAGGCTCACCCGCGCGATGGTGTCGGGCACGACGAGCGAGACGCGCGTGGCGCGCGCGCCAGCCGTGGCCAGCGCGCGGCCGATGGCCGCCGCCACGGCCGCGACATCCGGCATGTTGGGCGCCGAGAGCGCGCCGGTGATGGCCCCGGACGGCAGCGGCTCGACCCCGTGCGAGGCAATCGCGGCGGTGTCGCCGCGGCGCTCGACGCGCACGACGGCCACACGCTCGGGCGCGAGATCCACGGCCACCGTGGGCGGGGCTTGCTGCAGGAACGCCGGGAGACTCATTCGACGAAGGTCACCTTGTTGATCTCACGCAGCGTCGTGAGGCCGAGCATCACGCGTTCGACGGCCGATTCGCGCAGGAAGCGCATGCCCTGTTCCTTGGCAGCGCGCTTGATCTCCGAGATCGGCCGCCGGTCCAGGATGAGTTCGCGCACGTGGTCGGTCAGATCGAGCAGCTCGCAGATGGCCATGCGGCCCTTGAAGCCGGTGCCGCCGCAGTCGACGCAGCCGGCGCCCTCGGCGAACATGTGGGTGTCGGCCAGCCCCGGGTCCATCGCCGATTCGACGAGCTGCTCGCGCGACAGCCGCACCGGCTGCCTGCACTTCTCGCAGATCTTGCGCACGAGCCGCTGTGCCATCACGCAGTTGAGAGCCGAGATGAACTGGTACGGCTCGACCCCCATGTTGAGGAAGCGGCCGAGCACGTCGAAGACGTTGTTGGCGTGGACGGTCGTGAAGACGAGGTGACCGGTGAGCGCCGACTGAATGGCGATCTGCGCCGTCTCCGAGTCGCGGATTTCGCCGACCATGATCTTGTCGGGGTCGTGGCGCAGAATCGAGCGCAGGCCGCGCGCGAAGGTCAACCCCTTCTTCTCGTTGATCGGAATCTGCGTGATGCCGCGCAGCTGGTATTCGACCGGGTCTTCGATGGTGATGATCTTGTCTTCGACCGAGCGGATTTCGGCGAGCGCGCCGTAGAGCGTCGTGGTCTTGCCGGAGCCGGTCGGGCCGGTCACGAGCACCATGCCGTAGGGCTCGCGGATGTACTTGCGGAAGCGCCGCAGCTCGAGTTCGGGAAAGCCGAGGATATCGAGCTTCAGCTCGGTGAACTGCTCGCTGATCGACTGCTTGTCGAGAATACGGATGACCGAGTCTTCGCCGTGCGCGCTCGGCATGATCGAGACGCGGAAGTCGATCGTCTTGCCGCGCACGCGCAGCCGGAAGCGGCCGTCCTGCGGCACGCGCTTCTCGGCGATGTCGAGTTCGGCCATCACCTTGATGCGCGAGATGATGGCGCTGTGCTGCGCCTTGGCGATCGGCCGGCTGGCCGGCTGCAGCACGCCGTCGATGCGGTACTTGACGACGACGGCATCGTCCTGCGTCTCGATGTGGATGTCGCTGGCCCGCCGCTGGATGGCCGTGAACACCATCGCATCGACCATGCGGATGATCGGGCTGTGGTCGCTCGTGAGCCGCTCGACGGTGAGGTCTTCGCTCGAGTCCTCGTCCTTGAGAACCTGGATGAAGTCTTCGGTGGCATCGTCGAGCACGCGCTGCGAGCTCTCGCTCTTCTTGAGGATGCCTTCGATGGCCGAACGCGCGCCCACCATCACCCGCACCGGCGTGCCGAGCAGCACCGCCAGCTCGTCGATCATCTGCAGGTCGGTCGGATCGGACACCACGACGATGAGCGCGCGGCCGTCGCGCTTGTACGGCACGAAGCCGTAGCGGAGCATCAGTTCGGCCGGGATGCCGCGGAAGAGCTCCTGGTCGATCCGGAAGAGCCCCATGTCGAGGAACTCGAGCCGGTAGCGGGCCGCGAGCCGGCGCGCGTCCGCTTCTTCCGCCGCGCGGGCGTCGGACGGCGCCACCGACACGAACTCATGCGTGACGTCGGTCTCGAACGCGTCGTCGGGCTGGGCAATGGCCATCGGGTGCGGAATCCTAACGACCGACCACGGTCGACAACTGGAAGAGCGGCATGTAGAGCGCCAGCACCACGCCGGCGATGACGACGCCCATGAAGACGAGCATCACCGGCTCGACGAGCGTGACGAAGCGGCTCACTTCGGTTTCGACGTCCTCGTCGTAGAAGTCCGCGAGCGAGGTCAGCATCTCCTGCAGGGCGCCGGTCGACTCGCCCACTTCGATCATCTTGATGGCCACGTCCGGCATCACCCGGCGTTCGAGCAGCGTCTGCGCGAAGCCGCGGCCCTCGCGCACACGTTCGGCCACGACGCGCAGTTCGTCGCCGAGGTAGCGGTTGCCGGTGGACGTCGCCGCCGTGTCGAGCGCGTTCACGAGCGGAATACCGCCGCCGACGAGCGCGGCGAGCGTGCGGGCGATCTGCGAGGTGGCGAACTTGTGCGCGATGGCACCGACGACCGGCAGCCGCAGCAGCAGACGATCGAAGCGCGCCCGCTGACCGGGACGCTTCACCCAGGTGGCGAAGAATACGCCGCCCCCGGTGAGAGCGGCGGTGAGGACGAGGAGGTTCGCGCGCACCACGCCGGAGACCGCGACGATGATCCGCGTGATGAGCGGCAGTTCCTGATCGAAGCTCTCGTAGAAGCCCGAGAACGCCGGCACCACCTTCACCACGATGATGCCGACGAGCACCACCGCGAGCACGGTGAGAATGGCCGGATAGAGCATCGCCGAGAACGTCTTCTTGCGGACGGTGTCGATGACCTTGGAGTAGGTGACGAAGCGCCGCAGCACCGTATCGAGCGAGCCGCTGCGCTCGCCGGCGACGAGCGACGCCGTGTAGACGCCGGGGAAGAGGTCCGCATGCGCGGTGAACGCATCCGAGAGCGCCGTGCCGCCGCGCACCTTCTCGTGCACGTCGTCGAGCACGGCCTTGAAGACGGGATTCGTCAGGCGCTGGCGCAGGATGTCGAGCGACTGCACGAGTGGCATGCCGGCCTTGAGCAGCGTGGCGAGTTCCTGGTTGAAGATCAGGAACTCGTCACGGCGAATCTTCCGGCGGCCGAATGAGAGGCCCTGGACGCCGCCGCGCGGCGCCAGGGCGAGCACGTGCAGACCCTTGTCTTCGAGCTCGCGGCGCAGGTGGGCCTCACTCGGAGCGACATACACGCCCTCGATGACCTGCCCTGCCGCGGTGCCGAGCCTGCAGCGAAACTCCATGATCTGGCGGCGCTACGACCCCTGCGGCTGCACGAAGGCGTGGAACACGCGGGCGCCGAGCTCCCGTGGATCATTGGACGCCGCGCCGGGTTCAAGAGCCGGGACGAACGTCTGATCGACGACGAGCCGCAGCTCCACCATGTCGCCGGTGCCGAGCGCCGCGGCCGGCAGGGCAATCTTGTGCACGGGCCCCTCGGCCACGAGCTTCACGGTTTCGAGCACCTGGTCGCCGAGCCGGATTTCGACCTGCGTCGCCGCCGTCGCCGCCTTGCCCGGGTTGTCGGCCTGGAAGTAGAGCGTCGAGTCGCGCCGCGGATTGCGGAACGCGAGCGTCGCGTCCTTCTTCGTCCACTGCCACTCCACCATCGAGTTGTCGGCCGCGGCTTCGACGGCGTGCCAGCCGTCCTTGAAGATCAGGAAAACGTTCTCGGTCTGCGGCAGGAGCTCGAACTGCGCCACGGTGTAGGCGCGGCCGCCGGCGTCGGTGCCCGAGAGCTTCACGCGCTCGCCCGACGTCGTGTCGTAGAGGCCGGCCACGATCGTCGCCGGTCCGACATACGGATACACCGGCGCGAAGACGGTGCGCGTGTACTCGACCGTCTGGCCGGGCTTCCATCCCGTGGTCGGGGTGGGCGGCTCGTGGTCGTCGGTCCACATCTGCTCGCCATCGGCGTCGAGGAAGTGGACGAAGGCCTTGCGGTTGCCGAGCGAACCGGCGTCTGCCGCGACGGTGAATCTGTAGACAACCTCGACGGGGCTGCCGAGGGCGATGCGAGACCGGCTGAGTTGGACGGTCAGGGCACCCTGCGCGGGCGCGGTGTCTTCCTGGCCGCCGCAACCGGCGGCCGAGAGCCCAAGCGCGAGCACGATCGCGAGGGCCGGGCGAGTGGACTTGAAGGTGTACATAGCCTTGTGAAGCAACATGATAGCGCCTCCGCCGGGTCGGCGCCACCGCGCCGCCGGGGGTTTGTGGTACAGTTCGGCGCCGTCACGGCTTCCGCCGTGTTCGCACATGGATACACAAGGCGCTCTGGGCATGGTCGAGACGCGTGGCTTCATCGGTTCGGTGGAAGCCGCCGACGCCATGGTGAAGGCCGCCAATGTCGTGCTGGTCGGCACCGAATACATCGGCGCCGCCTACGTCACGGTCATGGTGCGGGGCGACGTGGGCGCCGTGAAGGCCGCCACCGATGCCGGCGCCGCCGCGGCCCGCCGCGTGGGTGAACTGGTGTCGGTGCACGTCATCCCCCGGCCCCACGCCGACGTCGAGAAGATCCTCCCGAAGGGATAGCCCGCCGTGGCGAGCTCCGCGTCCGGCGCATCGGCGCCCGCAGTCCCACAGAGCCTGACCGACCGCGACCTGGCGTCGGCTGCCGAGGCGCTGGCCCTTGCGCGGAAGGCCCGCGCCGCCCAGCGCCTGCTCGCCGAGTTCTCGCAGGCGCAGATCGACGCCATCGTCGCCCGCATGGCCGCGGTGGCCGAGGCGCACGCCGAGCCGCTCGCCCGCCTCGCCGTCGAAGAAACCGGCTACGGCGTCGTCGCCGACAAAGTCGCCAAGAACCTGTTCGCCGCCCGCGACGTCCACGCCTTCATCCGGCCGATGCGGACGGTGGGCGTCGTCGCCCGCCACGAGGACAGAAAGATCGTCGAGATCGCCGAGCCGTTCGGCGTCGTGGCCGCCATCGTGCCCTCGACCAACCCGACCTCGACGGCCATCTACAAACTGCTCATCAGCATCAAGGCGCGCTGCGGCGTGGTGCTGAGCCCGCATCCGTCGGCCGCCGGCTGCATCACGCGCACCGCCACGCTGCTGAACGACGCCGCCCGCGAGGCCGGACTGCCCGAGGGGGCGATCGGCTGGCTGACGACGGTGACCCTGCATGGCACGCGCGAGCTGATGCGGGCGCGCGACATCGCCGTGATTCTCGCCACCGGCGGCCTCGGCCTCGTGCGCGCCGCCTACTCGGCCGGGACGCCCGCCTACGGCGTGGGGCCGGGCAACGCGCCCTGCTACGTGGAGTCGTCGGCCGACGTCATGAAAGCCGCAGACGACATCCTCGCCGGCAAGTCGTTCGACAACGGCGTGCTGTGCTCGTCGCCGAACTCGATCGTGGTCGACCGCGCCGTGGCGCCCGCCCTGCGCGCCGCTCTCCTCGCCGGCGGCGGCTGCTTCCTCGACACGGCGGCAGCCGCGACGCTCCAGGCCGCTCTCATCACGCCGGAGCGCCTGCCGAACCCGGCGCTCGTCGGCAAGTCGGCGGTGCACATCGCCGCGGCCATCGGCCTCACGGTGCCCCCCGGCACGCGCGCGCTCATCGTGCCGCTTGCGGGCGTGGGCCGCGACCATCCGCTCTCGATCGAGAAGCTCTGCCCCGTGCTCTCCTACTACGAGGTGGACGACTGGCGCGAAGGCTGCGAGCGGGCCCGGCAGATCCTCCACTACGGCGGGATGGGCCACACGATGTCCATTCACTCGCGCAACGAGGCGGTCATTCTCGAGTTCGGGCTCCACAAGCCGGCCTTCCGGATCGTGGTCAACACGCCGACGACACACGGCTCGATCGGGCTCACGACGGGCCTCGACCCGGCGATGACGCTCGGCTGCGGTGGCTACGGCGGCAACATCACGTCCGACAACATCTCGCCGCGCCACCTGCTGAACATCAAGCGTCTGGCCTGGGAAGT
>JBIKUN010000198.1:0-6066 GCA_044347565.1 Vicinamibacterales bacterium | reverse complement strand
AACTCGAAGGTGAACCCCGCCGCGGCGTCCTTCCAGGCAGATTGGCCGTGCAGCGGCGCGAGCGAAGCGAGCGCGAGCAGGACAAGCCCCAGCCCCCGGCCCCCAGCCCCCAGCCCCCGTCTATTCCTCATGCTCCACCACCAACTGTGTGGCCTTGCGGGCCGGCAGGAATCCCGCGATGGCCGTGGCCGCGATGACCGCGAGCGAGACCTGCGCGAGGAAAAGCCACGGCACGCGGAACTGAATCGTCCAGCCGAAGCTCTGCACGTTGATCACGTAGACGAGCAGCAGCGAGAGCGCCAGCCCGGTCACGAGCCCGATGATCATGCTCGTGGTGCCGATGAGCGCTGCCTCGATGACCACGACGCGCTGCACCTGGCGCTTGAGCGCGCCGATGAGGCGCAGCATGCGCAGCTCGCGGCGCCGCTCGAGCACGAGCGTCAGCAGCGTGCCGGCCACGCCGAGCATCGCCACCACGATGGCGATGAGCTCGAGCGCGTAGGTGATGGCGAACGTGCTGTCGAAGATGCGCAGCACTTCGGCGCGCAGCGTGCGGTTCGTGTAGACGAAGGCGCGGTGGCCTTCGTCGAGCGTGTCGAGAATCTCGCGCCTGACCACCTCCGGGTCGGCGCCCTCGCGCAGGTAGACGGCGGCGCTCGTCGGCGGACGCTCCCCGAAGTAGCGCGCGAACACCGGGCGGTCCATCACGATGACGCCGCGGTCGATGGCGTAGTCGTAGTAGACGGCGGCCACGGTGAAGGGCCGCTCGCCCATCTGGGTCGAGAGCTGCAGCGTGTCGCCGGGCCGCGTGCGGTACTTGTTGGCGAAGGCTTCCGAGACGAGCACGGCATCCGAGCCGATGGCGCGGCCGAGGGCGTCGCGCCCGTCCGACGGCTCCTTGAAGAGGAGCGCGCCGTGCGAGCGCACGATGTCGAACTGCCCGGCGCCGAGCACCACCAGATTGCCCTGGTAGACCAGGTCGAGATTGCGGAACGTGTCCACCGCGGCCACGGCAGGATGCGCGTCGAGTGCGTCGATGATCGAGGGCGAGAGCGCCTGCGCCGAGCCGGTTGTGGGCGCAACACCCGGGCCCACGAAGAGATCCGCCTGCAGTGTCTGGCCCACCCAGTAGACGACGGTCTCGCGGAAGCTGCCCACCATCACCGCGATGGCGACCATCATCGCGAGCGCCACGGAAAGCGCGGCGATAGAAATCGACAGGCGCGGGATGGCGGCGGTGAAGTGCGCGTGCGCGAGACGCCCGGTCACCCCGAACCACGCGAGCGGCCGCGCCAGCACCTTCGCCGTGGCGAAGATGATCGCCGGCACGAGCAGCGACGCCCCGATGATCGTGGCGAAGGCCGAGCCGTAGGCGAAGAGCGGGCGGCCATCCACCGGACCGAGCTGCGCGAGTCCGAAGGCCGCGGCGAGGACGATGAGCGGCACAAGGAACGTCGAGAGTCGCAGCCGCACACGCGAGGCCAGCCGGTCGCTGCCGCGCATCGCGGCGGTGGGCGGCACGCGGCTCGCTTCGAGCGCGGGCACGAGCGCGGCAAGCAGCGACAGCGGCAGGCCAAGGCCGAAGGCGAGCACCACGTGGGCCAGCGTGAGCGCCGGCGGCGCGGCGGCCGTGGCGATGTAGATGGTGCTCACCGTGGCGCCGGTCACACCCACGGCGAGATTCGCCAGCACCCGTCCCAGGCCGAGGCCCAGGAGTGTGCCCACCGTACCCATGAGCGCCGCTTCACCGAGAAAGAGCCACAGCACCTGGCGCCGCGTGACGCCGAGCGCGCGCAGCATGCCCACTTCCTCGCGCCGCGCCAGCACGGCCACGGTGGCCGTGTTGTAGACGAGGAAGAGGCCCACGATGAGCGCCACCCACGAGAGCGCCGTGAGATTCAGGTGGAAGGCCGAGAGCATCTTCTCGACCTGCTGGCCGCGGCGCGACGGCCTGGCGGCGCTGAGGCCGGCGGGCAGCTTCGCGGCGATGCCGGCTTCGGCAGCCTCGAGTTCGGCGCTCGTCGGTGCGCGGCTGGCGTCGAGCGTGCCGGCGGTGTGCGCGATCTGCACGTCGATGCGGTCGATGCGGCCCAGGCGCGCGAAGGCGAGCTGCGCGGCGGCGATGTCCATCAGCACGAAGCTGCCGTCCATCACCCGTGCCGGCCCCTTGTCTTCGAGCAGCGCCCGCACGATGTAGGTATTCACGCGGTCGCCGGCCAGCAGCCGGATCTCCGACCCCAGGCTGTAGCCGCGGCGCTTCGCCAGTTTCTCCGTGATGACGATGCTCTGCGGGCTCGTGAGCAGCTCGAGGAACGACTGGGAGGAAAGTGTGGCCGCGGCGTCCTCGGCGGTGGGCGCGCCGGCCACCGGAGCGCCCGGCGTGGCATAGGCCGCCACCGCGTAGTCGCGCACGGTGCGGTCGCGCAGGATGTCGACCCCCAGCACCTTCACGGCCTCGGCGCGGCGGCCCGAGAAGAGGCTCGTCTGCTCGCCGGTCACGATGGCCATGTCGCCTTCGATCACGGGCGAGGCAGCGCCGAAGTCGCGCAGCCAGCCAAGGTCGGGCAAGAGGGTTTCGTCGATGCCGCCCGGCGCCGTGATCTCGATCGACGCCTTGCCCGACACCGTGTCGAGTGCCGTCTCGAAGCCGCGCACCGAGCTCGAGTTGGTGAGCTGGATGGCGATGACGACGGCAATGCCGAGCGCGATGCCGGCCACCGTCGTGGCCGTGCGCAGGGGCTCGTGCGCCATCCGGCGCACGATGAACTGCTGGAAGAGGCGGCGTCTCATGCCGCGTCGAGGCGTCCGTCGCGCATGCGCAGCGTGCGGCCGGCCGCCGCCGCCACTTCGGCGGCATGCGTGGCGAGCAGCATCGTGACGCCGAGGTCGCGGTTCAGTTCGGCGAGCAGGGCCAGCACGGTAGCGCCGTTGGCCGAATCGAGGTTGCCGGTGGGCTCATCCGCGATGAGCAGCGCCGGCTGGTGCACGAGCGCCCGGGCGATGGCCGCGCGCTGCGCCTCGCCGCCCGAGACCTGCTGCGGGTAGTGCGTCAGGCGATGCCCGATGCCCACACGGGCCGCCAGGTCCGCTGCCCGCTGTTCCGCGGTCTTCGCCGGGAGCCCGGCCAGCAGGCAGGGCAGGGCGATGTTGTCGCCGATCGTCAGCGTGGGCAGCAGGTTGAAGAACTGGAACACGAAGCCGATGCGGTCACGGCGCAGGCTCGTGAGGGCATCGTCGTTCAGCCCGCCCACGTCGCGCCCTTCGATGGTCAGCTTGCCGGCGGAGGGCCGGTCCATCGCACCGCACAGGTGCAGCAGCGTGGACTTGCCGCAGCCGGAGGGGCCGGTGAGGGCCACGAAATCGCCGGGCTCGAGTGACAGGGACACGCCGCGCAGGGCCGCCACCGGGGTGGCGCCCTCGGCGTACGTCTTCTCGAGGGCTTCAGCGACGATGAGCGGCATGGCTACATTCTATGACCCATCCGCGGGCCAGAACGTCCCCGGCCACCTCAAGTCTTGCGGGGCACGCGGTGTTCGGTTTACGATTGGGTTTCTCTCGCCTCCGCGCTTCGGCGCAGGGGACGAGGCTCCTGCCTGTTCCTCGGTAGCTCAACGGCAGAGCATCCGGCTGTTAACCGGAGGGTTGCTGGTTCGAATCCAGCCCGAGGAGCCAACTTCCCGCACAAATCTCAGCACGCGCGCTGTCGGACGCCCCGATTGTGACGCGGACTGTGACATAACCCGCGCGCGATGCGTGCGCGGCGTCGGCTGCGCTGCCGGAACGGGCGCGTTGGGCTCGAGTGCGTCCGCCGCCTGGTTCAACGCCTGCCGCCGGATGTGGCTGTAGGTCTTCATCATCTCAGGCGCCACGTGTCCCACCTGCGCCTGAATCACCCAGTCAGGCAGCCCCTTCTCGGCCAGCGTCGTGATCGCGGTGTGGCGGCCGTCGTGGAAGCGGACGCGGCCCAGTCCTGCGGCGGCGCGCATCGAACGCCACGCCGTACGCCACGACGTCATCGCGCGCGTCGGGTCGATGCGTTTGTCGCGGCCGTGCCACGGGAAGATGAAGTGGTCGGGCTGCGTGAAGCCGAGGGGCGCGGCCTGGTCGTGCACGTGCTGCAGCACGTGGAGGCACGTCGGGTTGAGCGTGGGGGAACGCCAGCCGGCGGGCGTCTTCGAGCGCCGGATGTTCAGCAGGCGGTTGGCCCAATCGAGGTCCTGCCAGCGAAGTGCCTTGATCTCGCACGCGCGCATGCCGCAGTAGAACGACAGCGTCGCGGCCGTGTACGCGTACATCCACCCGGGTTTGGTCTGCGCCGCCTGGAAGAGGTGCTGCTGCTCTTCGGGAGTGAGCGCGCGACCCACGGGTGCGGTGCGATTGCGGATGGCCGTGTACTCGTCCGCCAGGCGGTACCAGAGCTTCGCGCGCTTCAGCACCTGCCGAAGCACCGATAGCTCGCCGTTGACAGTCTTGGCGGCGCGACCGGCGTCGGTTCTGGCGTTCTGATAGCCAGCGATTTGCGCGGAGGTGATTCGCCGGAGCGGCGTAGTCCCGAAATACGCGCCGAGTGGGCGCGCATTCTCCGCCCAGTACGAGGCCATGCGGCGAGAGACCTGTGCGCGACGTTCGTCGATGTAGGCGGCGATCGCCGTCGACACATCCATGGCGGCGTACGCGAGGCTCGTGCCTGACGGAACGGAGGCGCGGCTCTGCAGCTGTTCGATGCGCTCGCGCGCGAGTCGACGGGCTTCCCGCCAATCGGTCGTGCCGAGCGGCTCGCGGTAGCGGTGCCCATGCACGACCACGTCGAGCCAGTACAGCTGCCCCCGCTTCCAGAGCCCCACGGTTCGCCCCTCCCTCACCCGCTGCGCGCCATTACATCACGGCCCGTGGCCCGTGGCGATTCGCGCGTAGGAAGTCTTCGACGTCGCTCGTAAGGTAGCGCACGGCACGGCCCAGGCGGACATACGCCGGGCCGCGTTGCTGCCGGCGCCACGCGCGCAACGTGGCCACTTTCAGTCCCAGCCGTCGGGCAGCGGCTGTTTCGGTGAGCGGTTCGGTGGGCGACACGTCCGCAGAGCCAACGGTGAAGTGTTCAGGCATTGTGAATATCTCCGTGCGCAAGTTCCGAGCGGCTGGCACTCGGGACGAACTGATTGCAGGGCGTGGGGCGTCGCGGTGGGACGCCCGTGCGAGTGTCTCGCCGGGCGGTCCGTCGTGCCCCAGCGGGAGCGGCCTGAAGCGCTCCGGCTAGTCGGCGGCTCGTCATCGGCATTGCTGATGCGGGCCTCTCTTCTTAAGAACGCCTATTGGAGTGGAAATCTGGCGTCCGAAGAGTGCGCGGTCTGCGACTGGCCTCAGGTGCGCTGGGAGTCGCGGCGCATCACGTGGGTGTCGGCCCGCGCGATGTCGGCGAGGCCGAACCGCATCACCGTGCAGCGAACAGGGCGTCGATCTGGTCTTCAGTCTCGAGCTGCAGTACCCGGCCGGCGGCGACATCGTCGTAGCCGCGATAGAGCGCATCCATGAGCCGCGCGCGGGGAGTCGCGATGGCGCAATCGCCCACGACCTCTGCGTCCTTGCGGAAGTGCCATTCCTGAACCTTGCGATGCAGGCGCTTGACGTTCTTCGGCATGTCGATCTCCATAGCGGTGGCCCATTCGCATTCTACGTTGACTGGTCTCGAGCGCGCCGGCGCGTCCGTGGACGACCTGGCGAAGTCGCCGAGCGGTTGTCCGGCGTACCAAAATTCGGCGCTCCCATGGGCAAACGGCGGAGCATTCCCGAGCCATCACCTAACTGCCAGACTCGCGCTCGGCGCGTCGTCGTCAAGGCCTCGCCGCTGAAGCTTCCGGCGAGCCTCGCGGAACGCGAGGGCGAAGCGTAGCGGAGCGCCTTGCACGACGACGTGATCGAGCGCACAGACTGGTCCACGTGATGGCGTCTCGCGTGGACTGCTGCCAGCCCTCGCGCGCGCTGTACCCGGACACCACCACGTGGGGTGTGAGCGACCCCCAAGCGGCCATGCGGCGGGGCCGCATGGCCGGGCAGTTGCCGGGGTCGCTC
>JBIKUN010000231.1:0-4194 GCA_044347565.1 Vicinamibacterales bacterium | reverse complement strand
GGCGCGGGCCCCCCCCCCCCCCCACTCTGTACCAGTGTCCATCGGGCGCGCACGGCGGGACGGCGCAGAACGCCGCCCGCACACCCCGGTGCCGGGGACGACCTGGGTTTTCGAGGTTGTCCCCCTCGTGGTCCGCCTTTCGCGACGTTCAGGCGACGCCGACGAGGTGATCCAGATGCAGGTATTGCCGCTGCAGCGGGACGAATTCGATCGTGGCGAATCCCCGCTCGACCTGATCCGAGATGCCGGGGCTGCAGACGTACCAGAGCGCACTGTCGCCGCGTTCGCGCCACGCCTGTTCGAGCATGAGGAATCGCGGGCCGCGGAAGCGACGCTGCGCCTCCTGCAACCGCGTCTGGTCGGCGGGCGCCAGTGCGTGCGCAGGCGTGCGCCGGTGCTCGAAGAACCACCGCAGGTCTGGCTCGTCGGACGGTGACAGCGGCCGGCACAGATCCTCGTCCGCCGCGCGCTCGTAGGCGGCTTGCACCGCCGCCAACGGCTTGGGCACGAGCACGCGTAGCGTCCAGCGGGGCAGCGAGCGCCACAGCGGCAGGTGGCGCATGAGGAACATGCGGAAGTCCGTGGGCTGTCGGCGGGTCATCAGATACAGAAATACGTAGCGGCTGCTAGCCCGATCGACGCCGATGGGCAGCTTGTCGGGGAAGAGCCGGAGGGTCGCCGTTGCGCCCTCGCCGAAGGCGAGATGCGGCATCTCACGCGGGCGGAGCGGGTAGTCGCGGTGGAGCGCGTCGAAGAACACCGTCTTGTCCGCTTCCGTGCCCAGCCAGGTGACAGACGGGTCGCCCAGCACGGCATCGAGGAGCATCAACCGTTCCACCATGCGGCCGGGCGGCATCGGCCGGCGATTGCGGTTGTTGGGCTGCCCGATGCGTGTGTAGAGCCGCTTATGGTGGACGTGATAGCAGCGGCCCTGGTGTAAGGCGCCGGGCTGGATCTCGCGGGCGAGGCTGGTGCGCGTCAGCCGGGCCACGAAGTTGTGCGACTTCTGCCCGTGCGCGATGCCGGCGAAGCGGCAGTACTGCCGCTCGACGAAGACGCCGCCATGCGCCATCACCGTGGTGAGGAAGCGGGCCTGACGCTCGGTGAAGCCCTCGCGCAGCAACTCGGGCGCCTGGCGGGCGACCACGTCACGGAAGGCCCAGACATCGCGCGCGTCCGTCATCGCAGTACCTCTTCGGCCAGCCCGCCACGACGGGCACGACCGCCACGTCCAGTGGCCGCACCCCCACCCCGGCCCAGGCCGTGGCCGCCCGCGCGAAACGCGCGCACACCGCCACGTGCGGCCCGCGCCGCGTGCGCGCCGCGGTAGTGCCGGGTGACCACCTCGATGTCCTCGCGCGTCCACCGGCCGTCGGCCTCTTCAACCTCAAGTCGCGCGTCGGGGAACCGGACGTGGCCGTCCTCGTTCGGCAGGTCATGCGCACGGGCCCAGGCGGCGATCTCCTCGGCCGTGCGATCGGGGCGGCCGTCGCTGTCGCCGCGCCCCCGGTTGCGGGCCTGCAGGAACTGCTGGTAGTCGCGTTTCAGCTCGTAGTCGAGCACCACGCGTCGAGCGCGCGCGCCACGCTCAGCGAGCGTCGTTCCGAGGTGGCGGCACGCGCGATAGACCTCGCGGTCGTGCGTCAGTTCGCGGGGCTTGCGGACCCCGGCGTAGAACGTCTGCCGTTCGCCGTTGTCCGACGGTGCGCGGTGGCGTTCGAGCAGGTCGCGGCCGGTGCGGGTAAGCGTCACGACGTGGCCGCCGCGCCCGTCTACGCGGACCCGCTCTACCAGGCCGGCCGCTTCCAGATGCGAGCGTGCATGTCGTGCACGGGTCGGTGGCGTGTCGGCCTCGCGTCCGGGTAGATCGTCGGCCGCCACCACGCGAAACGCGCCGATGGTCGCCAGCGTCTCGAGGTCGCGCGCGCTCAGGGTGTAGTCGCGGTCGCGGAAGCGCACGAGTTCGCGCGTCTGGCCGAGCGGCGGGGCCACGTCGCGACTGAAGGTCCGGGCGTCGGCGTCCGTGTCGTCGCCGCGGTCACTCCCGCCGCGCCCACCGCGCGCGCGGTCGAGACCTGCGCGGTCGCGGCTTGTCTCCGTACGTGGGTCATACCGGTCGAACATCTGCGTCCTCCGATTCGCACGGAGAGACCGTGCGACTAGAGAACGCTCGGCGGGGGCGCCGTGTTTGCGCCGGCGTGCGGCGCACCGTCGCTGAGTCATACGCGTAAGGTCATCGCGCTGTGTAGGGTCTGACGGTTCGCGTGCCAGACGGTCCGGGTTCTACGGTCGAGTTGCACAGTGTTTTCGCAGTGTCGACGGCCGATGCGCGGCATCTGGTGTAGTCTGCGTGCGGTCTGGCGTGCGCGGTGCTGCACGACGGGCTCAGGCGACCGGATCATCGGTCGGCACCCTCCTTACGAAGTCGCGCCGTGATCGTGTACTGACGCGCCTCGGCCAAGCCGCGCCGCCGGATGCCGGGGATGGAATGCGTGTCCGGGGTGGTTCCCACACGGGCCGCGTTGAGTCGTGTTCAGAAGAGGCCGGCGAGGTGACACCAAGTGCGACATCGCACCTGCAGGGAGCGGGATTCGATTGTGGCGAAGCGGTCGGCTTGGGCTTTTTTGTCGGGACGCCATCCGGACCGCAGCACTGGCACCGGCCTGATTGAGCATCTGGCCCGCGACGCGGAGCCTCGTGCAACTGCGTCGGTCGGCGGTCGCCAGCGAGCGCCGGTCGAGTGACAGTCTTGAGTCCGATAGCGCAGGGAATCAAGATACTCGAAAGCCAACCGTTGACGCGCAAGATCGCGTACAACGGAGGTCGACAATCGTATTTACGTCGTGATAACGAATCTGTGTTGCAGTGAGGACGCCCACATGAAGCGAATCATTCTGCTATTGGCTTTTTCCGCAGCACTCGGAATCGTGGCGTTCGACAAGATGTCTGCGCGCCAGCCGACACAATCAGAGCAACCCAATCTTTTCGGACCCCCTCAGGCGAAGGTGCCCGACGAACCGAGGAAACCGCGCCAAATTCGCCCAGAGACCGGCGTTGACATCTTGTCGAGGTTGGCGCCAGACGACTCAGAGGTTGAGGTATCGCGTCAAGACAGCCCGCCGCTATTCGTTGCTGCCGAGCCCGGTGCCGAAATCGAGCTGCACATGCGGTCCTCCGACGTTGCGGCGTTGGTCGAGATCACGCAGACGCGCGGTGTGTTTAGTGAGAAGCGAGACTGGATAAGCACTGTCGTCGAGGCATCGGTCGTGGAGGTAATGAAGGACACGCAGGATCGGTCGCTCATGCGGGCGTCCAAGCTTGAATTCACAGACCATAGTGGCGGAGAGTTGCTCGGGCCACGAGGGGTCAGGGTTCGAGCGGCCACGAGCTGGGTGTCGAGTGGCTACACCGTCGGTAAGACCTACTTGATGTTCCTTGGAGTCGGGCCTGATGGGCGGCTTTACGGCAGCCCTGAGCAGCGGTACGAGGTCTCCCCGGATGCCAAGTTGCTCAGCACTGTGGATGCCTACCAGCCTTGCGCTGGCATGTCGTTATCCGCTGTCCGCGCCGATGCCGAAAAGACCAAGAACCTGCCTCGCTTTGGAGCGCCGCGATGAGGTGGCCCACGAGCGTCATGTTGGCTGTAGCTTTAGCATTCGGCCCCGTCGAGCCTGTCTTGGCGTTTTGCACCAAGTTCGTGCAGCTGGTCAGCAAGGGTTGGGCTCCGAATCGCACGATCGAGTTCCGATTCGCGGATGATCCATTGCTAGACCCGTTCACCCGAACATGCATAAGCGCCGGTTTGCAATTGTGGAGCGGAACCAACAGCGTGACCATCGTTCCCGGCTCTAGTCAGAGCACCGACTACGTGACCATAGACGTTCGCCGGGTCGGACAGGTCAATTACAACCCCATCGCCTACGCCAGCGCGTGGACCGACGGGTTTCATTCAGGTAGTGGTCACATCTCGCGAGGCACGATTGCCCTTCAAGGCAACTGGCACCTGGCCACACCATACGGTTGTCAAGCGATCGCGTACGTTGCGGCCCATGAGATGGGGCACCTGTTCGGGCTGGGGCACGCGAAGGGAGCAAACTCGGGTCACCTGATGCAGGATGCCGTGTCTCCACAGAATCTAGCCACGTCGCAAGCCGCCCCTGGGCCTTGTGAGTCATCACGAGCGACCCATGCCCT
>JBIKUN010000150.1:0-10305 GCA_044347565.1 Vicinamibacterales bacterium | reverse complement strand
CGTGCGCGTCGCCGGCGGCGAGGTGTTCCCCGCCACGGCCGTTGCCAGCAACGCCGACGTCGTGCACACCTACAAGCACCTGCTCGGCCACGAACCGCGCGGCGCCACGATGGCCGCCTCGCTCGAGAAGAAGCGCTTCAGCATGTCGCTCTTCCTCATCTACTTCGGGACGAAGCGACGGCATCCACATCTGGCGCATCACAACGTGATCTTCGGGCCGCGCTACCGTGAGCTGCTCGGCGACATCTTCGACCGCGGCACACTCGCCGACGACTTCTCGCTCTACCTCCACGCGCCCACGGTGTCCGACCCGACGCTCGCGCCAGACGGCTGCGAGGCGTTCTACGTGCTCTCGCCGGTGCCGCACCTCGGCAAGGGCGCCATCGACTGGACCACGGAAGGGCCGCGCTACGCCGACCGCATCCTCGACTATCTCGAAGCGCGCTACATCCCGCGCCTGCGCGAGGATCTCGTGACGCAGCGCATCTTCACGCCGCTCGATTTCCAGCACGAGCTGGGCGCCCATCACGGCTCGGCGTTCTCGCTCGAACCCGTGCTGACACAGAGCGCGTGGTTCCGCGTGCACAACCGCGACGACCGCCTGCCCGGCCTCTACTTCGTGGGCGCCGGCACGCACCCCGGCGCCGGCGTGCCGGGCGTGGTCAACTCGGCGAAGGCCACGGCCGGTCTCATGATCGAGGACCTCGGTGGACGGCGCGCCTGACCACACGCGGCACGGAGCCGGCGGCGTCGAATCGAAGGACGCCGCCATCCGCACGGGATCGAAGAGCTTCGCGCTCGCCGCGCGCCTGTTCGATCCGGCGACACGCGACCTCGTGTGGGATCTCTACACCTGGTGCCGCCACTGCGACGACGTCGTGGACGGCCAGGTGCTCGGCCACGGCCACACCGTGCTCACCGACCTCGACGCGCGCATGGCCTCACTGCGCGCCGGCACCGCCAGTGCGTTCGACGGCACGGCGAGTGATCGCGGCCCGTACGCGGCGCTCGCCCGCGTCGTCACGGCCACCGGCCTGCCGCGGGTCTTCGCCGACGACCATCTCGCCGGCTTCGCGATGGACACGAACGGCCGCCGCTACGAGTCGCTCGACGACACGCTCGACTACGCGTATCACGTCGCCGGTGTCGTCGGCCTGATGATGGCGTGGGTGATGGGCGTGCGCGACCGCGCGGTGCTCTGCCGCGCGTCCGATCTGGGGCTCGCCTTCCAGTTGAGCAACATCGCCCGCGACGTCGGCGACGACCTGGCCGCCGGCCGCCTCTACCTGCCGGCCCGCTGGCTGCGCGAGGCGGGCGTGACACTCACGGAAGGCACGCCGCTCGACCCGGCCAGCGCCGCCGCGGTGGCGCCGGTCGTGGCGCGGCTCCTGACCGACGCCGAGCGCTACTACGACTCGGCCTGGCACGGCGTGGCGCACCTGCCCGGACGCTCCGCCTGGGCGGTGGCCACGGCGCGCCTCGTGTATCGTGACATCGGCCGCGCGGTGGCGTATCGCGGCGCCGAGGCATGGACGTCGCGCACCACGGTCGGCACGGCGCAGAAGCTGGCGCGGCTGGTGCAGGCCGGCCTCGCGACCGGATGGATGAAGACCGCCGGCGACCGGACGGCGCCGGCGCGCACCGGCCTCTTCACGCCGTCCACGATCGGCATGGCAGGGTGAACGTGATGGCGTGGTGGATGTTCGCGGCGTGGTTCCTGCTCGCCCTCGTGGCGATGGAGGGCGTGGCCTATCTCACGCACCGCTTCCTCATGCACGGGCCGCTCTGGTTCCTGCACGAGTCGCACCATGTGCCCCACGAGGGCGGCTGGGAGTGGAACGACCTCTTCGGCATCTTCTTCGCGCTGCCGTCGATTCTGCTCATCAAGGCCGGCGTGGACGCCGGCGGCACATGGATGTTGCCGGTGGGCCTCGGCATGACGGCCTACGGCGCCATCTACGTCATCTTCCACGACATCGTCGTGCATCGCCGCGTCCGCATCCGCAACGTGCCGCAGTGGGCGTATCTGCGGCGCATCATCATGGCGCACCTCGTGCACCACAAGACGCACGCCAAGGACGGGGCGCAGTCGTTCGGCTTCCTGTGGGCGCCGAAAGACCTCACGAAGTAGCCGGCCCGGCTACTTCGGCAGCGTCATGAGTGCCGCCAGCATCTCGATCCCTTCCCACAGATTGCGCAGGCGCAGGTTCTCGTCGGGCCCGTGCTGGTTGTTGTCGTAGTTCACGATCGAGACCCCCACGGTGGGCATCGCGTACTCGTCGCTGAAGGTGCCGAACGGCATGCTGCCGCCGAGCGTCGGCAGCTGCACCGGCGGCACGCCGCGCATCGTCAGCGCCTTCACCACCGCCTGCGCCTTCGGATCGTCCATCGACACGCGCGAAGCCGGCGAGCCGCGGCGCGGATCGACACGCGCGATGAGGCGGTGCGTGCGGCGCTCCTCGTCCGTCGGCTCGCGTCCGCTCACCACGAAGTACCCCTGCGCCTTGACGTGTTCGGTGATGAGCGCGTTCTGCGTCTCGGGCACGAGATCCTTCACCATGCGCACTTCGAGCCGCGCCGTGGCCGAGCCGGGAATCGCGGAGCGCCCAGGAATACCGCTCGTCGACATCTCAAGCACACTGAGCGTCGGCTGATTGAGCTTCACTTCGAGGCGCTCGTCGGGACGTTCGGGCGTGGCCACGGCGAACTCGCGCGCGAGCAGTGACTCCACCTCGGGGGCGCTGGCGAGGGCCGTGCGTTCGGTGGGTGTGAGCGGCCGCACGTCGCGGTAGAAGTCCTTGATGAGCACGCGGCCGGTATCGTCCTTCATCGTTGCAAGGAGCTTCGCCAGGCGCATCGACGGGTCGGGCGCCCAGTTGCCGTAGTTGCCGGAATGCAGGTCGCCCTTCGCGCCGTAGATCGTGATGGTCACGCCGGCGCCACCGCGCACGCCGAAGTACACCGTGGACCGGCCGCTCGGATGCCGCGGGCCGTCGAGCGTGACCGCCAGGTCCGTCCTGAGCGCAGCGGGCCGCGCGGTGGCGAACCGGCGGAAGTTCGCCGAGCCCGCCTCTTCTTCGCCGTCGAGCACCACACGCAGGTTCCAGGTCGGGCCGCTGCCGGTCGCGCGGAGGGCATCCACCGCGTTCAGGAACGCCACGATCGGCCCCTTGTCGTCGGAGGTCGAGCGGCCGTAGAGACGCCAGTCGGGATCGAACGTGGTGCGCGCTGGATCGTCAGGCACCGGGCCCGACGCGCTCCACAGGCACGGCGTGAAGGGCTGGCAGCGCGTCCATTCCTTCGCGTCCACCGGCTGGCCGTCGTAGTGGATGTAGAACGTGAGCGTGCCGGCGGCGTTCGGCACGTCGAGGCTCGCGAAGACCACCGGGGCGCCAGGCCCGCCCACGGTCTCGACCTTGAACTTCCTCGCCGTGAAGAGGGCCTGCAGGCGATCGGCGTTCCTGCGCATGTCGGCGTCGTTGCCGGCCACGTTCGGCAGCGACACGAGGCCGCGCAGTTCGTCGACGATCGCCTTCTCGTGCGCCGCCGTCCATGCCGCCACGCCCGGCGGCTGCGCCATCGCCGTGCCGGCCGCCGCGCCGAGCATCATCAGCACGCCAAGTGTTGTCGCCGTTCCTCGCATCTGTCGTCTCCCTGCCGCGTGGCGGCGCCGCATCCTACCTCAAGAGCCCGGCCGGCGTGAGCCAGCGTTCCGCGCGCGCGAGCACGACGTCCACCAGCACGGCGAGCACCGCCGCCGGCACCGCGCCCGACAGGATCATGCGCGTGTCGGCCAGGGCGAGCCCGGCGACGATGGGGTCGCCCAGCCCCCCGCCGCCGACGAACGCCGCCAGCGTGGCCGTGCCCACACTGGTCACGGCCGCCGTGCGGACGCCGGCCATGATGACCGGCACGGCAAGCGGCACCTGCACCCAGGTGAGCACCTGGCGCGGCGACATGCCAAGGGCCACGGCGGCATCGACGGCGCTCCTGTCGGCCTGCCGCACACCGGTCACGGTGCCGCGCACGATCGGATAGAGCGCGTAGAGGAAGAGCGCCATGATCGCCGGCACGACGCCGATCCCGAGGAGCGGCAGCATGAAGGCCAGGAGCGCAATGCCGGGGATGGTCTGCAGGAGACCGAACGCGCGCGTCGCGCCCTCCGCGCCGGGCCGCCGCACCAGCAGCAGGCCCACGCCGACGCCGGCGACGATCGCGGCCGCGAGCGCCACGCCGGCCAGCAGCAGATGGCGGGCGCTCATCGCGAGAATGGCGTCGCGGCGCGCCCAGAGATACGGCACGAACGACACCTCACGGGTGTCGTCCGCCGTGATCGACGCCGGCGCGGGCGTCGTGCCGGGCGCGTCCGTGCGCACGAGGCCGAGCTCGACGAGCGCGGCCCGCGCCACCGCCGCCACGGCCTGCCCTTCCACCTCGACCTGCGCGTTCAGCCGGCGCATGCGCGCCACGTCGATCCGGCCGCTCAGTTCCGCCAGGGCCGCGATGGCCGCCGGCTGCTCGCGCGCGAGGGCCCCGCGCACGATGGCCGCGGCATCGTAGGGTGGGAACACCCGCTTGTCGTCGGCGAGCACCGTGAGCGGATAGCGGTCGAGCAGGCCGTCGGTGGAGTAGGCGTCGATGATGTCCACGTCCCCGGCCACGAGCGCCTGGTACTTGAGCGCCGGCGCGAGGGCGCTGACCGTCGCGGGCGCCAGTCCGTACGTCGCCCGGAGCGCTGGAAGCCCGTCCGGCAGGCCGATGAAGTCCGCCGTGAAGCCGGCGCGCAGTTGCCCGCTCACCCGCGCCGCGTCGCTCAGTGTCCGCAGGCCGAGCCGCGTCGCCATCTCGGTGCGCACCGACATCGCGTAGGTGTTCTCGAAACCGAGCGGCGCCAGCCAGCGCAGGTCGTAGCGCGCCGCGAACTCACGCGACACCGTGTCGAAGACATCCGCCGGGTCGGTGGCCATCGGCGCCTTGAGGATGACGAGCAACCCCGAGCCCGTGTACTCGGGAAACACATCGATGGCGCCCTGCCGCAGCGCCGGAAAGGCGATCTCGGTGCCGCCCAGGCCGAAGCGCCGCGTCACCGTGAGACCGCGGGCCTCGAGGATCTGCGCGAAGAGTTCAGCCAGCAGATACGACTCGCCGAAAGGCTTCGAGCCGACGATGACAGGACGCGTCGACGGCGCCTGCCGCGCATCGGCCCCGGCCGCCGCAAGCACACACACGAGCCCGAGCACGAGCGCGGCCGCGTGGCGGCGTGCCCGGACGATCATGCCCTTGCCCCGGTGAGCCGCGCGCGGACCAGCAGATCGGCGACGTAGGGTGTGGCCGGCGCGCCCATCAGCACGGCGGGTGTGCTCGTCTGTTCGATCCGTCCACCGCGGATGACCGCGATGCGGTCGGCGAGCCGCGCCGCTTCATGCAGATCGTGCGTGACGAGCAGCGCCGCCATCCCGGTGCGCGCCCGCAACGCGAGGAACATCGCCTGGAGGTCGCTGCGCGTGATGGCGTCGAGCGCGCCGAACGGCTCGTCGAGCAGCACCACCGGCGCCCCGCCGGCAATCGCACGCGCAAAGGCCACGCGCTGCCGCTGCCCGCCGGAGAGCTGATGCGGCCAGCGCGGGCCGAACTCCGGGACGCGCAGGCCCACGAGGTCGAGCGCCGCCGACGCGAGCGCCTGGGCGTCGGCGCGGCCGGTGAGACGAGGCACCAGCGCCGCGTTCTCCGCGACCGTCCAGTGCGGCAGGAGCCCGCCGTCCTGCGGCACGTAGCCGATGCCGCGACGCAGCGGCACCGGATCGACAGACGCGACGGCCTGACCCCCAACGAAGGCGTCGCCGCCATCGAGCGTGGTGAGGCCGTTGAACACACGAAGCAGCGTGCTCTTGCCGGAGCCACTCTCGCCCACGAGCGCCACGCACTCACCCGCCGCAACCTCGAGCGACACCCCGTCGAGCGCGACCACGTCGCCGAAACGCTTCGAGACGCCTGCGGCGCGGAGCACGGCGGCGCTCATCACGTCACAGTCCGGCGAAGAGCCGCAGCGCGAACGACGGCACCCCGCGGGCGCCATCGGTGAAGGCGATGCCGCCGGTGCGCCACTGCCACGCGAACTCCGTCGTCACGCCGAGCGATCGTCCCTGCCGCGCTCCCGCGATCCACAGGCGCAGCCCAGCGCCGGCCGTCCACGCCTGCCCCGTCTCGACGAGCACCTGGTCTTCATGGAGTTGCCGGAGATAGGCTCCCCCGGCGAGCAGATACGGCCGCGCGCGCTTCCCGATCGAGAGGCGCGGCACCTCGTAGAGCACGCGCCCGCCGACGGTGTAGTCGTCGACGTCTTCGGTCACCGTGGTGGCTGGCGCGCCCTCGGCATCGCGGCTGATCGCGGTCGAGAGCGTCGGGCGGGCCACGGTGCCGAGGACTTCGACGAGCAGTGTGCGCGTCACCGGCACGGCCACGGTCAGCTCGGCGCGTGGCGCGCCCTCGAGCGTCGATTCGGCAGTGAACAGCGGAAAGGCCGACGGTGTGAGCGTGCCGAGACCGGCGGCGCGGGTTTCCGCCCGCACCGTGCCAAGGGCCTCCGCGCCCGTCCAGCCGCCGCCGAGACTGATGACCGGGCGCCACGGCCGCCAGAGCGCCGGCTGTGCCGTCGCCGGGTCCGCCAGCAGCAGCACGCTCGCGAGCATGGCGCCAAGCGCTTCGAGGCGCCTCATTTCGGCCGCACCTCGATGACGAGCGGACTCGTGGCGCCGCCGGCCTGCACCACGGCCAGCCGCGGCCCGTAGGTGACGCTGAAGGCGATGTCCACGTTCGCCGGCCCGAAGAAACCTTCGACGTCGGCGTCGTCGAGCGGCTCGACCCGCAGGATGTGCGGCCCTTCGCGCACGCCGGCAATCACGAAGTCGCCGTTGGCGTTGAGCGTGTAGCCGCCCACGAGCTCGCCCGACTCGAGGCTGAACGCGACGATGTGCGCGCCGTAGACGCCGCGCCCATTCTTCGTCACGCGTCCCTGGATGCTGCCGAACTCCGCCGCCGGCAGGGCGTCGTAGAGGTCGCGCACGCCGGCGACGTCATCCGGCTGCAGCACGCGGTCGGCAATCGCACCACTCGGCCATGCGATCGGGAACATGATGGCGCCGGTCGAGAGCACGCGGCGCCCGTTCGCGGCAACTTCCGTCTCTCCAATGGCCGAGTGGCCAAGGCCGAGCAGGTGACCGAGCTCGTGGAGCGCGACCGACTCGAGGTCGGTGGCGCCGGGTTCGCCCGCAGCCGCCGTGGACCAGCGGAAGCGGGTGTTGAAGTAGACGTCGGATTCGATGAGGGCGCCGGTCGTGGCATCGAGCAGGAACGTCGTGGCGCCAAGCACCCGTTCCTGATCGGGACGGTCCAGGAAACCGAGGGTGCTGCGGCCGTCGGCCTCGAGCGGCTGGCTGCGGGTGAGCCCCTGCGGGCTGAACGTCACCGGCAAGCCGGGCACGGCGTTCCAGGTCGTGGTGGCGCGGCCGATGGCGTCGCTGAAGGCCTGCGCCGATACACCGCCGAAGTCGCGTTCGAAGATGAAGTAGCGGATAGGGCCCGGCGCCCATCGCACCGGGACCGTGCGCCCGCCGACTTCGACGCCGAACTTGAGATACGCCTGCGCCGGCGCCGTCGCCAGCGCGACGAGCAGCGCGCAGGCCCACCAGACCGCCCGCCGCGTCATCGCGCGACTCCCACCGCGCGCACGGCGGCGCCGAAGTCGGCGAGCGCCCGCACCTGCCGGGCCGGCGTGCCACGCACGACACGTGTCGGCGTCTCGGCCGCGTGGATGGGCGACGGCACGACCAGTGCCGTGCCAGCGGCAGGATGCGTCACGCGGTAGACGCCGAGCGACAGCCCCACCGGCTGCGGCATCGACGGCGCGCGGCCGCGCAGGAAGACGACCACTTCGTCACCCACGTGGAAGATCGGCGCACCGGGCATCACGAGCAGGCGGCCGCCGGCCTCCCCTCCGGGTACGACGAAGGTCGCCGTGTCGGTCTCGGCGCCCTTGAAGGCGTCGTAGACATCGAGCGTGACGGTCGACTCGATGGTGCGTCGGTCGGCCGTCCAGCGGCCCTCGACCTCGCGCACACGGCCGTGCACGACCGCCACCGATTCGCGGACCAGCTCTTCGAAGGTGGCCGGCAGCACGGTGAGCGCGCCGGCGGGCGGCGCCGCCACGGCGAGCGCGGCCAGCAGAAACATCGTGAACGTGCGCATGCCCTGAGTCTACTTCGGGGCTGCGGTGAAGGCGGCCGGCCTGGCCGGGTCATCCACGCGGCCGGCGGGCCACAGCCAGCACGGCCTCGGCCACACGTTCTGTGGATCCGGGCACGCCGAGCTTCGCGCGCGTCTCGGCGAGCCGCGCATGCGTGCGGGTCCAGCGGTCGCGGTCGCGGAGGAACGACGCCGTCTCGGCGGCGATGGCCTCGGGCGTGCAGCCGTTCTGGATGAGTTCGGGCACGATGCGATCGCCGGCGATGAGGTTCGCCATCGCGTAGGTGTCGACCCTGACGAGCGGCTTGCCAATCGCGTAGGTGAGCGGCGAGAGCTTGTAGATGACCACCATCGGCCGCTCGTGCAGCGCTGTCTGCGCCGTGGCGGTGCCCGAGGCCGTCACGACGACGTCCGCCGCCGCCAGCACGTCGTCGGTTCGGTGCTGCACGACCGGCGTGCCTGGGGCGGCGGCGAGAATCGCCGCGAACTCGTCGGGATACCGACTCGGTGCGCAGGCCACGACGAACTGCACGGCGGGCACGGCGTCGCGAATCAGCGGCAGGGCCGCGGCGATGACCGGCACGAGGCGCGAGAGTTCGTTGTGGCGGCTGCCCGGCAGGAGCGCCACGACGGGACGCGCGGCATCGAGCCCGAGCGCCACGCGAAGTGCCGCCTGATGACGCACCGCCTCCGCCGGATCGGCGCTCGGCGCCGGCACGCGATCGACCAGCGGGTGTCCGAGGAACTGCACGGGCACACCAGCCTGCCTGTACAGCGCTTCTTCGAACGGGAAGATCGGCACTGCCAGCGCGACGTCGCGCTGCATGGCCTTCATGCGCCCGGCCCGCCACGCCCAGAGCTGCGGCGTCACGTAGTAGACGACCGGTATGCCCTTCGCCGCGACCCGCTTCATCAACTGAAAGTTGAAATCGGGATAGTCGACGACCACGAGCGCATCGGGCCGCGTCTCGTCGCAGGCGTCCACGAGCCGCCGCATCATGCGCCAGGTCGCTGGCAGCACACGCAGGGCTTCGGTCAGGCCGGTCACCGAGAGCCCGGTGTACTCGCCCACCATCCGGACGCCGGCCTCGCGGCAGAGCGGCCCGCCGAAGCCGAAGACGTCGATGCCGGGTTGACGCTCGATGAGCGCGCGTGCGAGGGCGCCGGCGTAGAGATCGCCGGACGGCTCGCCGCACGAGACCATCACACGCATCGTCGGGGCCGGGGCGGGCGCGCCCGGCTAGTCCTGCACGCCGCGTGGGACGCGACGCAGATCGGCGGAGGTCAGGTCGAGCTGCTCGATCGGAATGCGCTCGATGCTCGAGAAGCCGGCGCCGGCCAGATCCTTCATGAACCGGTCGGCGTCGCCGACGAGCACCACCGACAGCGACGACGGCTTGAGCCAGCTCTTCGCCACGCGCTGCACGTCGTCCACCGTGACCGACCGCACGCGTTCCGGATACGCCGGCAGATCCTCGAGCGGCAGGTCATAGAAGAGCTGATTGAGCACGCGCGTCGCAATCGCGTCGGGTGACTCGATCGAGAGCGGGAAGCTGCCGGCGAGGAAGTCCTGCGCGCCTTCGAGTTCACCTTCGTAGACGCGCTCGCGCTGCAGGCGGAAGAACTCGTCGACCACCGTCCGTACGGCCTCGGCGGTGGCCTCGGTGCGTGTGTCGGTCTCGGCGATGACCGCACCGGTGAGCTTGTAGGCGTCGAGGTCGGCCGAGGCGCCGTAGGTGAGCGCCTTCTGGGTGCGCAGCACCTGCTGGAGGCGGTTGCCGCCTTCCCCGCCGAGGATCTTCACCACCTGGTCCATCACCAGGTGATCGGCGTGGCGGCGTTCGAAGGCCAGATGACCGGCGCGGATTTCCGTCTGCACCGAGCCCGGTTTGTCGATCACGATGAGCCGCTTGACCGGCGGCGGCGGCTCCATCGGCGCGAAGGCCGGCACCTGCCCCTGCGCCCAGTCACCGAACACCCGCTGCACCTGCGCGAAGGCGGCATCGGGGGTGACGTCGCCGACGATCGCGATGAGCGCGTTGTTCGGCACGAACCACGATGCAT
>JBIKUN010000034.1:0-33912 GCA_044347565.1 Vicinamibacterales bacterium | reverse complement strand
GTCACCGACATCTACGTCGACGGCTACGAGGACGACATCCTGCACGTGCTGAACAACGGCGCCAAGATCGAGGTCTACCTGTTCCAACCCGGCGAGTCGATCGGCAAGCTGCGCACCTACGGCACGTTCGTCAACGACACGTGGCGGGTCAGCAACCGCCTCACGCTCAATCTGGGCGTGCGCATGGATCGCTACCGCGCCTACCTGCCGGAGCAGGAACACGGCGTGAGCCGCTTCAACCCGACGCCGATTCAGTTCGCCGCCAACGACAGCATCATCGCGTGGAATCTCTTTGCGCCCCGCATCGGCGTCACCTATGACGTCTTCGGCGACCAGAAGACGGTGCTCAAGGCCAACTACGGCCAGTACTGGTGGAACCCCGGCGCCGACTTCGTGTTCAACGTGAGCGAGAACGCGCCGGCCTGGTGGCGCCGTCACGCCTGGACCGACACGAACAACAACAACCGCTGGGACGCCGGCGAAGAGGGCCGCCTCATCGACAGCCGCGGCGGCCGCGCCGCCGAGTCGATCGACCCGAACCTGAAGAACTCGCGCACCGACGAAGTCGCCCTCTTCCTCGAGCGCGAGGTGATCGCCAACTTCGGCGTGCGCGCCGGCTACGTCTGGCGCGGCAACCGGAATCTCTACCAGCGCGAGAACATCAACCGGCCGCTGAGTGCGTTCACCGTGCCGTTTCCGGTGCAGGATCCCGGACCGGACGGCCGTGTCGGCACCGGCGACGACGGCGGCACGGTCCAGGCCTTCGACCTCGACCCGGCGGTCCGCGCGCTGCCGGTTGTCAACCAGACCCGCAATTCGGACCTGAACACCGGTGACTTCCACACCTTCGAGATCACCGGCACCAAACGGATGAGCAACCGCTGGAGTGCCCTCATCTCCTACGGCTGGACGAAGAGCTACGACAACGGCTTCTCGGCCTTCCAGGGGAACGCCGTGCGGCAGAACACCCTGCCGGCGACGCCGAACGATCTCATCAATACCGACGACGGCCGTTTCGAATACACGCGGTCGAACTTCAAGCTCTCGGGGACGTATCAGGCGCCGTGGGGCGTGAACGTCTCGCCGATGGTGCGCTACCAGCAGGGCTTCCCGTTCGGGCGCACGTTCGCGGCGTCGGGCTTCTTCGTCGGCAACGTGCGCGTGCTGGCCGAGCCGATGGGCACGCAGCGTCAGGACGCGATTGTCATCACCGACCTGCGCGTCGAGAAGGAAGTCGGCCTCGGCACGACGCGCAAGCTCGGGATCTTCTTCGACCTCTACAACATGCTCAACGCCAACCCGGCGCAGAACCTGCAATGGAGTTCGGGCACCTCGTACGACCGTCCGCTGAGCGTCGTGCCGCCGCGCCTGGCGCGCATCGGTGCGAAGCTCACGTTCTGAGCGCGCGGTGCCGCGCCCGCGGCGGCCGTCGTGGCGTCATCGTGCCGATCGGCTGAGCACCTCACGGTAGGAGGTGTCGAGCCGGTCGAGCTCGTGCTCCCAGGTGCGCCGCTCAGACCATCGACGGGCGCCGTCGCGCAAGGTCCGCTGCAGCACTTCGTCGCCGACGAGGCGCTGCATGGCGGCGGCGCACGCGGCGGCATCCCCCGGCGGGAACGCGAGCCCGTTCTCGCCGTCGCGCAGATTGTCGGCCACGCCGCCCGCCGGTGTGGCGATGACGGGCAGGCCGGCCGCCATGGCCTCGAGCACCACCAGCCCGAGTGTCTCGGTGGTGCTCGCAAAGAGGAACGCATCCGCGCTGGCGTAGAGCGCCGGCAGCTCGTGCTGACGGTCGAGGTTGCCGAGGAACGTCACGTTGCGCGGCGCCCGTGCGCGCAGTGCCGCGAGGCTGGGGCCGGCGCCGGCGACGACGAGCTTCACCGCATCGGGTCCGAGCACACCTTCGACGATCGCGAAGGCGGCCAGGAGCACCGCGATGCCCTTCTCGGGTGCGAGCCGGCCCACGTGGAGGAACGTGAAGGCGTCGCCGAGGGAGAGACGCTGCCGCAGGGCGGGCGAACGCCGCGATGGATGGAAGAGCCCGTCATCCACGCCACGTCCCCAGACTTCCACGTCCGTGAGCCCCAGCGCGACGAGGTCCGCACGCGACGCATCGGAGGGCGTGAAGATGCGCGCCGCCCTGGTGTGGAAGCGGCGGATCCACCGCCGCACCGGGTGGCGGAGGAACGCCACGCCATACGACTCCGTGTAGCGGGCGAAGTCGGTGTGGTAGGACGTCGTGACGGCCAGGCCGCGCCGCAATGCCGCGCGTTGTCCCAGACGGCCGATGACGAACTCCGTGGCCGAATGCACGACGTCCGGCCGGAAGCGGTCGATCACGTCGCGCACGGTGCCACGGGCGGGCGCCGCGAGCCGGATGTCGGGGTAGCCCGGCAGGGGCACGGCGGGGACACTCGTGAGCCGATCGCGCAGCAACTCCGGCGCGAACACCACCGGGGTGGCTGCCGGATACCTCGGGGCGATGACTTCGACGTCCCAGCCGCGGGCGCGCAGACCTTGCACCGACAAGGCGGTGACGACGCTGACGCCGTTCACCTGCGGCGGATACGTGTCGGTGCAGAACAGGATGCGCATACCGCGTAACGGTATGGCCGGACCGTCGCCGTCGCGTGACGGCGGCGTAACAATTGCGACGTATTGGCCGCGGCGCCCAGACTGGCCCGCTGGGGTATGCGGAGCGGCTGGTCCGGTCCCTCACCGCCGGGCGGTGAGCGCTACTGCGGCGGACGCCGGTTGCGGTACTCGGGACTCTTGCGCAGCTCGCGCTCGAGGTCGCGCTGCGTCCAGCGGTTGCGCATGACCTCTTCGACCCAGCTGTCGGCGCCGGGGTCGGGCTCGCGGCCGAACACGGCGCGGTAGGCGCGTTCCACGATGCGCTCGGCCTCACCGCGGCTGACACGCCCGAAGTCGAGGCGCACCCGCAACGAGGAGACGGTGTCGTTCCAGCCCTGCCGCTGCAGGTTCGAGACGTCGTCGTCGAAGCGCGTCGAGCGGCCGCGGAAGCCGGGATTGCGGTAGACCGTCACGTCGGCATCGCCGAAGAGGCGGATGGACGAGATGCGATCGTTCAGCCCTTCGGGCATCACGTCGTATTCGTCGCCGGCCGGCACGCAGAAGTAGTCGCCGCCGTAGTTGGCGTGCTGGTAGAAACACGCACCGGCGCGCGGCGGCCGCCCCCGGCCCCATCGCTGCGCCTCGGCCGGCGCCGCCAGGGCCACGAGCGCCACCAGTACCGCCGCCACGACCGTCCCACGCATCCACGCCACCTGCCGAATCATGCTCATACCCTCCGTCGGTCGAGGCTCCCACGGGCCCCGTATCTCCTCTAGCGCCAAAACCCGCCCAACCCGTCCACGCCCGGGCGGCGGCCCGAGTTCCCGGCCGAGCCCCGGTCCTCAGGCCACGTCGGCCGGCGGCAGCATGCGCCGCCGCGGCAGGTCGATATTGAGCGTCTTGATCTTGTAGTTCATGACCCGGGGGCTGATCGAGAGCAGCTCCGCCGCGTCCTTCTGCACCCAGTTGGCCATGCGCAGCGCTTCGGTGAGCGCCTGGCGCTCGATCAGTTCGAGGGCGATGCCACTCGGCGGAATGCGCACCACCGACGGGTTCTCCTTCGCACCCGGGGTCTGCACCGTGTCGCCGAGGCGCAGGTCGTCGGGCATGATCTGGTGCGCTTCGGCGAGCAGCGCCGCCCGCTCGATGGCGTTCTCGAGCTCGCGGATGTTACCCGGCCAATTGTAGCGCGTCAGCATCTTCGCCGCTTCCGGGTGCACGCCGTCGATCTTCTTCTTCAGCTCCTGCGAAAACTTGCGGATGAAGTGCGTGGCGAGCGGCAGGATGTCTTCCTTGCGCTCGCGCAGCGGCGGCGTCTCCACCGTCACGACGTTCAGGCGGTAGTAGAGGTCCTCGCGGAACTGGCCGTTGGCCACCATCGTGGGCAGGTCGCGGTTGGTCGCGGCGATGAGGCGCACGTCCACCTTCAGCGTGCGGGTGCCGCCGAGGCGCTCGAACTCGTGTTCCTGCAGCACGCGCAGGATCTTCGCCTGCGTGCTCGGGCTCATGTCGCCGATTTCATCGAGGAAGAGCGAGCCGCCGTCGGCCTGCTCGAAGCGGCCGATGCGCTGGCGATCGGCGCCGGTGAAGGCGCCCTTCTCGTGCCCGAAGAGTTCCGATTCGAGCAGGTTCTCCTGCAGCGCGGCGCAGTTCACCTTGACGAAGTTGCGGCCGGCGCGCAGCGAGTTGTGGTGGATGGCGCCGGCGATGAGTTCCTTGCCGGTGCCCGTCTCGCCGCGGATGAGCACGGTCGAGTTGCTCTTCGCCACCTTGCGGACGACGCCGAGCACGCGCTGCAGCGTGTCGCTGCCGCCGATGATCTTGTCGAAGTCATAATTCTCCTGCTGCTCGGTGCGCAGGTAGTCGAGTTCGTGGCGCAGCCGCTTGAGCTCGAGCGCCTTCTCGACCTTGACCTCCATCTCCTCGATCTCGAACGGCTTCTGCACGTAGTCGAAGGCGCCGTTCTTCATCGCCTCGACGGCGGTCGAGACCGAGCCGAACGCGGTCATCAGGATGACCGACGAGGTCGGATGCGTGGTGCGGGTCGTGCGCAGCACGTCGAGGCCGTCGGAGCCGCCCATGCGCAGGTCGCTCACGACCACGTCGAAGTAGCTGTTGTGCAGCCGCTCGATGGCGGCGTTGCCGTTCGGCGCCTCTTCCACCTCGTGGCCCGCCGTGCGCAGCGCCAGGGCCAGGCCCCGCCGCAGCGCGTCGTGATCGTCGGCAACCAGAATTCGGCTCATCGTTCTGCTCCTACCACACGCGGGCGTCGCCGCTCACCGGCAGCGTGACGCGGAACTTCGTGCCGGCGCCAGGCCGGCTGGTCATGTCGATGCGCCCGTCGTGGGCATCGACGATTTTGCGCACGATGGCCAGCCCGAGGCCGGAGCCCTGCGCCTTGGTCGTGAAGAACGCACTGAAGATCTTGTCGGCGAGTTCCGGCGGCACGCCGGGGCCGTTGTCGGACACTTCGACCACCACCGTCGGAATCGGGTGCAGGCCGTCGAGCGGCAGCGCGCCATCTTCCTCGCGCGTGACCTCGCGAGCCGCGATGGTCACCGCGCCTTCGCCGTTCAGCGCCTCGTAGGCGTTGATGACCAGGTTGGCGAACACCTGCATGAGCTGCGTCTTGTCGGCGTCGATGAGCGACAGGCTCTCGGCCAGATCGACCGTGACGTGCACGTGGCCGCGTTTGGCCTTGCCGTCGGCCATCGTCACCGCGGCGTTGATCGCGTCGGCCACCGACGTGCGTTCCATCTGCAGCCGCACCGGCCGCACGAAGTCGAGGATCTCCTGCACGATGGCGTTGGCCATCTTGGCTTCGTTGATGATGTCGCCGACGAGCGCCGTCGCCTGGGTGTTGTCGCGCAGCTGGCGGCGCAGCAGTCCGGCCATCACTTCGATGCCGGCGAGCGGGTTCTTGATCTCGTGGGCGACGGCCGCCGCCATCTCGCCCAGCACGGCGAGGCGGTCGCGCAGGCGCTCGCGTTCCTCGAGCTGCTCGACGCGCGTCAGATCCTTGAAGAACATCGCCGCGCCGATCGTCAGGCCCTCGCTGTTGCGGATGAGCGACAGCGTGTAGCCGAGCACCTTGTCGGAGGGGGTCAGCCGCAGCTCGGCGCGGTTGGGCAGGAAGGCCAGCTCGTAGGCGCCAGCCAGCACCCGCACGATGGCGGGATGGGCGTGGAAGACCTCGGCGAACGGCCGCCCCATGTAGTCGTCGCCGGCCGGCAGGCCGAAGATGCGGCACGCCTCGTCGTTGATGAGCACGAGCGCGCGGCCGCGGTCGATGGCAAGCACGCCGTTCCGCATGTGGGCGACGAGGTGCTTGAAGAACGCGTCGTCGACGAAATGCGCTGCCGCCATCGGGGCGCGATGGGCCGTGCCCGCGCGCGGGGGGAGCGCCGTCGTCCTGGCGGGGCGGCGTCCGGTGGCAACTTTGGATGCAGGCATGACGTGGCTTGCCCTGCACATACGCAACTGTCGTGCCTGTCACCGTAATGACGTGTGGCGGGCGCTTCGGCGTGACGAAACCTGCAATCTCGCGAGGGCGCTTCGGACGGCCGCCCCGAAATGGACCACGAAGATGACGAAACCGTGTTCGTCCGCGCGGGCCCGGTGACGAAATCCGAACCTCTGCCGCCGGTGCGCCGGCACGAAGTGGCAGCCAGGCGGCCTTTTTCAGCTCGACAGGGCGGCCTTCTTCTCTTCTGCCTCGGCCTGAAGCATTTCCCACTGGGAGAGGAGGTCCCCGACTACCCACATGAGCGCCTGGTGGCGGTCGAGCGTCGGTTTGGCGGCTGCCACGTCGTCGTAGAAGCCGGGCGCGGCGATCGCCGCCTCGACCGACTTCACCTCGGTTTCTTTCTCGGCGATGCGGGCCTCGAGTTCGGCGATGCGGGTGCCGAGCGCTTCGACGGCGCGCTCCCGCTTCTTCCGCTCGGCGGCCTCGCGCTTGCGCTCCTCGTGGCCGGCGGCGCCGGCCTGCGTCGGCACCGGGGCCGACGCCTTCGCGGCCGGCGTGGCGGCGTTGCTGCGGCCGCTGCCGGCGGCCGGTTTCGACGCCGGGGTTGTCGCGGGCGCTGGCACGCTGCCGCCGTTGGCCTGGCTCCACAGGAACTCGGCGTAGGTGCCCGGATAAAGGCGCGCCTTGCCGCCGCCGACTTCGACCACCTTGGTCGCCAGCCGTTCCACGAAGTAGCGGTCGTGCGAGACGAAGAGCAGCGTGCCGCCGTAGTCCATCAGGGCGTCGAGCAGCACGTCCTTCGAGTCGAGATCGAGATGGTTGGTCGGCTCGTCGAGCACGAGCATGTTCGACGGCCTGAGCAGCATGCGGGCCACGGCGAGCCGCGTGCGTTCGCCGCCCGAGAGCACACCGGCCTTCTTGTAGACGTCGTCGCCCGAGAACAGGAAGCCGCCGAGCACGTTGCGGATGGCCGGCACCATGTGCATCGGCGAGCCGTCCGCGAGGGTCTCGTAGACGGTCGCCGCCGGGTCGAGCTTCGTCGCTTCGTCCTGCGCGAAATACTGCTGCACGATCTGATGGCCTTCCTCGCGCGTGCCGCGATCGGGCGGCTCGACACCGGCGAGCAGACGCATCAGCGTGGACTTCCCGGCGCCGTTCGGGCCGACGAGGGCCACGCGGTCGCCGCGTTCGATGTGCAGCGACACGTCGTCGAGCACCACCTTGTCGCCGTAGACCTTCCGCACGTGCGCGAGATCGAGCACGATGCGGCCGCTCTTGGCCGCCGCCGGGAACTGGAAGTGGATGCGCTTGCGTTCGGGCGGCACCTCGATGCGCTCGACCTTCTCGAGCATCTTGATGCGGCTCTGCACCTGCGCGGCCTTGGTGGCCTGGTAGCGGAAGCGGTCGATGAACTCCTGCACGCGGCCGATTTCCTCGTCCTGCCGCTTCTTCGCCTCGCGCAGGCGCTCGAGCCGCTCGTCGCGCTGCACGAGGTACTGCGAGTAGTTGCAGTGGTAGTCGGTGATCGTGCGCAGCGACAGGTCGGCGATGCGGCTCACGACGGCGTCGAGGAAGTAGCGGTCGTGCGACACCAGGATGACCGCGCCGTCGTACTTCGCGAGGTAGTCCTCGAGCCAGTTCCGGGCATCGAGATCGAGGTGGTTCGTCGGTTCGTCGAGCAGCAGCAGGCCCGGCGCGCGCAGCAGCAGTTTGGCGAGGGCCAGCCGCATCTGCCAGCCGCCCGAGAGGTGGCCGGCTTCCAGTTCGAAGTCCGACGGGCTGAAGCCGAGGCCGCGCAGGATGGTCGCCACCTTGAGGTCGATGGCGTAGCCATCGCCCATGCGGAAGCGTTCCTGGAGCGCGCTGTAGCGCTCGAGCATGGCGTCGTGTTCAGCCGCCGGCACGCTCGTGTCGGCCAGGCGATGCTCGAGGTCGTGCATCTCGGCCTTCATGTCGAGCAGCGGCTTGAGCGCCTCGCACGCCTCGGCGAACACGGTGCGTCCGGCGTGGCTCAGGCCGTCCTGCGGCAGGTAGCCCACGGTGAGCGCCGTCGGCCGCACGACCTCGCCGCCGTCGGCCTCGTCGATGCCGGCGAGGATCTTGAGCAGCGTGGTCTTGCCGGCGCCGTTCGGGCCGCACAGGCCCACGCGATCGGTATCGCCGACGTGCCAGGTGACGGTGTCGAGCAGCACGCGCTCGCCGAAGTGTTTCGAGAGCCCCGAGAGCTGGATCATGCGAGTACACGCGCCGCCGCGGCGACGACCTCCGAGGCCCGCACCGGCTTCACGAGATAGCCGGTCACGCCGAAGTTCAGGGCCTCGATGGCCGCGCTTTCCGTGGAGTGGCCGGTAATGACGAGCGCCCGCAGGCCCGGCGTGCGGCGGCGTCCTTCGCGCAGCACGCCGAAGGCGTCGAGCGCCGGCACGCGCAGCTCCGTCACGAGGAGGTCGTAGTGCTGCTGTCCGAGGCGGTCGACGGCAACGACGCCGTCGGGCGCCGTGTCCACCGTGTGGCCGGCCGCGCGCAGGGCGGTGGCGATGACCTCGCGCGCCGCGCCGTCGGGATCGACCACGAGCACCCGGCGCGTGGCCGAGGGACGGGCAACCGCCGCGGCGGCGGGCACGGCCGGCGCCGCCTGCTGCTGTTCGTCGAGCCAGGCGTCGATGTCGCGACGGCGGAACCGCCACTGCCGGCCCACCCGCACCGCCGGCAGCTTCCCCGCATCGATGAGGCGGTAGACGGTGCGCAGGTTCACCTGAAGATAGGCGAGCACTTCCTCGGTTGTCAGGAAGGCTTCGTGTTCGGGAGAGGGCGTGGCCACCAGCCCTTGATTGTAGCCCGTCAGGCGGGGAAGTCGTGCTGGCGGAGGACTTTGCAGGCGCGCCGCGCCGCCCGTCCGGCTGGGTACAATCGCGGGAGCGGGGCAGCGGCCGCCGCGGCACGGCCAAACCCCGCGTGCCGCCGTCAAACGATGTGTTGGGGCTCGACATCGTGGAGCCGTCGGCGGCCGCCGAACGGACTCGAAGGGAAGAGGCGACGCTCACCGTGCAGGCACTGACGACGACCGACGAAGAACTCGTCGCGCGGTCGATGGACGGCGACGTCGAGAGTTTCAACCAGCTCATCAAGCGCTGGGAACGCCCGATCTACGCCCTCGCGTACCGCACGCTCGGTCGTGAGGAGGACGCGCGCGACGTCTGCCAGGAGACGTTCCTCCGCGCCTACCGCGCCATCAACGGCTTCAAGGGCCAGGCGAAGTTCTCGTCATGGCTCTACCGGATCGCCCTCAACCTCTGCCGCGACTGGCTGCGCAAGCAGCGCCGCCAGCCGGTCGTGCAGATGCCCGAGGATGTCGACATCATCGAGCTCGCCTCGGAGCGGGGCCCGGTCGAATCGATCGAGACGCTGGTCGCGCGCAAGGAGCTGGGCCGCGCCGTGGCCATCGCCATGGCCGCGCTGCCTGAAGAACAGCGCACCGCCATCGTCCTGAAGGAGTACCACGGCCTGACCTTCCAGGAGATCGCGGACATGCAGGGATGCCCGCTCAGCACGGTGAAGACGCGCCTGTATCAGGGGCTGAGCATCGTGCGGCGGCAGTTGGAGCAGGGCGGCATGTCGGTCGCCGACATCCGTGGGGACGCATCATGAGCACGCACTTCCACTGCGACGACACCGAGACGCTCGTCGCCTATCTCTACGACGACATCGATCCGGTCATGCGCGACGCCGTGGCGCGACACCTCACGGGCTGCGCCCGCTGCCGCGATGAAGTCGCGGCGCTTGGCGGCGTGCGGCAGGTGCTCTCCGAATGGACGCCGCCCTCGCCGGCGCTCCGCTTCACGGTGGTGCCGGAAGACGCCGTGTCGAACGTCGTCAGGCCGCAGGTCACGGCCTGGCAGGCCGTGCCGCGCTGGGCGCAGGCCATCGCCGCGATGCTCGCCCTGGCGGTGGGCGCCTCGGTGGCCAACGTGCAGGTGCGCCACGATGCCGGCGGCTGGACGGTGTCGACCGGCTGGATGGCGCCGGCCCCCGGCGTCACCGCCGCCGCCACGGCCGGGACGGAAGCGGCGTGGCGTCCGGCGCTGGCGTCGCTCGAAGAATCCCTGCGCCGCGAGTTCGCCGCGCGTCCGGCCCTCGTGGCGCCGGTGCAGGTGGCCACGTCTACCGCGCCCGCCGCGGCGTCAGATACAGCAGAGATGCTGGCACGTGTGCGGACGCTCATCGAGGCCAGCGAGAAGCGGCAGCAGCAGGAACTCGCGCTGCGCCTCACGCAGTTCGTGCGCGACGTCGACCTGCAGCGCCGTGCCGACCTCGTGAAGATCAACCAGGGGCTCGGCCAGCTCGAAGGGCGCACCGGCGCCGAGGTCGAGCGTCAGCGCGAGGCCATCAACTACCTGATTCGCGCCGGGCTCCGCCCGCAGCAGTGAAGGGGCCCGTTACCGCCATGTCGAGGACCGTCATGACCCGCACGTCGTCACTCATCGGGGCTGCCGCCCTGGCGGCCATCGCCTCCACGGCCGCCGCCCAGCCGGCCGCGCCGCCCACGGCGCACGACCAGCTGCGCCACCAGATCTACCTGATGGAAGGCATGCTCGCGCGCGCCGTCACGTCGGGCGCGGCGCGGCTCAATTCGCAGTTCCGCGCCGTGATGCCCGACATGGTGGTCGTCGCCGGCGACTCGAACGCCCGCGGCTTCCATCTCGACGGCTACGGCGTGTTCTTCGACGTCGAAGTGCCGGTGCTGCGCCAGAGCATGATGTGGAGCCTGCGCACGATGCTCGATCAGGATCAGCAGGGCGCCAGCGAGGCGCTCGCCTCGCTGCGGGCGATTGTCGCCTCCACGACAGGTCCCGACCGCGCCGTGGCCGAAGCGGCGCTGCGGCGGCTCGAGGTGCAGTTGCGGCCGTTCGGTCTGGGGCGCCCGGGCGCCGCCGGCCCGGGTGAGCCGCAGGGTATGCAGACGGCCAGCCGCACGGCCAGCGCCGCGACGGTGACCGAACCCGCCGCCCGCCCGAAGGTGAACGCGCAGCTGCTCGAAGACCCGAACAAGGCCTACACCGAAGCGGTCGTGCAGGCGCTCATCGAGGCGATGGTCGACAACGCCCTGCCGATGGTCTCGTTCCTCGAACCCGAGGCCTACCTGACCGTGGCCGCCCGCGACAACGAGCGGCGCGACCTGCTCGCACCGCCGAATCCCTACGAACAGGTCTCTACCTTCACGTTGCGCATCAAGGCCGCGGATCTCGCGGCCTACCGCGGCGGCAGGATCGATCGCGAGGAAGCAAGGAAGCGCGTCCAGATCCAGGAGTTCTGAGCCGGCCCGCGGGGAGCTTTTCCCGCAGGGTGGTGTCTCATGGGGTTATCCTTCCGCCATGCGTCCATTCGTCGTCGCGCTCGTCCTGGCCGTCATGGCCGCCGGCTGCAACAAGGTGGTGCCGATCCACGTGCTCGAGCCGGTCGACGTGACCACCGGCTGGCACGACCTGGGCATCCTGCAGGACGGCAAGAACAAGATCGTGCCGAGCGTGCAGCTGAAGCTGCGCAACAAGTCCGACCAGCCGATCGACGGCGTGCAGATCAACGCCATCTTCCGCCGCGTGGGCGAGCAGGAGATGTGGGGCGAACACTACGGATGGGCGGTGCGCAAGGACGCCCTGGCGCCCGGCGCGACCACCGGCGTGATGGTGATGCGCTCGGCGCTCGGCTACACCGGAGAACAGCCGCGCATCCAGATCATGCAGCACAAGGATTTCATCGACGCCAAGGTGGAGATCTATCTGAAGAAGGGCTCGCAGACCTGGGCGAAGCTGGGCGAGTTTCCGATCGAACGGCAGCTCCTGACGCAGTAGCCGCCCTATAATCTCGGGCATGTCGCAGGCTTCCGCGATCACGCCCACGCTCGAACGCCGTCTCGGCAGCCTCGACGCTGCGGCCATCGTCGTCTCCAACGTCATCGGCGGCGGTATTCTCTTCACCCCGCCGCAGGTCGCGGCGACGGTGCCGCATCCGATCCTCTTCCTGGCCACGTGGCTGGCCGCCGGAGCGCTCGCCTTTGCCGGCGCCATGGCTTACGCGGAACTCGCCGCGCTGCGGCCGCGGGCCGGTGGCGAATACGTCTACCTGGATGCCGGCTTCGGCCGCATCGCCGCCTTCCTCACCGGCTGGACGTCGTTCGTGGCCGGCTTCTCCGGCGCGATTGCCGCCAGCGCCGTCGTGCTGGCGTTCTACCTCGGGCGCTTCCTGCCGATTGCCGGCAGCGATCAGGTGCTGCTGTCGCTGCCCCTCGGCTTCATCACGCTCGCGGTCTCGCCGCAGACCATCACCGCGCTCACCGCGATCTGGCTGATGTCGTGGATTCACCTGCGCGGCGTCGGGCCCGGCCGCCTTGTGGGCAACGTGCTCGCGAGCCTCAAGGTGACGGCGCTCGTGCTCTTCATCGTGTTCGGCTTCGCCTTCGGCACGGGTTCCTTCGCCAACCTCACGACGGCCGCCGCCGAACCCACCACCGGCGCCTGGCTCTTCGCGCTCGTGCCGGTGCTCTTCACCTATGCCGGCTGGAACGCCGCCTCCTACGTGGCCGAGGAAGTGCGCGACCCGGGACGCAACGTGCCGCGGGCCCTCGCGCTCGGCACGGTCGCTGTCGTGGTGCTCTACCTGTTCCTGAACGCGCTCTACCTCTACGTGCTGCCGGTCAGTGAACTCGCGGCCGTGCGCGGCAGCGTGCTCGACGTGATTGCCGACCGCCTGCTCGGCCAGCGCGCCGGCGACGTGATGGGCGTCGTCTCGATCGTGAGCCTGCTTGCGAGCATCTCGGCGATGGTCTTCGCCGGGCCGCGCGTGTACTACGCGATGGCGCGCGACGGCGTGTTCTTCCCGGCGGCGGCCACCGTGCACCCGGTCTACCGCACGCCGGCCACGTCGATCATCGCGCAGGCCGTGTGGAGCTCGCTGCTCGTGCTCACCGGCTCGGCCAACGACCTCACGACCTACACCGGCTTCTCGATCACGCTCTTCAACGGCGTGGCCGTGGCGGCCCTGTTCGTGCTGCGGTGGCGCGAGCCGAACGCGCCGCGTCCGTATTCCACGTGGGGGTATCCCGTGGTGCCGGGCCTCTTCGTGGCCGTGTGCGCGGTCATCGTCGCCAACGCGCTCTGGACCGACCTCGGCGTGCCGCTCCTCGGCGGCACGTCGGTCGGGCCGTCAGCCGCCGGCCTGCTCATCATCGCCCTCGGCCTGCCGCTCTACGCGTGGTTCACGCGGCGCGCGCCCGCCGCCTGAGTCAACCGCCGCGACGAGGCTCAGGGAATCGCCTGCATCTCGCCGCGATAGGTGACCGTGCGCCCTGGCTGCACCATCACGTCGAAGCTGAGCGTTTCGAAGCCGGGCTTTCTGATTTCGACGCGGTAGCCGCCGTCGTCGAGGCGGAGCTGCTGCCAGATGCCGTCGAAGTCGTCGACGATGCCGGCGTAATAGCCGTCCACGTAGACCTCGGCGTCACGCGCGTTCACTCGCAGCCGCACGCCGCCGGTGCCCCAGCCGCCGTTCCAGCCGCCGCCCCATGGGCCACCCCAGCCACCGCCCCAGCCACCACCCCAGGCGTTGCCGTAGCCAGCCCAGTTGTTGCCGTAAAAGCCGTTCCACGCGCCCCAGGCACCAAAGCCGCCAACGCCCGGGCCCCAGCCATACCAGCTCCACGGGTCGTAGAAGTAGTAGCCGAGGCCGCCGGGGCCGGCGTAGTAGCGGCGCCCGACGTTGTTGCCCCAGTTGGCGTTCGGCGGACGCGGCGCCCGGCTGCGCGGCACGGCCTGTGCGACCTGGCCGCCGCGGCTGTCGCTATCGGGGTTGCGGACGCCACCGCCACGCCTGACGGCGCTGCCCGCACCGCGGCTGCTGCCTCCGCCGCCGCTCACGCGGCCGCTGCCTCCGCCGCCACTGCCGCGGCCGCTGCTGCCGCCACCACTCGGGCGGCGCCGGCCGCCCTGCTGTTCCGCGGCTGCAGGCGGTGCGGGTTCCGGCGCCTCGGCGCGGACCCGCGGTTCGGCGTCGGGCAACCGCACGCGGTCGGACGATCGCGGTGCGCGCACCACGCCGCCGTCGGTGTCGCGCATCCGCACGCGTTCGACAACCTGCGGCGCGGGCGAGGCGTCCTGCTGTTCTGGGAGGCCGGAAGGCTCCTGCGCGACGGCAGGGAAGGCGGCCAGCGCGACGAGCGCGGCCGGAAGAATCAAGCGTCGGGCTGTCATCACGACACCTCGGGGAGAGAAGGCAGACTGCACGACCCTCAGGATTGCAACTTCACTGCCAGCCGAAAGCCCGGCTAATCGGTGCCGCCCGCCCCTCCTTCGTCCAGATTCCTTGACAGTCCTTTTCGCCAGCGGGGACACTGGACCCACGCGCGCGGCGCCCCGCCGCGCCGAACCCTCCCCACATGCCGCGCCTGCCCCCGTCGAGACCCGCCCCAGCCGCCCTGCGGCCGGTGGGCCCGCACGCGGGGCGCCGGGTGTGGCCGGTCATGCTCGTCGTCGCGCTCGTAGCGGCCGGCTGCGGCAAACGCGGTGCGCCGCTGCCCCCGCTGCCGCGCGTGCCGGCCGCGGTGTCTGAGTGGGCGGCGCTGCGGAGTGACGACACCGTGGCGCTCACGCTCGTCGTGCCGGGCACGAACGTGGCCGGGGACGCGCCGGGCGATATCGCCGGCATCGAGATCTATGCGGTCACCGCCGATCGCGCGCCGGAACTCGTGGCCGGCCGCGTGCCGCCGGAGCTGACCCTCGTGACGAGCGCGCGGGTGCGCCGGCCGCTGCCGCCGCTCCCGGCCAATGCACCTGCCGATCTGCCGCCGGTGCCGCGGGAGCCCGGCCTCGACCAGGGCGAGCGGACGACGTTCCGCGAGGAACTGACGCCGGCCCTGCGCACACCGCTCACCGTCGCGCCGGGGCTCGCGGCCACACCCGCGGCCGCGACGTTCACCGACGCGCCCGCACTCTCGCTGCCGCTCGTGTTCGTGCCGGAGGGCCGCCAGGTGAAGCGCCACTACGTGGCGGTGGCGGTGAGCCGGCGTGGTACGCGCGGCGCGTGGAGTGCCGTGCGCTCGGTGCCGGTGGGCCCCGTGTCTGGCGCGCCCTCGGCGCCGGCGCTCACCTACGATGCCGCGGCCGTCACCTTGACATGGACGGCGGCGCGCGACGCGCGTTCAGGCCCGGCGCCGGCCGCCGCCGACGTCCTCGAATCCCGTCTGCTCGAACCGGCCGGTGTCGCCACCCGCTACGTCGTCTACGAGACGGCGCCCGATGGCTCCGCGCCCGCGAAGCTGACCGAGCAGCCGCTCGCCGCGCTCACCTTCGCCGCCGCCGTTGTCGAGTTCGGACGCGCGCGCTGCTTCGTCGTGCGCGGCCTCGACACGCTCGACGGCGTGGACGTGGAAGGTCCCGCGTCGCCGGTGGCCTGCGTGACGCCGGCCGACACGTTCGCGCCGCCGGCCCCCTCGGCGCTCGAAGCCGTGGGTGGGGCGGGCGTCGTGAGTCTCATCTGGGAAGGGGTGGACGCCTCGGACCTTGGCGGCTATCTCGTGTTCCGTGGCGTGGCGGGCGGCGCGCCCACCGAGCAGCTCACGCCCCAGCCGATCCGCGGCACGAGCTTCGAAGACCGGGCCGTCGTTGCCGGCACCCGCTACGTCTACGTGGTCGTCGCGGTAGACTCGGCAACGCCGGCCAACCGCAGCGGTCCATCGAACCGGGCGGAAGAGACGGCCAGACAGTAACAGACAGGGACTAGGGACCAGGACGAGCGCATGGACAGAATCTACCGGGTACGGCAGGGAATGGGCGGGCGCTACGCGGTGGAACGCGACGGCGCGTTCTTCTGGCTCGAGGGCGATGTGTTCGGCGATTACCGGCCCGGGACCGCCATCGACGGGCCGCTCGGGCAGGTGCTCTCGCCGGTGCTGCCGTCGAAGATCCTGGCCATCGGCCTCAACTACAAGGACCACGCCGCCGAGATGAAGAAGGCGCTGCCGGCCGAGCCGCTGCTCTTCATCAAGCCGGCCACGACCGTCATCGGTCCCGAGGCCGACATCCACATCCCGTCGTGGTGCGGACGCGTCGAGCACGAGTCGGAGATGGCGGTGGTCATCGGCCGCCGCGCCTCGCGCGTGAAGGCGAAGGACGCCATGTCGTGCGTGCTCGGCATCACCTGCCTCAACGACGTGACCGCCCGCGAGCTGCAGGCGAAGGACGTGCAGTACTCGCGCGCCAAGGGCTTCGACACCTTCGCGCCGATTGGCCCCTGCATCGCCGTCGGACTCGACCCGTCGGAGCTCGAGGTGGAAGGCTGGGTGAATGGCCAGAAGCGCCAGCACTCGAACACGCGCGAGCTCATCTTCCCCGTGCCCTACATCATCGAATGGCTCACCCGGTTCATGACGCTCAAGCCGGGCGATGTCATCACCACCGGCACGCCGTCGGGCGTCGGTCCGCTCGTGCCCGGCGATCGCATGATGGTCAAGGTGCAGGGCGTCGGCGCGCTCAGCAACCCCTGTGTCGAGGCGCCGCAGGCATGAGCGACCAGGTTGCGCGGCTGCGCGAGCTCGAACGCCGCGCCGAACTCGGGGGCGGCGAAGACCGTCTGCGCCGGCAGCACGAGGCCGGCAAGCTCGTCGCCCGCGAGCGCATGGAGCTGCTCTTCGATCCCGGCACGTTCGAGGAGATGGACAAGCTCGTCACGCACCGCTGCCTCGACTTCGGCATGGAGACGCAGATCGTGCCGGGCGACGGCGTGGTGACGGGGCACGGCCGCGTCAACGGCCGCGTCGTCTACGCCTTCGCGCAGGACTTCACGGTGTTCGGCGGCTCGCTCTCGGAAACCAACGCCGCCAAGATCGTGAAGACGATGGACATGGCGATGAAGGCCGGGGCGCCCATCGTCGGCCTCAACGACTCGGGCGGCGCCCGCATCCAGGAAGGCGTGCTGTCGCTTGGCGGCTACGCCGACATCTTTCTGCGCAACACGCTGGCGAGCGGCGTCGTGCCGCAGATCTCGGCGATTCTCGGTCCGTGCGCCGGTGGCGCCGTGTACTCGCCGGCCATCACCGACTTCACCATCATGGTGAAGGGCTCGAGCTACATGTTCGTCACCGGGCCCGACGTCATCAAGACGGTGACCCACGAGGACGTCAGCAAGGACGACCTCGGCGGCGCCATGACGCACAACGAGAAGAGCGGCGTGGCGCACTTCGCCGTTGACGACGACCGCGAGTGCATCGCGCTCGTGCGGGAGCTGCTGGCGTTCCTGCCGTCGAACAACCTCGACGAGCCGCCGCGCCGCCCGACCGCCGACCCGGGGGACCGCGAGGACGCCGCGCTCGACAGCCTCGTGCCGCCGTCCGCCAACCAGCCCTACGACATGCGCGACCTCATCTGCTCCATCGCGGATGACGGCGCGTTCCTCGAGGTGCACGAGCACTACGCGAAGAACATCATCGTCGGCTTCGCGCGCCTCGGCGGCAAGCCCGTGGGTATCGTGGCCAACCAGCCGGCGCACCTGGCCGGCACGCTCGACATCAACGCCTCGGTGAAGGGCGCGCGGTTCGTGCGCTTCTGCGACTGCTTCAACATCCCGCTCGTGACCTTCGAGGACGTGCCGGGCTTCCTGCCGGGCACGGTGCAGGAATACGGCGGCATCATCCGCCACGGCGCCAAGCTGCTCTACGCCTACGCGGAAGCGACGGTGCCGAAGGTGACCGTCATCACGCGCAAGGCCTACGGCGGCGCCTACTGCGTGATGTCGAGCAAACACATCCGCACCGACTTCAACTACGCGTGGCCGACGGCGGAAATCGCCGTGATGGGCGCGGAAGGCGCCGTCAACATCCTGTATCGCCGCGAGATCGAGAAGGCCGACGATCCGGCGGCCATGCGCGCCGAGAAGATCGCCGAGTTCCGCGAGAAGTTTGCCAACCCGTACGTGGCGGCCGAACGCGGCTTCATCGACGAAGTGATCCTGCCGCGCACGACGCGCCGCCGGCTCATTCAGGCGCTGGCCACGCTCGAGACCAAGCGCGATCGCAATCCGCCGAAGAAACACGGCAACATCCCGCTCTAGCCGGTGGGCCCAGGCGGTCCGATCATCGCCGACGCGCAGCGCGTGAGCGTGCTCGAAACGCACGCCCGGGCGCTGAAGGCGTCCATTCGCAGCCTCAACGCGGCCGAGGCCGGGGCGGGTAGCGGACCCCTCCCCGGTCCGGACCCTGACACCATGGCAGGCGGGCGTTCTTTCCTGACCCCGCCCGCCGGCCTGACGGCACCGAAGTGCTAGAATTTTCAGCAGTCTTGTGCCGGTCACCAACGTCCTCATCGCCAACCGCGGCGAAATCGCCGTCCGCATCATCCGCGCCTGCCGCGACATGGGGATTGCGACCGTCGCCGTCTTCAGCGACTGCGATCGCGCCGCCCGGCACGTGCGCATGGCCGACGAGGCCTATCCGATCGGGCCGAATCCGCCGCGTGAGAGCTATCTGAAGATCGACGCCCTCATCGCCGTGGCGCAGGCATCGGGGGCCGATGCCGTGCATCCCGGCTACGGGTTCCTCGCCGAGAACGAAGAGTTCTCCCGCGCCTGCCGCGATGCCGGCCTCACCTTCATCGGCCCGTCGCCCGAGGCCATCGAGCTCATGGGCAGCAAGACCGCCGCCCGCCAGGCGGCGATTGCCGCCGGGGTGCCGGTGGTGCCCGGCACGGCCACGCCGCTCGGCCCCGACGTGCCGGATGCAGAGGTGCTCGAGATCGCGCGCGACGTCGGCTACCCGCTGATGCTCAAGGCGGTCGCGGGCGGCGGCGGCAAGGGCATGCGCGTCGTCGCGACGCCCGACGAGCTGCCGGGGGCGCTGCGGGCGGCGCGCTCGGAAGCCGGTTCGGCGTTCGGCGACTCGGCGGTGTACCTCGAGCGGCGCATCATGCGCCCGCGCCACATCGAAGTGCAGCTGCTTGCCGACCAGCACGGCACGGTCGTGCCGTTCGTCGAGCGCGAGTGTTCGATCCAGCGCCGGCACCAGAAGGTGATCGAAGAAAGCCCGTCGCTTGCTGTCTCGCCCGACCTGCGCCGCCGCATCACGAGCGCCGCCGCCTCGGTGGCCAGGCAGGTGGGCTACACGAACGCCGGCACGATCGAGTGCCTGCTCGACGAGGACGGCTCGTTCTACTTCCTCGAGATGAACACGCGGCTTCAGGTGGAACACGCGGTGACCGAGCAGGTCTCCGGCGTGGACCTCGTGCAGTGGCAGATCCGCATCGCCCGCGGCGAGAAGCTCACGATCGACCCCGAGGCGGCGCTCACGCCGAAGGCGCACGCCATCGAGTGCCGCATCTACGCCGAGGATCCCGACAACAACTTCCTGCCGTCGCCCGGCCGCATCGTGAAGCTGCAGGTGCCGCAGGGGCCCGGTGTGCGCGACGACAGCGGCGCCACCGAGGGGCTCGAGGTGCCGATCTTCTACGACCCGATGATCTCGAAGCTCATCACCTGGGGCGATGACCGCGCGCAGGCGCTGGCGCGCATGCGGCGGGCGCTGCGCGAGTACGAAGTGCACGGCATCCGCACGACCATCCCGTTCTTCACCTGGGCGCTCGACGATCCCGACTTCGTGGCCGGCCGCTTCGACACCTCCTTCATCGACCGCAAGCTGGTCGAGCGGGCCGGCGTGCCCTTCGATCAGCCGTCGGTGGACGACGAAACCGCCGCCGCCGTGGCCGCCGCGCTCCATCTCGTGCTGCGCGCCCCGGCCGTCACGGCGGCGCCGCCGGCCGCGCCCGAGAGCCGCTGGCGGCAGCAGGCCCGCGCCGAGGCGCTGAGGTAACCGTGCAGTACACCTTCGTCATCGGCGAGCGGACGCGTACCGTGCACCTGCAGGGGCGGGGCGGCGGCTACCGCGTGACCGTGGACGGCCAGATGTTCGACGTGCATGCCGCCGACGTGGACGGGCAGGCGCTGTCGCTGCTCGTCGGCAGCACCACGGCGCAGGGCGCCGGCCGAAGTCTGCCGGCCGTCGTCGTAGCCGGCAGGACGCCCGGCGAACTGCAGGTGGCGGTGCACGGCCGCACGCTGCCCGTGCAGGTCGTGGCCGGCGAGCGCTCGCGCCGCCGCGGCGGCGGACCCGGCGATGCCAGCGGTCCGCAGCGCATCATCGCGCCGATGCCCGGCAAGGTCGTGCGGGTGCTGGTGGCGCCGGGCGACCACGTGCAGCCGAAGCAGGGGCTCGTCGTCGTGGAAGCCATGAAAATGGAGAACGAACTGCGCGCCGCCAGAGCGGGACGGGTCGTGTCGGTCTCGGTGGTCGAAGGGCAGTCGGTCGACGCGGGAGCGGTGCTGGCCGTCGTGGAGTAGGCCGTGCCGCATGGGTTGCTCCGACGCCTGTCGATCGCGCTGACGCACGTGCGCCGCGTCTGGCTCGTCGCGGCCGTGACGATCGCCGTGGCGCTCGTCTCGATCGTCACGGTGGATGTCGGGCCCGTCATCCGCGCCCGCGCCGAGGCCGAAGCCTCGCGCTTCATCGACCGCCCGGTGCATATCGGCCGGCTCGGCGTGAACATCGGCCGCGGCCAGCTGGTCATCGACGATCTCGTGGTCGACGGCATCACCGCCGCGCACGACCCGTGGCTGGTCGCGAAGCACATCGAGCTCTCGCTCACCTGGAAGGCCATCCTCGATCGCGAGGTGCTCGTCGACAGCGTCGAGATGTCCGACTGGCGCCTCATCGTCGAGAGTTACCCGAACGCCATCCACAACTGGCCGCGCCTGAGCGGCCCGCCGCGGCCGCCACGCACCGGCCCGCCGCTTGTCACGACCACCATCCGGAATGTGCGCGCCACGCGCGGGCACCTCATCGTGCGCGACTTCGGCTCGTCGTGGGGGCTGGATGCGCCGAACCTCGAAATCGCCGCGGTGAAGGACACCGAGTACCACGGCACGATGACCTTCGACGGCGGCACGCTGCTCATCCAGCAGTACGAGCCGATGTGGGCGCACTTCTCGACCGGCTTCGCCGTGCGCGACGGGATGGTAGTGCTCGAGGACATGGCGCTCGACGCCGACGGCGCGCAGCTGCGTGGCACCGGCCGCATCGACGCCGCGACGTTCCCCGAAGCCACCTACACGCTCACCTCCACGCACCAGCTGCCGCGCACCCGCGCCATCTTCTACGCGAAGGACCAGTTCCGGCTGAGTGGCGAGGGCCATTTCGCCGGTACCGTCCATATGTTCAAGGGCGGCTACGAGGTGAAGGGCGACTTCGTGAGCCCCGAAGCCGGCTACGACGACTTCCGCTTCCAGGACTTCCGCGCCGCCGTGTTGTGGGCGCCGACGCGGCTCGACGTCACCGACGTGCGCGCGAAGTTCTACGGCGGCCAGGTCGGCTTCACCTACGTCCTCGAGCCGCTCGGGCAGACCACGCGCAAGGCCGACGCCGTGTGGGACGTCACCTACACCGATGTCGATCTCACGACCTTCACCACCTTCCTCGAGACGAAGGGGATGCGGCTGGCCGGGCGGGCGAGCGGGCGCCACCTCACGAAGTGGACGCTCGGCGGCTTCAGCCGGAGCACCGGCGAGGGCACGCTCACGGCGGTGATGCCTGGCGGTGTCACGCCGATGGGCCGCGAGGTGCCCGATGACGCGGAGGCCGCGGCGAACCTGCGGGCCGCGATCCAGGGGCCGTTCAGTTCGCACACGGCCCTGGCGCCGGTGCCGGTGGCCGGCGACGTCACGTACACGTTCACCGGCGACACCATCGCGTTCGCGCCCAGCCGCTTTGCCACCGCCGAGACGTTCGTGGCCTTCGACGGCACGACCGACTGGGGCAAGGCGTCGCGTCTGCCGTTCCACGTGTCGAGCCGCGACTGGCAGGAGAGCCACCGTTTTCTCGCCGGTATCATGACGATGGTGGCGGCGCCCACCGCGGCGGTGCCGCTTGGTGGCGTCGGCCAGTTCGACGGCGTGATGCTGGGCGATCTCGGCAACCCGCGCGTCGAAGGCTCGTTCAGCGGCCGCGCGATGCGCGCGTGGAACGTCTCGTGGGGCGCGCTCGAGGGATCGGCCGTCATCGAGAACTCCTACGCGAACGTGCGCAATGTCGTCGTCACGCAGGGCCAGGCGCGCATGGACATCGACGGCCAGTTCGCGCTCGGCTATCCGCGCCGGGACGGCGGCACCGAGATCGACGCGCGCATCCGCGCCTCCGAGTGGCCGCTCACCGACTTCCGCGCCGCCTTCGAGCTCCACGACTATCCCGTCTTCGGCGCCCTCGGCGGCGAGATCCGGCTGAACGGCAGGTACGAAGAGCCGTTCGGCTTCGGCCGCATCACGCTCGATCGCGGCATCGCCTACGACGAGCCGTTCGCGTCGGGCGTGACCAGCCTGCGGTTCGAGGGGCCGGGCGTGCGCCTCGACGGGCTCGAGGTGAAGAAGGCCGGCAGCACCATCACCGGCGCCGCCTACGTGGCGTGGGCCGGGACCTACTCCTTCAACGCCGCCGGCCGCCGGCTCGCCGTCGACGCGCTCGACCTGACCTATTTCCCGACGCTGCCGCCGCTCACCGGCTTTGCGGACTTCAGCGCCACCGGCAGCGGCACCTTCGAAGAGCCGCGCTACGACGTCAAGGTGAACGTCTCGGACCTCTTCATCGGCGAAGAAGGCATCGGCGAGATGACGGCGCAGGTCGGGCTGCGCGGGCTGACCGTGCTCTACAGCTTCGATGTGGCATCGCCGCGTCTGGCTGCCTCGGGCTCGGGTCAGTTCGGGCTCACCGAGGCCGGTGAGATCGAGATGACAGTGCGGCTCTCGGACACCTCGCTCGATCCCTACGCGCGCGTGCTGATGCCCACGCTCTCGCCGTACACGACTGCCATCGGCGGCGGCAGCGTGCGCGTCTGGGGCGCCGTCTACACGCCGAACGCGCTGCACATCGCCTCGACCATCGACGACCTGCGGCTGCGCCTCTTCGACTACGAGCTGCGCAACCGCGGCGAGCTCACGGTGGGGCTGGACGGGCAGATCGTGCATCTCGACGCCTTCGGGATGACCGGTGATCGCACCTCGCTCGACGTCACCGGCCGCATCGACCTCGAACGCGACGTGGTGACCCTGCGCGCCAACGGTGATGCCAACCTCGCCGTCATCCAGGGCGTGCTGCCGCAGGTGCGCGGCTCGGGCCGCGCCGAGATCTCGGCCACCATCGGCGGCACGACGTCGACGCCGACGATCTCGGGCAACGCGCTGCTCACCGACGGCCGCCTGCGCACCTTCGCCTTCCCGCACGCGCTCGAAGCCATCAACGGCATCGTCGCCTTCGATGCGACCTCGGTGCGTCTCGACGGCCTGCGTGCGCGGCTCGCCGACGGCACCGTGCAGTTCGGCGGCCGCATGGGCCTGAGCGGTCTGACGCTGGCCGACTACGACCTCACGATCACCGGACACGACCTGCGTCTCCGCTATCCGGACGGGCTGCGCTCGCTCGTCGAAGCCGCGCTCACCGTGCAGGGGCCGGCGGATGCGCCGGTGCTCGGCGGCTCCGTGCTCGTCAGGAACGCCGTGTGGACGCCGGCGTTCGCCGGCACCACCAGTGTCTTCGGATCGTCGCCCGCCGCGCCGCTCGCGGCCGACGCCGGCCCGGCCGTGGCGGACGCCGCCAGCGCGCCGGCGGCCACGCCGGCGCTGCGTTTCGACGTGCGGCTCGTGGCGCCGTCGACCTTCCGCATCGAGAACGATGTCGCCCGCATCGTCGCCAGCGCCGATGTGACGCTGCGCGGCACGCCCGAGAAGCCGCAGGTGTTCGGCCGCGCCGACATCGAGCGCGGCGAGGTGCGTTTCGAGGGCCGCCGCTACGTGGTGTCGCGCGGCAGCCTCGACTTCACCAATCCCGATCGCATCCAGCCGTTCTTCGACGTCGAGGCCGTGACCCGCGTGCGCGTGCCCGAGCAGACCTATCGCATCACGCTGCGCATCGCCGGCACGACCGAGCGGCTGCAGCCCGAGTTCACGTCCGACCCGCCGCTGCCGTCGGCAGACGTCCTCACGCTGCTGCTCTCCGACCGCACGCCGGCCGGCGACGCCGAGGTGGCCTCGATCGTCGCGCCGAACCAGCGTGAGGCCGACGTGCTGCAGGCCCGGGCGACGCGCGCGCTCACCGGCGCGCTGTCGGCCGAGGTCGGCCGCGTCGTGCAGGAGACCTTCGGCGTCGACACCTTCCAGGTCACGCCGCTGCTCGTCGACCCCTACCAGCGCGTGGCGGGGCTGGCGGTCAATCCGGCGGCGCGCGTCACGATCGGCAAGCGCCTCTCGGATCGCATCTATCTGACCTACGCGCGCACGCTTTCGTCGAGCACCCGCGACGAGATCATCCTGCTCGAGTACGACCAGAACGACACGATGGGATGGGTGTTGTCGAAGAACGAGGACGACACCTACGCACTCGAGGTGCGCAAACGGGTGACGTTCTGATGCGCCCGTGGCTGCTGTGCGCACTGCTCGTGGCGCTCGCCCGCCCGGCGGCCGCCGACGTCGCCGACCTGCTCGGACGCCGCGTCACCGGCGTCAGGCTCGAGGCCGACGGCGGTCCGGTGCTCGACCGCAACGTGCTGTCCCTGGTCGAGACGCGGCTCGGCGAGCGGCTCGCCATGGCCGACGTCCGCCAGACGATCGATCACTTCGTGACGCTCGGCCGCTACGTCGATATCCGCGTCTACGCCGAGCCCGACGGCGCCGAGGGCGTCCGCGTCCGCTACGGGCTCGTCACCGTGGCGCGGGTGACGCGCCTGGCGTTCCGCGGGCTCGCCGGCGTCGACGAACGCGTGCTGCGCACCGAACTCGCGGATCGCTTCGGCGCCGAGCCGACGGCGGGACGCCTGCCCGAGATGGCCGCGGCCGTGACCGAGCGGCTGCGGACGGCGGGGTTCCCGGGCGCGCGGGTCGAGGCGCAGACGGCCGCTGACGGCGCGCCCGGACGGGTGGCGGCGACCTTCGTCGCGACCCCGGGACGTCAGACCGTGGTGGGCGCGGTGACCGCCGACGGCCCGCCGGCCGTGACGCGCGACCTCATCGGCCGCCTCGGCCTCGTCACCGGCCGGCCGCTGTCGCGCACGACGCTCGACGAGCGCACGCGCGCGGCCGAGGACGACATCAAGGCGGGCGGCTACTACGAGGCGCTCATCAGCGTCGCCGCCGGCGCCGAGCGCGACGGCGTGGCCGATGTCGCCGTCCGGGTGGATCTCGGTGACCGCGTCGAGGTCGACTTCACGGGCGATCCCGTGCCGCAGGATCGCCGGCGCACGCTCGTGCCGATCGAGAGCGCCCGTTCGGTCGAAGAAGAGGTCATCGAGGATGCGAGCCGCAACCTCGAGCAGTACCTCCGGCTCGAGGGCTACCGCACGGCGTCGGCACCGGCGACGCGGCGGCGCGCCGACGGGCGTCTGCGCATCACTTTCGACGTGAAGCGGGGACCGCTCTACGTGCTCGAGTCGCTCACGCTCGACGGCGTGGCGGGCCTGCCGCGGGCCGACCTGCAGCCGCTCCTGAAGCTCGAAGTGGGGGAGGCGTTCGTCGACGAGCGCGTCGGCGCCGTCGCCGCCGCGCTGGCCGAGTACTACCGCGTACGCGGGTTCGCGACCGTGCGCGTCGCGCCGGTGCTCACGGTGCCGCCCCTCACTCCCGGCGCCGAGACGATGCCCGTGGACGTGCAGCTCGCCGTCACCGAAGGTGCACGTGTGATGGTCGCCGACGTGCGCTTCGAGGGCTTCGCCGCGCTCACGCCTCCAGAAGCCGCGGCGGCCATCGGCCTCACTGCCGGGAAACCGTACTACCGGCCGCAGCAGGTCCTCGATCGCGACACGCTCGAACGGCGCTACCGCAACCTCGGCTATCAGCGGGCGTCCGTCGAGATCCGTGCCGAGCCCGTGGCGGGCGCGAGCGACGTGCGCCTGATCTACGCCGTGCGCGAGGGCGCGCAGACGGTCGTCGATCACATTCTCGTCTCCGGCACCATCCGCATCTCGCCGGACCTCATCCGCCGCGAGATCACGCTGCAGCCCGGACGTCCGCTCGGCTACGACGCGCTGCTCGAGAGTCAGCAGCGGCTCAGCACGCTCGGCCTCTTCCGCCGCGTGCGGATCACCGAGGCGCCGCACGGCGGCACCGACAACCGTCGCGACGTGCTCATCGACGTCGAAGAAGCGCCGTCCACGGGCGTGAGTTACGGCGGCGGTCTCGAGATGGGCCTGTTCGCACGCCGCGACAGCTCGGGCGTCGCGACCGATCGCTTCAACGTCGCCCCGCGCGGCTTCTTCGAAGTGACGCGTCGCAACCTCTGGGGCAAGAATCGCTCGCTCAGCCTGCTGACCTCGGTGAGCCTGCGGCCGACCGACCCCGGAGTCGAGGCCGCGCCGACCGAGGAAGGCGGCTATGGCCTGAACCAGTACCGCGTCATCGGCACGTTCCGCGAGCCGCGCGCCTTCGACAGTGCGGGCGACGCGCAGGTGAGTGCGTTCGTCGAGCGCGGCATCCGCCTGTCGTTCAACTTCGACCGGCAGGGCGTGCGCGCCGAGTACGCACGCCGCTTCCAGAACCGGGTGACGGTGCTCGGCCGCTATTCCTACGATTTCACGCAGCTCTTCGACACCAAGATTGCCGTGGCCGACCGTCTGCTCGTCGATCGGCTGTTCCCGCAGGTCCGTCTCTCGTCGCTCTTCGGGTCGGTGCTGCGCGACTCGCGCAACGACGTGCTCGATCCCGATCGCGGCACGGTGCTCGGCGCCGATCTCGAAGTCGACCCGCGGCAGCTCGGGTCGCAAGTCGGCTTCGTGAAGACCTTCGGTCAGGCCTTTGCCTACCGGCGGCTGCCGGGCGGGCGGCCCTTCGTGCTCGCCGGCGGCGTGCGCCTCGGGCTGGCACGCGGCTTCGCGCGGCGTATCCCGAGGGTCGACGGCAACGGTCGGCCCGTGCTCGATGCGAGCGGCGCGCAAGTCGTCGACGTCGTCGACGACCTGCCGGCGGCCGAACGGTTCTTCGCCGGCGGCGACACGACCGTGCGCGGCTTCTCGCTCGACCGGCTCGGCAGCGACGCGACGCTCAACGCCGACGGCTTCCCGTCGGGCGGCAACGGCCTGGTCGTGCTCAACCTCGAGCTGCGCACCCCGCACGTGAAAGGCGTGGGCCTCGTGACGTTCGTCGACACAGGCAACGTCTTCGCGAAGGTGTCGGACATGATGGTCTCGGATCTGCGGACCACGGCCGGCTTCGGCTTCCGGTATCGATCGCCGCTCGGACCGCTGCGCTTCGACATCGGCTTCAAGCTCGACTCGCGCGACATCGTCCGCGGATCGCAGCGCCGGGTGTATCACTTGTCGCTGGGGCAGGCGTTTTGATGCGCGCGACGACATGGCGGGGACGCGCGTGGCCCGGCACAGCCGTGGTCGCGGCGCTGCTCGTGTGCGCTACGGTGATGACTGGTGCGGCGCAGGCACCTGCAGGCGACGCGCTGCTCGAACGGACGCTCGCGGTCGTCGGCGGGCAGGCGATCATGGCATCCGACGTGACGCTCGCCACGCGCCTGGGGCTCATCGCGTCCGATCCGAGCCAGGCGCCGGCGCCGCCGGTCACCCGTCTCATCGAGCGGCTGCTGATGCTGCACGAGGTGGCGCGCTTCGCGCCGCCCGAGCCCGACGCCGCGGCCGTGGCCGCACGTGTCGCCGCCATCCGGCAGCGGGCCGGCACGCCTGCAGAACTGCAGACGATGCTCGATCGTGCGGGCGTGACGATGGCCTACGTCGAGGCGTGGGTGCGCGACGACCTCAGGATCGCCGCGTATCTGGAGCAGCGCTTCGCGTCAGCGGGCGCCCCCACGACGGCGGAAGTCGACTTCTACTACCAGGAGCACATCGACGAGTTCCTGCGCGCTGGCGTCTCACAGGACGAAGGCCTTCGGCAGTCGCGCGAGCGCCTGACACAGGAACGGCGCCGGGCGCTCATCGCCGACTGGCTGGCGGACGTCAGGAAGCGAACGGACGTGATCGAGTTCCCGGGGCTGTACTGATGTCTGCGGCCGTGTGGCATCGGCCAACGAACGTAGTCATAGGTTCGAACTGGGGCTCAAGATAGAAGCCGAAGTGCTTCTTCGACCTCTGGAGCGTCGTAAGGCCACAGAGCTCGACCCTGCTCGATGTCTTTCAATAGAACGATCAAGTCTGGTCGAAGTTCCCGGAGCCGAAGCTCTCCGATCATCGTGAGAGCCAGCATCGTGCGCGGCTCTGATCGTGACTCCAGCCACTGCCGCAAGTGAATCGGCAGTTCCGCTCGTGAGGTGCCTTGGAGCGAACGACAAAACGCTCTGAAATGCGCTTGCAGCAGATTGCCGCCTTCTCGGACGTGAATCGAAGCCAGTCCTTCGTTCGAGAAGTTCGCCCGAGGCTCTTTCATCGCACGACCTTTATCGCATCCTTTGGAATCGCCTGCCTAAACACCACTTCAGTTCCTCCGCCTCGCGCATTGCTCGTGCCTTGCACGCGACGTGGCCCCGCACCTGGACCAATACCTCGGCTCCTGAGCACCGACTGATCGATCTCCAGCGTCACCGTCGGGAGGCCTCGATTCGGCGACAGAGCGAGCCGGACAGCCACACCAACAGGACGACGAACGACGGCGTACGCACGGGATTCTCGCGGGAAGCGACGGATCTCCGAGGACGCGAACGCGGCGGCGGCTCAGGGCGTGCCGGTGTTGCCCGCCGCGAAGCCGGCGGCGACCTGCCCCAGGTTGAAGAGGGCGTGGCAGACGGCCGCGGCGATGATGCTGCGGCGGCGCAGCCACATCGCGCCCCACAGCGCGCCGAGGGCAAAGGTGGCGAAGGCGACATCGCGGCCCTGCACCGTGTGGCCGAGGCCGAAGGCGACGCTCGCGACGAGCAGGGCGACGCCCGGCGGCAGCACCTGCGGCGTGAGACGGTGCAACTGAAAGGCGCGCTGCATTTCTTCGCGTACGCCGCCGGCCAGCACCACCACGATCGCGAACGCGATGACGAGCCGCGGATCCGCCATGAGCGCGGTGAGCGGATTCACCGGCACGTTCTGCAGTGACGGCCACAGCACGCGCAGGCCGGCGACGAGCAGCGCGACGCCGATCGTGACCGGCAGCACGAGGCCCACACCGAGGGCCGCTTCGCGCCACCGCGGCGCCGTGCCGAGCATCACCTCGCCGATCGATTCACCGCGCCGGCGCAGGAAATAGACGACGAGCGCGACGACGAAGGCCGCGTCGAGCAGCGAGACGGCGATGACGAAGGTGGCGTTCAGGCCGCCGTCGGCGCCAGCGCCGGCGATGCCGAGCGCCCACAGCAGCGCCGCGGCCGCCAGCTGCGTCGGGTAACTCGAACAGAGCACCGCCTCGCCGACCGCGCGCGCCGGCGGCAGCGGCGGTGGCCCGGGGAATGCGGCCGCCGCGGTCCCCTCGGGCAACGCGGGAGCCGCATCGCCGGGGGGCGGGAATTCGTGTGGGTCCTGCCCGGGCGTGAGCATCTGCGCGCCTCTGCGATGGTACACTTTCCCCGTGACCGATGCGGTGAAAGCGGCCGTGGCCGCGCAGCGGGTGCTCATCGTCGAAGACGATGAGTCCGCGCGTGCGGGATTGACCGAACTCGTGCGGACGTGGGGCTTCACCGTGGAGTCGGCCCCCGACGGGGAAGCGGCGCTGGCGATGGTCACGGCCTTCCGGCCGACGCTCGTCGTGAGCGACCTCGTGATGCCGCGGATGGACGGGCTGGCGCTGCTTTCGGCCCTCGGCGACGATCTCGCGCACATCTACTTCGTGCTGCTCACCGCGCAGGGCACGGTGGAAACAGCGGTGGACGCGCTCAAGCGCGGCGCCGAAGACTACCTGACCAAGCCGGTCGATCCGCAGCGCCTGCGGCACCTGCTCGAACGCCTGTCGGAGCTGAGCGCAGCCCGCCGCGAGAACACCGAGCTGCGCCGGCGTCTGCGCGAGGAAGGCCGCTTCGGCCGCATGGTCGGCGCCAGCCGCGAGATGCGCAAGGTCTACAACGTGGTCGAGCAGGCGGCGCCCACCACGGCCTCGGTGCTCATCATCGGCGAATCCGGCACCGGCAAGGAGCTGGTGGCGCAGACGCTGCACCAGCTGAGTCCGCGGGCGACGCAGCCGTACGTGGCGATCAACTGCGCGGCGATTCCCGAGACGCTGCTCGAGAGCGAGATCTTCGGCCACGAGAAGGGCGCCTTCACCGGCGCCTACGAGCGCCGCGCCGGCTGCTTCGAGCTGGCCGACCGCGGCACGCTCTTCCTCGACGAAATCGCCGAGATGGTGCCGGCCACGCAGGTGAAGCTGCTGCGCGTGCTGCAGGAGCGGCGCTTCCGCCGCCTCGGCGGCCGCACCGAGCAGGACGTCGACGTGCGGGTGATGGCGGCGACGAACGTCGATCCGGCCACCGCGGTGAAGAGCGGCAAGCTGCGCGAAGACCTCTACTACCGGCTCAACGTCTTCACCATCGCCCTGCCGCCGCTGCGCGACCGCAAGGAAGACCTGCCGCTGCTCGTGCAGACCTTCGTCGAAGAGTTCAACCAGCGCGACCAGAAGTCCGTGAAGGCGGTGGACCCCGAGGCGATGCGCCGGCTCGAGGCCTACCAGTGGCCAGGCAACGTGCGCGAGCTGCGCAACGTCATCGAACGCGCCGTCATCCTCGCCAAGGGCGACTTCATCGAGGCCAGGCACCTGCCGCCGCTCTCGAGCGAGCGCCGCGCCACGCCGGCCGCGTTCGCGCCGTCGAGCGACGTGATGCTCACGCCGGGCATGACCGTGGACGAAGCCGAGCAGAAGCTCATCCTCGCCACGCTCGATGCCGCCGGCGGCAACAAGACGCGGGCGGCCGAAATGCTAGGCATCAGCCTGAAGACGCTGCACAACAAGCTCAACCGGATGAAGCAGGGCGCCTAGGCCGCGCGCCGGCCGGCCCCCGCAAGGTCCCTCTCGTGTCGATCCGCCTCAAGCAGATCCTGGGTGTCACGGCGCTCGTCGGCGCCATCGTCGTGGCGCTGAGCGCCGCCCACCTGGCGCGGATCGCGCGCCTCTCGCTCGAAGACAGCCGCGCCCGCGGCGAGCTGCTCACGAACGCCGTCTTCCATCGCGCCCGTGAAGTGGTGACGGCGCGCGAGACGGCCTACGCCGAACTGGCAGCCGATGCCGGCGTGCGCTCGATCCTGCAGGCGACGATCTACTCGGAAGACGTCACCTATGCGGCCATCGTCGATGCCGGCGACGTCGCCGTGGCGGCGAGCGACACCTCGCTCGTGGGCCAGCCGCTGCCACCGGCGGGCAGCCTCGACGAGCTGCTCGCCAAGAACGGCCTGGCGCAGGCGTGGGAGATCTGGAACTCGCGCGGCCGCACGCTCGAATGGCGGGCGCCGCTGCTGCTCGGCGACGAGACGCTCGGTGACATCCGCATCGGCATCTCGACGCTGCTCGTGCGCGAGTCGCTGCAGGACACGATCGCGCCGGCGCTCGCCACCGCCACCGGCGCGCTGCTCGTGGCCGTGCTGGTCGCCATCTTCCTCTCGCAGGCGGTGCTGCGGCCGATCCATGTCATCCAGAGCAGCCTGACGCGCCTCGGGCGCGGCGAACTCGGTGTGACACTCGACCTGCAGGAAGCCGAAGTGCAGGACCTGCGCGGGGTCTTCGACGCCGTCAGCCAGCAGCTGCGGCGCCTGCCGGCGGGCGGGGCCGCCGGCAAGGAACTGGCGCAGCTCTCGAAGCGGGTCACGGCCCTTGGCCGCCTGACGGCCGGCGTCGCGCACGAGGTCAAGAATCCGCTGAACGCCATGACCATCCACCTCGAGCTGCTGCGCAACAAGATCGAGAGCGGCAAGCCGGCGGCCGACGTGCGCTCGCACCTCGACATCATCGGCCACGAGATCAAGCGGCTCGACTCGGTCGTGCAGGGCTTCCTGAAGTTCGCGCGGCCGGAAGACATGCGGCTCGAACGGGTGTCGCTCGCCGCGCTCGCCCGCGACGTCGCGCAGTCGATTCGCGCCGAGGCGGAGACGGGCCGCGTCACGGTCGAGGCGTCGGCCGACGACCGGGCGATCGCAGTGGACGCCGACCCGGCGATGTTGCGGCAGGCGCTCCTGAATCTCGCGATGAACGCGCTGCAGGCGATGCCGCACGGCGGCACGCTCCGCTTCACGACCGAGGCCGGCCGCGACGGCCGGGCGGTGCTGAAGGTACGCGATACCGGCACCGGCATTCCGCCCGAGCAGCTGGCGCGCATCTTCGACCTCTACTTCACGACCAAGGCCGGTGGCAGCGGCATCGGTCTCTCGATGGTGTTCCGCACGGTGCAGCTCCACAACGGTGACATCGACGTCGAGTCGACGCCCGGCACCGGCACCACGTTCACGATCGCCCTGCCGCGCGCCGCCTGAGGCGGCCGAGCGCGCTACAATACGCACATGCTCCCCCGGGCGGTCGCTCTCGTGTGCGGCCTGGCAGTTGCCGGTGCGCTTGCCGGGTGCGCGAAGGCGCAGGCCGTGGCCACACCCGTGATGCCCACGCTGGCGCCGCCCGAGGTGCCGCCGCGCGTCGTGGCCGAGTATCAGCCCGACCCGCCGCTGCCGGCCGCGCCCGTGTCGCCCGAAGCCGTCACCGCGCCGCCGCGGCCGCCGCGGTCGCCGCGTCGCGACACCCCGCGTCCCGAGGCCCCGGCCGACGAACCGCAGGGGCCGCCCGTGGCCACGGCGGTCACGCCTGGTCCAGCCCCGGCGCTGGCGCTGCAGATGCCTGGCGCGAACGCCAAGGCGGATCAATCCGTGCGGGCGCTGCTGGCGCAGGCGGCCCGCGACCTGGGCCGGGTCAACTATCAGGCCCTCGACACCGACGGCCGCGCCCAGTACGAAACGGCCCGCCGCTTCATGCAGCAGGCCGACGACGCGCTCAAGGCCCGCAACGTCATGTTTGCGGGCAAGCTCGCCGACAAGGCCGCCACCATGGCGTCCGTCCTCCTCCGCTAGCGTCCGCACCGGGCCGCGATACATGGCCGTGACGCATTGGTTGCGCTGTCATCATGCGGCCGTTACACACCTTCGGATCCACCGTCCGGCTTGTGTAGTGGGCCTTGAAATGCGAAGATAAGACGAAACTCTGGAAACTGGGCGATATTTTCCACATCTTGCGTCTGACCTAAATTTAAGGCGCAACATATTGTGGTTACAGAGCTTGACAAAGGCCTGGGGGGCGCGCATATTTGCCTCCGCGCGCAAGGCCGTCACCCGCGTCGAAGAGCTCCCAGCCTTCGGCATCGGTTACATCCTTCGAGCGACGCCTACGAGCGGCGGAGGCTTGTTCTGGAAGCCCCGCGCCGGACGCAGGCGGTGTTCGAAGAAGGCCAGAGCGCACGAGTGTGAAATACCAAGTAACTCCGTAAATCGCACGACCACCGAATTCGAACCACACACGGCTGTAACGACAGATGAGACCCCCGGAGGGCTGGGGGTGTCTTGTCTCTGGATTGGGCGGAGGAAGCATGCAGGAAGGCGCAGGGCAGAAGCTGGCGGCGGGGGCCGCTTCACAGGAATCCGTTGGGGCGTACGCGGACGTCACCACGGGCGCCACGGGCGGATCCGTGACGATCTCGGGACTCGAGTTCCCGCGGTACTTCTCGACCGCGGGCACCGACCCCTTCGACGAGGTCGAATGGGAGCTGCGTGATGCCGTCATCGGCAACGAACGCGGCAAGGTCGTGTTCGAGCAGCGCGGCGTGGAGATGCCGAAGGCGTGGTCGCAGCAGGCCACCAACATCGTCGTCTCCAAGTACTTCCGCGGCCACGTCGGCTCGCCCG
>JBIKUN010000149.1:0-10466 GCA_044347565.1 Vicinamibacterales bacterium | reverse complement strand
AGCTGTCGCGGGCCGTCGTCGATCGGGAAGCGGGCCGGCGAGACGAACACCGCCACGGCGCCAGCCGCCGCGCCCAGCATCGCCACGGAGATAGCCACGAACGAGAGGTGGTACCAGGTGACGACCGAGAGCAGACGGCTGTCGACGATCTCGAGCAGCAGCGTCGCGAGCATCGTCAGGCCGAGGCCGGCGTAGAGCGGCGTGGAACGTGTCACACGCGCGCAGACCCGGAAAGAGTGGAACGCATCGTGGCCGATTGTAGCCCGCGAGGCGCTGTCTCAGGCGCGGCTGAGTCGTGCCACGACGGTCGCGGCGGCCAGCAGTGTGGGTTCGCGGCAGGGCTGGCCGGCGAGCTGCAGGCCCACCGGCAGTCGGTGTGCCTCGAGCGTCGCCTCGATCGAGCGCACGCGGCGCGTCCGGAAGAGATCCTTGTGCGCCACCGGCACGCCTATGAGGGCGGTGCGCGCCGCCCGGCCGCTCGCAACGGCCCGTGCGGGCGGCAGAAGGCCGCCGAGCAGCGCCGAGACGCCCCCGAGGGCCGCCAGCCATTCGCGCCGCGTCATGGGTCCGCGATTGTAACCGGGTCTGTCACGGTCATCGGATGTCTTCGGTGACAGACCCGGGAGACAAGTGGCGCCCCGGAGACCAGTGGCGAGCGAGGGCCGGCGCGCATCCATTGCATGTCTTTCCGCTATGATCGCAAGTGGTCCGCGTGCATCCGGACCGGGAGGATTCCAATGGGGTGTAGAAGCGTTCGAACGGCCCTGCTCGCCGCGGGCCTGGTGTGGATGACGTCGGTGGCGCCTGCCGTGGCCCAGCACGACATGCCGATGGGTGGTTCGTCAGGCACGGTGAAGCCCGGTGCCACGCCGGAGCTTCCGAAGTACGTCGCCGATCCGATTCCGATCTACACCGTGGGCCTCGGGCCCTTCACGAAGACCATCACGACCAGGAATCCCGAAGCGCAGGCCCTCTTCAGTCAGGGCATGCAGATGATGTACTCGTTCGCCAAGCTCGACGCCGTGCGCTCGTTCCGCGCCGCCTGGCAGCGCGATGCGAGCTGCGCCATCTGCTACTGGGGCGAAGCGTGGGCCTGGGGCTCGTATCTGAACGGGCCGATTCTCGCCGAACACTCGCCGTTCGCCTACGCCGCCGCGAAGAAGGCGCTCGCCCTCAAGGCGAATGCGAAGCTGCCATGGGAAGTCGCGTTCATCGACGCCATCCAGTCGCGATACGTCGAGAAGTTCGAGCCGTCCAAGCGCATGGACCAGGAGCGCGCCTACGCCGCGGCGATGGAGAAGGTCGCCGCCGCCCTGCCTGACGACCTGGACGCGGTGACGCTCTACGGCGACGCCCTCTTCCTGCTCGAGCCGCGCCGCGGCACGCGCGACATCAACAGCCCGAACATCAAGCGCCTGCACGGCGTGCTCGAAAGTGTGCTCGCGCGCGACATCAAGCATCCCGGCGCCTGCCATCTCTACGTGCACGCGACCGAATCCACCGTCGACCCCGGCCGCGCCTCGGCGTGCGCCGAGTTCCTCGGCGACGTCGTCCCTGGCGCGAGCCACATGAACCACATGCCCTCGCACACCTGGAACGAGATCGGCCGGTGGAACGACGGCGTGCGCGCCAACATCAAGGCGTGGCACTCCGACATGAAGGCGGCCATCGGCGAGGGCTTCGCCATCTACCCCGATCACAACCTGCACATGCTGCTCTTCGCGGCGTCGAACGACAGCCAGGGCGCCGTGGCCACGCAGGCCGGGAAGGACTACGCGAAGAGCACCGGCGACACGATGTACCAGGTGCTCACGCTCGTGCGCTTCGGCCGTTTCGATGAGATTCCCGCGGTGGACAAGCGCCCCGAGCGCGACGTGCCGGCCGGCATGTGGGACTTCGCGCAGGGCTACGCCAAGCTGCGCGCCGGCGATGTGGACTTCGCGCGTCTCTACCTGACGAAGGTGCAGAAGGCGGCCGCCACCTCGAAGCAGAATTTCCGCGCCCACGAAGCCTCGAAGCTGCTCGGGGTGGTGGGCAACATCCTCGACGGCGAGATCCTGCGTTACATCGGCGACAAGAAGGGCGCGCTCGCGAAGTTCGAAGAGGCCGTGAAGCACGACGACTCGATCGAATACGACGAGCCCGAGCCGCTGCCGTTTGACGCGCGTCACTGGCTCGGTGCGATGCAGCTCGAGATGGGCATGAACGCCGAGGCGGAAGCGACCTACCGCAAGGAGCTCGAGGAGCATCCGCACAACGGCTGGTCTCTGCTCGGCCTGAAGCAGGCGCTCGATGCGCAGGGCAAGCCCAGCACGGATGTGGCGGCGCAGCTCGAGAAGGCCTGGGCGCGATCCGACACCTGGATCCGCGCCTCGCGCTTCTAACGCGACCGGAGTCGTCCGAACGACATCACGAGGGCCTGGCGGACCACGTCCGCCGGGCCCGTCGCGTGTACGCCGGCGGTCCAGCCCACGACGACGGGCAGCGGGCGGCGCGCGGGTCTACAATGCGCCGCATGACACCGATCGCCCGACGGGATCTGCTCACGCAGTCGCTGGCGCTGGCCGGCCTGGCCACGACCGCGCGCTTCGCGCAGGCCGCGCAGACGGCGCCCGCGCAACCCGCGTCCGCCGCCGCGCCGGCGGTCACGCCCGCGCGTGGCACGACGCTCCGGTTCTTCCCCGGCTTCACGGCCGAGACGGTGAAGACGTCCGGCGCCGAGATCTACGTGCTCAAGGCCGGTTCGGGCCCGCCCGTGCTGCTGTTGCACGGCGCCCCGCAGACCCACATCTCGTGGCGCAAGGTGGCGCCCGAGCTCGCGAAGACGCATACCGTCATCGTGCCCGACCTGCGCGGCTATGGCGACAGCAGCAAACCGGCCGACGGCGAGATGCACGCCAACTACTCGAAGCGCGCGATGGCGCTCGACCAGGTGGAGCTGATGCGCCACTACGGCGTCGAGCGCTTTCCGGTCATCGGGCACGATCGCGGCGGACGCGTGGGCCATCGCCTGGCGCTCGATCATCCAGACGCGGTCACGCGCCTGATGGTGCTCGATATCGTGCCCACCTACTACCTCTACACACACGTCACGCTCGAGTTCATTCAGGCGTACTTCCACTGGTTCAACTACGTGCGGGCGGCGCCCGGGCCCGAGAACGAGCTCAAGGCGCAGTACGAGGCGGCGCGGGCGAAGGCGGCCGGCGACGACGTGCGGATCGAGTACCTGCGCGCGCAGAGCGACCCGGCGAACATTCACGGCATGTGCGAGGACTACCGCGCCAGCGCGTCCATCGACCTGCAGCACGACGCGGCGGATCTCGCAAAGAAGATCCAGTGCCCGCTTGTGACGCTCTGGGGCACGAAGGGCCCCATGGGCCGCCTCTACGACGTGCTCGCCATCTGGAAGGAGCGCGGCGTGAGCGTGACCGGCAAGCCGATGAACGCCGGCCACAACATCCAGGAAGACGACCCGGCCGGCACCCTCACCGAGATCCGCGCCCTGCTGGCGTAGTGCGCAGAAAGTGCAGCGCTTGTAACGGGGTCTGTCACGGTCATCGGATGTCTATGGTGACAGACCCCTGTGACAAGTCGTGACGGTGACAGACCCCGTTACAAGTGTCAGACCCCGTTAGACCCCTGTGACAAGTCGTGACGGTGACAGACCCCGTTACAAGTGTCAGAACTCGACGCGCAGGCCGGCGGACGGGAGTCGCGGAAACAGCGACTCGGTGAAGCCCGTCACGATGCCATTCGCCCGTACTGCGCCGCCCGTGCGGCCGAGGTTGTCGCGGCCGAGCGCGTTCAGCACCTCCGCGAAGAGCGTGAGCCGGCGCGTGGACCAGTGGAACGTGCGGCTGGCGCGCAGGTCGAGCCTTGCGTATACCGGCAGCCGCGCCTCGTTGCGCCGCGTGGACGGCCGGAGCGCGGTAGCCGTGCCGGCGACGTACGCCGGGATCGGCCAGTTGGTGCCGTAGCGGAACTTCCCGCCGATGTTCGTGCGCGTGCCGAGCCGCTGCGACAGGTACACGTTCACCTGGTGCCGCTGGTCGAAGTCTGCCCAGTAGCGCACGCGCGTCGCGCGGTCGGTGGCGCGCGTGGTGCCGTAGCCGTAGCTCACCCAGCCGACGAGTCCGGTCGCGGCCGTGCGCCGCAGCGTCACTTCGACGCCGCGCGCGTCCACGTCGATGGCGTTGGTCCAGAGATTCGTGGCGGGCGGCGTTCGCACGACGCCGTTCACGAGCCGCGGTTGCGGACGGTCGTAGCGCAGTGTGCCGGCCTCCGCGCGATCGTAGAGCGACACCTGCAGCCCGAGCGTGCGCGATACGCGCAGCTCCGTCGAGACATCCACGGAACGCGCGCGTTCGAGGCCGGGCGTCGCAGACGCGCCGGGCGGCGGCAGCAACGCGAGGTCCGCGATCTGCCACGTCAGTCCGGTGCCCGCGGCGATGCTCCAGCGGTCGCCGGGCGACCACCGTGCCAGCAGCCACGGCGAGGCGCTCGCGGCATCGCCCAGCGACTCGCGGTCAACGCGTGACCCAGCATCGATCGTGACCGTGCGATGCGGCGTAAGCCGCGTGCGCACGTAGCCGCCGGCCCGCCAGCGTTCGAGCGGCCACGCCGAGATCGACCGCAGCACCGGTGCGCCCAGGGTGGACGCGCCGAACTGCCAGAAGCTGAAGTCCGCGGTGTCGCGGTCCACGGCCACGCCGGCATCCGCCGTCAGCCAGGAACGCGGCGCCAGCGTCGCATCCACGCGGTAGCCGGCTGTCCGTTCGTCGCCCCGCGCGAGGAGCTGATCGGCGCTGCCGAGGTTGCGGTAGCGCACGCCGGCCCAGGAGAGTCGCTGCGTCACGACGAACGCCTGGCCCAGCGTGGCGCGCCAGGTGCCCATCACGAGTCCGGTCGATGTCTCGGCCACCGCGATGTCGTTCGGGCCGGGCACCTCGTCGGTCTCGCGATACCGCGAGATGCCGCCCACGCCGGCGATCTGCAGCTGATGGCGGGGCGAGACGTCGAACACGATCTTCGACTGCGCGTCGGTGAAGCCGAACTTCGACGTCTCGTCCAGGTCGAGCCGGGCGATGAGCCAGTCGATGTAGCTGCGGCGGATGCTGGCGAGCCAGGCGCCGCGGCGCCCGGTGCCGAGCGGCCCTTCGACCACCGCGGAGGCGCCCGTGCCCGCAAGCGAGCCGGTGAGCCGCACCGCGTCGCGCGAACCTTCGCGCAGCGCGCTCTGCACCCACGCGCCGGTGCGGTTGCCATAGGGTTGTGCCTGCGCGCCCGAGGTCAGGCCGATGTCGCTGAGCACATCGGCATTCACCATCGCCACGGTGCCCGTGTCGTTCACCGCGCGCGGCCCGTGCACGAGCCACGGCGCCGGCACGCCGTCCACCGAAAAGCCCATCTGGCGGAAGTCGCTGCCGCGCACCGAGAACTCGGCGCGGAAGTCGTCGCCCGTGGCCACGCCCGGCATCGCCTGAATCGCGCGGAACGGATCGTCGGCCAGCACACCGCGCAGCTCCTGCAGCTCCGCCGAGCGCAGGCGGAACTCGACGGGCGCACTCGCGCGTGGCGGCGCCTCGGCGCCACGCACGGTGACCTGCTCGGTGTAGGCGCCGGCACCGGACGCCAGCGGCAGCGTCACGTCGAGCGTGCGCCCGGGCTCGACGACGACATCGCGTCGGGCCAGGGCGTAGCCGACCAGCGAGACGACGAGCGTGCGCGGGCCGGCTGGCACGTCGCTCAGCACGAAGCGGCCGTCGCTGTCGGTCGTGGCGCGCCGGTCCGCCCCTTCCGCGATGACGAGCACGTCGGCCACGGCGTCACCCGTGTCGGCATCGACGACGCGGCCGTGGATGGCGCCGGCGGGCGGGGATGGAGGCGTCTGCGCCACGCCTTGTATGGCGAGCGCAGGCCCGAGCACCAGCGCCAGCACCAGCGCGCAGCAGGCGAGCACGCCCGTCGGGACACCCGCCGTAGGCACGGGCCACCGCGCCTGAGATGTGGGAAGGGACGACATGATGGCGGGCCCCGACGAGGATATCGCGTTGGCTGCGCCCCGTGCGAGCGGCTAGCATGCTCGCATCGATGCCCCGCGACACGCTGCCCGACGACATCGAAGACTTCCGCGACCAGCGCTGGCGCCGCGAAGGCGCGCGGCAGGTCGAATCGGCCCACGACGCCGAGCAGTTCGTCGAGCAGGTGGGTGTCGCGGCCTGCCTCACGGATTCACGCAAACCCGGGCCGTCACTCTACGTCGCCGTCTGCGGTCGCCGCGACGCGGTGATGCCGCGCAACGTGCAGAAGGATCCGGAAGCGTCGCACACGTGGCTGCTCAAGGACGACGTCATCCGCCGCGGCAAGGTGTATTACGCCAAGCTGGCGCGCGGCAAGGCCATGTTCCTCGCCCCGCGGCTGATTCCACACTTCCACGCGGTCTACGGCCTGCGCAAGGCCGACGAGGCGACGCGCCTGAGCGCGCCGGCCCGCGCCATCCTCAAGGTGCTGCGCAAGGAATGGGAGATGGCGACGGCCGACCTGCGCGCTGAGGCCGGCATCAAGGACCGCGTGACCTTCACGAAAGCGATGGACGAACTGCAGGCCACAATGCTGGTCGTGCCGAGTGAGGTGCTCTACGCGCCGTGGTTCACCTACACCTGGACGCTGGCCGTGGGCCGCTTCGGCGATGCGCTCACCGAGCGAGTGAAGCCGGAGGTAGCGCGCCGCGAGATCGCCCGCGCGTTCCTGACGAACGCGGGGATGACCGTGCCCGGCGAACTCGCCCGTGTCACCGGCCTCAGCCGCCCCGACGCCGGCCTCGGCAATCGCGCGCTCGTGGCCGAGGGCTTCGCGGTGTCGCCGGCGCGCGGCGTCTACCGCCTCGCCGGCCTTCCGTCCGCGCCTGGCCTCTGAGGCCGCCGGCCGCCGGTCGCGCTATCATCGCGGCCACATGTCGTCTTCCCGCCGCGTTCGTGTCGGTGTCCTCGGCGCCGGCACCTGGGCCCGCGCCGCCCACCTCCCTGGTTTCGCCCGCGACCAGCGGTGCGAGCTCGTCGCCATCGCCGACCCGAAGAAGGAGCTCGCCGAAGAGGCCGCCCGGCAGTTCGGCATTCCCCACGTCTACGACTCGCACGAGGCGCTCATCGCCCACGCCGATCTCGACATGGTGGACGTCTGCACGCCGAGCAGCACCCACTTCGCGCTGTCGTGGGCGGCACTCGAAGCCGGGAAACACGTGCTGTGCGAAAAGCCGGTGGCGTTCGACTTCCGCGACACGCGGCGCGCCGCGGAGCTGGCGCGGTCGAAGGGGCTCAAGACCAAACTCGGCTTCACCTTCCGCTACGCGCCGGCGATGCGCTACTTCCGCCAGCTCGTGGCCGACGGCTACGTGGGCACGCCCTTCATCTTCAACGGCTACGAGCAGAACTCGCAGTGGCTCGACCCGATGAACCCGCTGCGGCAGGTCGATCCGAACGCCGACCCGAACATCCTGCACGTGTCGTCCCTCGAAGGCTACGGCGCGCCAGTCATCGACATCTCGCACCTGATGGTCGGGTCGGATCTCTCGCAGGTGGTTGGCACGATGCGCAACTTCATCCCGAACCGCATGGTGCGGGCGACTGGGAAGATGCAGCGCATGAACATCGACGACGGCGATATCTACCTGGGCGAGTTCGCCAATGGCGCGCTCTGCTCGATCCAGACGAGCTACGTCACCGTGGGCAACTACCCCGGCATCGAAGCGCGGCTCTACGGCAGCGAAGGGGCGATCATCTGCCGGCTCGTCGAGGAACACGGCATCTGCGAACGCATCTGGCTGGCCGGTAAGGACCACGTGGAGTTCACGCCGGCCGAGGTGCCGGCCGAGTTCTACCCGCCAGGCGGGTCGTCCGAAGAATCGTGGCGCACCCTCTTCTACGCGAATCTCGTCAGCAGCTTCATCGGCGAGATCCTGGCGGATGACGCGTTCAACGAGGGCAACTTCGACGACGGTGCCTGGGTGCAGGAGACGATCAACGCTGTCGAGCGTTCGTTCCGGGAACGGCGATGGGTGACGCTCCCGCTCGCGTAGGGGCGGCCGATGCGGCCGGCGCCGCGCTCGACCGCTTCTTCGAGACGTTCTACCGGCAGCGGCCGGTGACCGCCACGTTCACCGGACTGCACCAGCACGACGGCGTGCTGCCCGACTGGTCGCCGGCGGCCCTTGGCACGCAGGCCGATGAACTGCGGGCGCTCCGCCGTGAGCTCGAGGCGGCCGGACGTGTGCCCGACGCAGACGTGCGTGCGTTCCCGGGCGACGTCGATCTCGCGCTCGCGGACGCGGCGCTCGAGATCGCGCTCGCCGAACACGAGAGCGGCCACTTCGTGCACCGCAATCCGTCGCTCTGGACGGGCGAGGCCATCTTCGGCGTGCTGAGCCTCGTCACGCGCGACTTCGCGCCGCTGGCGGAGCGGCTCAAGAGCGCCGAGGCGCGCCTGGCGGCGATTCCGGCGTTTCTCGCGCAGGCCGCGCAGACGATGGCGTCTTCGCCGCTCGACTGGAAGATGAAGGCGCGGCAGGATTGCGACGCCGCGGTGCCGCTCTTTGCGCAGGCGCTGCCGGCCTGGGTGCGCGACGAAGTGGCCCAGGGCCGCGCGCCTGGCATCGACGCGGAACGCTGGTCGCGCGTCTCCGTCGCCGCGAGCGAGGCGTTCACGGCCTTCGCGACCTGGCTCGCCGTGCCGGACATGGCTTCGGCCGGCATCGCCACCTCCTGGTTCGGTCGCGGAAAGCCGAAGGGCCTGGCCGACATCGGCCCCACCGGCGAATCGGCGCCGCAGCTCCTGCTGGAACTGCTCGTGCGGCGCGGGCACTGGGTGACCACGCCGCTCTCCGAATTGCTCGACGAAGCCACGACCGCGCTGGCCGAAGCGCGCGTCCGGCTCGACGAGATGGCCGCCCCGCACGGCGGCTGGCCCGCCGTGCAGGAGCAGCTGGCCGACGCGCATCCGACGCCGCCGCAGTATCTCGCGCGCTTCCACGAGACGTGGGACGCGTGCCGGGCCGCCGCCGAGGCGCACGAGCTCGTGACCTGGCCCGACGCGCCGCTGCGCTACGTGCCGTTCCCGGCGCACACCCGGGACGCCGCGCCGAAGCTCTATTACCTGCACTACCGCTCGCCGGCGCCCTTCGATCCGGTCGGCGTCTTCGACTACGTCGTGGCGCCGCTCGACGGGCTCACCGGCGAAGAGGTCACGGCGCGCCTCCGGCAGTGGAACGACAGCGTCATCACGCTCAACCACGTGGTGCACCACGGTGCCATCGGCCACCACGTGCAGAACCACCATGCGTACCGCGGCGCCTCGCGCATCGGCCGCGTCGCGGCGGTGGATGCCGCCTGCCGTCTCAGCATGTTCACCGGCGGCAGCCTGGCCGAAGGCTGGGCCTGCTACGTCTGCGATCTGATGGAGGAGATCGGCTTCCTCACGCCGCTCGACGCCATCGCGCAGCAGCACACGCGCGTCAGGATCGCGGCCAGGGCCGTGGCCGACCTCAGGCTGCACACCGGACGCGCCAGCATCCCGTCCATCACCTGGCACTACGAAGACCAGGCGTCCATGAGCCGGGCGGCCGCGCGCGGCGAAGCCATCCGCAACAGCATGTATCCGGGCGCCGCCGTGATGTACTGGCTCGGCACCCGCGAGATCCACCGCCTGCGCGCCGAGATCCGGCGCCGCGAAGGGGCCAGCTTCTCGATGCGACGTTTCCACGACCGCTTCCTCTCGTACGGGGCCATCCCCGTTGCCGTGATCGCGCGCCTGATGCTGGCCGACGAGGTGGCGCGATGATGGCGCGGCGCTGGCGCGCGGCGGTGGCAGGCGCGGCCGTGGCCGCGACGGCGGCGTGCGGAGGCGGCTCGGCGCCGTCGTCTGCGAGTGGCCCGGCGCCGGCCGCGGCCACGAGCCGGCCCACGGACCGCCTGGTCGTCGGCTACGACCGCGAGCCCGATACGCTCAACCGCTTCAGCACGCACATCCTCGAAGACATCGAGACGTGTGTGGTCGAGGGCCTCGTCACGACGAACGAGAAGATGGACGTGGTGCCGCTGCTCGCCGCCTCGGTGCCCACCGTCGAGAACGGCGACGTCGTGCTGCGGAAGGACGGCGGCATGGACGTCACGTGGAAGCTGCGGCCTGAGGTGAAGTGGCACGACGGCACGCCCCATACCTCCGCCGACGTGAAGTTCACGGTCGAGGCCATCAACAGCCCCGCCTACAACCCGGAGAGCACCGACGGCTTCGATCGCATCACGAGTGTCGATACGCCCGACGCGCTCACCGCGGTGCTGCACTACAAGGAAATCTACGCGCCCTACCAGCTGCAGTTCGTCCGCGGCACGCTGCCGAAGCACGTGCTCGAAGGGCGCGACATCGACACGGCGAACGACTACAACCGTGCGCCGCTCGGCACCGGTCCCTACAAG
>JBIKUN010000148.1:0-10487 GCA_044347565.1 Vicinamibacterales bacterium | reverse complement strand
TCATCGTGTCGCGCGAGTACAACGACGATCCGGTGTTCCGTTCGATGGCCCCGCTCACGACGTATTCGTCGCGACGCCGCACCATCCTCGTGTTCTACAACCCCGGCGGCGGCAAAGCCGTGGAGCGCTACTCGGTCGGCCGCTTCGACATGGAGAAACTCTTCACCCTGGTGCCGACGGCCAACGACGGGCAGTGGGACGGCCTGCGCAAGCTGGTCGAACAGAAGAACCCGAAGGTCATCGGCATCAACGAGTCGTCGGCATGGAATCACGCCGATGGCCTGACGGCGAACGAGAAGCGCGAGCTGACCGAGGCCCTCGGACCGGCACTCTCGAGCCGCATGAAGAGTGCCGAGATGCTGGCGGTGGGCTGGCTCGAATACAAGCTGCCCGAAGAACTCGAGGCCTACCGCCATGTGATGCAGGTGGCGCACATGATCATCCGCGAGGCCTTCAGCAACAACGTCATCACGCCGGGGAAGACCACGAGCGACGACGTCGTGTGGTGGATGCGGCAGCGCGTGGTGGAGATGGGCCTCGGCAAGTGGTTCCAGCCCTCGATCACGATCTGGCGCGAGGGCGGCAACCTGACCACGATGCAGGGCGTCATTCAGCCGGGCGACATGCTGCATACCGACTTCGGCATCGTCTATCTCGGCTTCTCCACCGACACGCAGCACAACGCCTACGTGCTGAAGCCGGGTGAGACGGATGCGCCGCAGGGACTCAAGGACGGACTCAAGGCCGCCAACCGCCTGCAGGACCTGACGATGCAGTACGCGAAGCTCGGACGCACCGGCAATCAGGCGCTGCGTGACGCGCTGATGCAGGCGCGCAAGGAAGGGCTCGTGCCGTCGATCTACTGCCATGCGGTGGGCTATCACGGCCACGCGGCGGGTCCGCCGATCGGCATGACCGACTACCAGGAAGGTGTGCCCCTGCGCGGCGATTACGAGTTCCTGCCGGACACCTGGCACTCGATCGAACTGAACGTGACGTTCCCGGTGAAGGAATGGGGTGGCCTCGCCGTCCGCTTCGCGCTCGAGGAAGACGCGGTGCTGCTGCCCAATGGCCGCTGGGACTGGATCGACGGCCGCCAGGAGTCGTTCTACCTCATCGAGCCGGCGCCGAAGATGTGAGGGGGACTGTCCCCATGCCACGGGGACGTCGACGAGGAGCGCGAACGCGAGGATGCGCGCGTCGGGCTCACGAGCCGTGCAGCCGGGTGTGCCGGATCGCCGTTGAAGCGGCGCATCCAGTAGTCGTGGCTGACCACCACGACAGGATGCCCTTCGTAACGCTCGTCGTCTTCCTGCGAGCTGAATACGCGGCCGATGGCGGCCGGCACGCCGAGCATCGTGAAGTAGTTGCCCGACACCATCTCGGCGGCGAGGCGCTCGGTCTGCCCGTCGATGGTCACCGAGGTCTCGATCGTGCGCCGCGCCAGCACCTCGGCCAGCGGCTCGGCGCGCCGCTGGAACTCGCGATACATCGGATACGAGTGCATCCGGTCGCCCATGTTGCTGCCGGCGTGCGGCCCGCGCTGGTGGAGCATCACGAGCTCGTCCGGCGCCTTCACGGGCAGGCGGCGCAGCAGGATCTGGTCCACCAGCGTGTAGATGGCGGTGTTGGCGCCGATGCCGAGGGCCAGCGACAACACGGCCACCACGGCGAAGAGCGGGCTGCGGCTGAGTCCGCGCAGCGCGAAGCGGAGGTCGTTGAGCGGCAGCGTCATGCCCGCCATAGACGGACAGACGCGCCGAAAGGTTGTCAGACCCGGCCCCGCGGAACGGCCGGGCCGGGAACTCAGTGCGGATCGGGCCCGACGAAGTCGATGTTCTCGAACGTCTGCCCACGCACCGTCAGAGAACGCAGGACCGCGGCGTACTGGGTGACGCCCTTCATCGCGGGCGCGGTGCCGGCAAACTGCGACGTGTCGCCCACGGTTTCGCCCGAGAGCGTGTTGGCTTTCGCGCTGAGCGTGACCGCGGCAGGGCTACCGCCCGCCGGCGTCAGTTCGAGTGCGATCGTGGGCGCGGCGATGCGCACGGCATTCTCGGCACCACCATCGAGCACGTAGGCGGTGAGCGCGCCCGTGGCGGTGTCGACCACGAGTTCCAGATGCGCGAACTCGTTGCCGAGTTCGACGAGCGTGCCGCCATGCGGCGCGGCGTGGTCGTGGTGGCCGCCGCCCTCCGCGGCGGCGTCCGGCGCCATGCCGCCCGCTTCCTCCGGAGACATCTCGCCGACGACGGTGGGGGTGACTTTGTCGGCGGTGGACGCGGGAGCCGGCGACGAACCACAGGCCGCCTGCAGGGCGCCGGCCACGGCGCACGTCACGGCAACGACGAGAGAACGGACGACGATCACGGGCAGATCCTTTCCGGGACGCGCCGCGGGCGCGGCACGGTCAGGGCCGAATCGACACGCCGTCGGCCTCCAGGGCGTAGAGCGAGGCCACGCGCCCATCGCGCCGCTCCTCGCGCACTGACAACGTGCCGAACACCATCACCGGCGTGTGCACGAGTGGCGCCCGCCGTCCCCCGCTCATCGTCACGATGATGAACTGGTTCGGCAGCGTCGGCGCACCGAAGTAACACATGTCGTAGCTGGCGTTCAGGATGAACGTCCGCACGCCGTCTTCGGTGATGTCGAGCGGCAGCATGTAGCCGGTAATCGACACCGGCGTGCCCGACAGCGCCAGCACGGCCTCGGGAATCTGATTCGACACCGGCGCCGTACCGCCCCGCCCGTCGAGCTCGCCGTAGGGGAACCCCGCCAGCAGGTTGAAGTCGGTGGAGGTGTAGCGGCTGCCCACCTCGGTGATACGCGCCGAGGGCACGACCGTGCTCGGGTCGAAGCCGTTCGCGCCTCTCGTGGGCGGGCCGACGAACAGAATGGCGAAGATGCCGAACGACACGGCACCGAGCAGCGACAGTGCCACGAGCCGCAGCGGCGACGGCGTGGCATCGGGTGGCGCGACAGAGGTCGGTGTGGACATCGCAGCGAGGCGCTCGGCCTGCATCACTGTGACGCGGCCGCGCCTCCACCGCCCACTCGTTTCGCGTCGGCGGATGCACCACGCACATGGATGGCTGTTCGGTGCCGATGGGCAGCGCGCGGGTCGGCACGGCCGCTCCTACGACGCCGGCACCAGATTGCTGGCAACGTCGGTGCGATAGGCCTTGAAGGCCGGCACGAGCCCCGAGAGCGCCCCGACGACGACCATCGCGATGGGGGTCATCCACAGCACCGGATCGGCCTTGAACACGTCGAGCACCACGCCGGTCTGAGCGCGCACGATGAGGAAGGCGATGCCGAGGATGCCGGCGTAGACGACATACCCGAGCAGCGCGCCGAGGCCGGCGATGGCGGTGGCCTCCGCCACGATCGCCGAGAACACCGTGGACTTGCGCGCGCCGAGCGAGCGCAGGATCGCGAACTCGCGCCGCCGCTCGTTCATCGTGTTGTAGAGGCTCGACAGGATCGTGCCAGCCGCCACCAGCACCACCAGGTAGGCGACCAGTTCGAGCACGCGGTTGACCCAGCCGATCTTGTCGAACAGATCGGCCATCGAGCGGCCAATCGGCCAGGCCAGCGTGGCCCGCGTGCCCTGCCGGTTGATCGTCTGATCCAGATAGATGCCGGCCTGCGGGTCCTTGAGCTTCAGCATGACGGCGCTGACCTCGCGGTGTTCTTCCGGAATCGCCTGGCCGGCTTCCGGCCGGAAGTTGCGGCCGGTGCCGCGCAGCACGTGACCGCTCATGCGGTAGACACCTTCGATCGGAATCCAGACGATGCGATCGAGCGGGCTGTTGGTGGCCTCGAGCACGCCCACCACGGTGTATTCGTCTTCGTGCCGCTTGTTCTCGTCGAAGATGAGCCCGTGATACGGATTCACGGTGGCGCCCGTCGTGAGGCCCGTGCGCTGCGCGACCACACTGCCCACGACGGCCTCGCGGGCATCGGCCGTGAAGAACCGGCCGCCGGATTCGACGCGTATGCCGCCTTCGCCGGGGAACTTCTCGAACAGATCGGGCGTCGTGCCGACGATGCGGAAGCCCTGGTAGTTGTCGCCGACGGCGTAGGGCACGGCGAGCGCCACGCCGTCGTCCTGCTTGATCGCCTGGTACATCGACCACGGGATGTTGCCGGGCGAGGTCTCGAGGTGGAACACCGTGTTGAGCACGAGCTGCAGCTGGCTGCCGCGGGCCCCGAGCACGGCGTCGAAGCCGTTCGAGCCGCCAGTGAAGGCATCGTAGGTCTGGCTCTTGATGGCGAAGACGGCCATGACGAGGCCGGCGGCCATCGCCACCGAACACGCCGTCACGGCGGTGGAGAGCGCGTGCTGGCGCAGGCTGCGCGAGACGATGAGCCAGAGTCCGGGTCGTGCGTTCATGCCTGCCCCACGGCCGCGAGCGGCGGCATCGGCGCGACGTCGGCCGCGAGGTTGACCACGGCCAGGTCTTCGACGCGCTCGAAGCGGGCGAGCACGCCCGGGTCGTGACTGACGAGCAGCAGCGCCGCCTGCTGCTCGCGGCACACCGTGCGGATGAGTTCGAGGGCCTCGGCCGCATGACGCGGGTCGAGGTTGCCGGTGGGCTCGTCGGCGAGGACGAGGCGCGGATGGTTGGCCAGCGCGCGCGCCACGGCGACCCGCTGCTGCTGCCCGACCGACAGCTGCCGGGGACGATGATGGAGCCGCGACGAGAGCCCCACGCGCTCGAGCAGCGCGGTGGCGTGCGCGGCGTCGGCGCCGCGGCCGAACATCATGCCGAGCATCACGTTCTCGAGCGCGGTGTAGCCCTGCAGCAGGTTGAACGTCTGGAACACGTAGCCGATGGTGCGCGCCCGCCAGGCATCGCGCGCGCCTTCGGGCAGTGCGGCCATGTCGCGGCCATCGACGAAGATGCGCCCTTCGTCGGCGTCGAGGATGCCGGCGATGAGATTGAGCAGTGTCGTCTTCCCAGAACCGCTCTGACCGCGCAGCGCCACCTGTTCGGCCGGCGCGAGTGCAAAGGCCGGCACGTCGATGACGGCCGTGCGCTCGCCGTCGGGCGCGCGGAACGACTTCTTCAGCTGTTCGATTCGGAGGACCGGACCACCGGCCGTGTCACTCATCGGCCGTCCTCGACCTCGGCGAGATCGGCTTCGAGACGGTAGAGGCTCGCCACGCGGCCGTTGCGCATCTCCTCACCCACTTCGAAGCGCCCCTTCACCGTGGTGGCCAGATGGGTGAACTTGGCGCGCTTGCCCGCCTTCATCTTCACGAGCACCCACTCGTTCATCCGCACCGGTGCCCCGAAGTAACACATGTCGAGGCTGGCGTTCAGCATGAACACCGACACCCCGTCGGGCGTGAGGTCGAGCGGCAGCATGAACCCTTCGAGCGCCACCATCTTGCCGTTCAGCGCCTTCACTGCCGCGGGGATGACGTTCTGCGGCGCCTTCGAGGACGGGTCGAGCGGATCGGGCAACTCGTACTCGTAGTTGCTGATCGTGCTGAACGACACGGTCTGGTAAGTCGCGGCGGCGGCCGCGATGCCGGCGGCGGCAACAACCACCGCAATCGTCGTGTAGATCTGGCGCATGGCGACTAGTCTCCTCCGCTGGCGATGGCCGCGGCGTCCTGCAGGAACCGGCGATACACGGCGCGGGCTGCCTCGAAATCCGCGAACACTGTGGCTTTTTCGCCGGTCGATGTCCAGCCGGGCCAGGCGTCGGCCATGAGCTGGAGCATGTCGATCCATTTGAGCAGATATTGCGCGCTCGCCGCATCACGGACGGGCTGGCGGCCCACGGTGACCCAGACCGGATTCGTGAAGGCCTGCGCGTAGAGCGCGTCGAGCGGAAAACGGTCGGCCGGGGCGCCTTCCGCCCGCAGGTGCACCCAGCCGCTGCGCCCGACCGGCAACGCCTGCGTGAAGCGGGCGGATTTGCGGTCCGCGGCGAGCGGAATCTCGGCCACCTCGACGCCGTTGGCCACGAGCACGACCCGCTGCAGGGGCGTAATCGACGTCACCCAGCCCTCGACCTGCACCGAACCGGCCGCATCGAGCCGCACATCGCCGCCGGGGCCCTGGCCGTTCACCGTGAGACCCACGAGGGGACCGGTGGTGACGAACGTGCGCCCCTGGCGCACGCCGTTCCACCACGCGTCGGCGCTGAGCGGCGCGCCGCCGAGCTGCACGTAGGTGCGCACGCAGCCGAGCAGCCGCATCATGTGCAGGTTGCTGATCGTGTCTTCGCCGCCAATCGCCGTGACCCGCAGCCCGTTGTTGAGCGCGGCATACCAGGGCACGAACGCGCCGCGGCCGGCGCTGGCCCACTCGATCGTGTCGGCCAGGCCGAGCGCGGCATCCACGGGGAAGGCCTTGCCGAGCCCCAGCCCCGCCTGCAGCGGGTCGCCTTCGCCCGAGAACGCGTGTACGTAGCTCGTGATGGCGCCGCGCGCCTTGGCCGCGCGCAGCACGGCGCTGTTGCTCGGCGCGAGCGTCGGCGGCGGATTGCCTTCGTAGCCGATGGTCACATCGAACAGCCCGGCGAGCGGCGTGGCATCGCCGAAGACCGCGACATGCCCGTGGAACGGGGGACGGTATTCCTGCCCGAGCACGAGCAGGCGATCGGCGGTGGACGCCGGGTGTGCCGCGCGGCCCCACACGAAGAACTCACCGGCGCCGACGCGCGCGTCGCGATGCGCCAGGGCGTTGTTGACGACGTCGAGATCTTCCGCCCGCGCCTGGGCGAGCAGCGTCTCCTGCGCGTAGCGCTGCAGCCCGGCGCCGTGCACATGCGCGCCCGTGGACCCGCTGTACCAGCCCTGTGCCGCGAGGTCCGCCACGCGCTCGAGTGTCACGGTGAGCTCGCGCGTCTGTCCCGGCTCGATCGTGGTCTCGACATGCGCGGGCGCCACTTCGAACCCGCGCACGACGTCGAGCACGACGCGGCCGGCCGGCAACTCGACGGTCTCGCGGCCCGCCGCGTGGAACACGCGGTCACCGGCCCAGTCGACGCGCGCGTAGGCCGAAGGCGGCACGTAGGCGCGGCCATCGGCGGCCGTGAGATGCACGCGCGCCTCGACCGGCGCGTCACTGCCCCGCTCGGTGATGCGCAGCTGCAGCGTGCCGGTGGGCCGCTTCCAGGTTCTGGCCCCTATGGGCACCGGACGCACGGCGCCAGTGGCGACATCCGCGATGGCGAGCGCCGGCAGGCCACCGGCATTCGACACGAACGCGATCGTGCCGCCGTCGGGCGACCACGCGGGCGTGAACGCATCGGCATCGGCGGTGAGCGCGCGCGGCGCGCCGCCGCCGAGCGGCGCGACCATGAGCGTGTGCCACGGATCGCGCCCGCCGTTAGAGGACACGAGCGCCAGACGCGTGCCGTCGGGCGAGATGTCCGGGCGCGCGTGATAGAAGGTCTGCTCGGTGCGCAGGGCCATCGTGGCGGCGCCGGCGCCGGCCTCTGCCATCGTCCGCACGATGTGTCCCGCCCCGAGCGCCACACCACGATTCGACACGAGCGCCAGCTCCCGGCCGTTCGGGAACCAGGTGGGCGTGATGTGCATGTCCTGCGCGGTGAAGTAGGGGCGATCGCGACCGAGCGAGCCGTCGGCCGTCACCTGCACGGGAGCGCCGCTCAGCGCGCCCTCGCGGAACGTCTGGACGAAGACGTTGAAGAAGCCGTTCGGCTGGGACGCGGTGAAGGCGAGCCGGCTGCCGTCGGGAGAAAACTCCGGATCGGCGTAGATGGCGCTGCCGCTCGTGAGCGCCGTGACGGCCCCCGTCCGCACGTCGAGGGCTTCGAGGTGCACCGTGCGGCCGCCGTCATCCGCCGTGTAGACGATCCACCGGCCGTCGGGCGACCACGCGGGCTGCGAATGGTAGGTGGCGCTGGCCGTGAGCTCCGTGGCGGCGCCGGTGGCCACGTCCATGCGCCAGATCGAGCCGGCCATCGACACCGCCACCGACCGGCCATCCGGCGCCCAGGCGGGCGCCCAGGGCGTCGAACTCGGCGCCGGGCCGAGGTGGTAGTTGTGCATGTAGTTGCCGCCGTACCGGGCCGGTTGGTACGGACGGCGCGCCCACTGGGCCAGCGGCTCGGCGGCGAATGCGACGAGCAGAAGGACGAAAACGGCAACGACCGGCCGATGCGCGGGCATGACTGGACCAGCAGAGTGGTCCAGTCGCGCCGGCCGTCAAAGCCCGTTCCAACCAGCGTCCCCTGGACGGGGGGGCACCGGTCGGAATCGGCATACGAACGGCGTCAGCCGTTGACGGGATAACCGAACTTGACGTCCTTGAAGGTCTCGCCGCCGATGACGACTTCCTTGATGACGCCGGTGAACGCCGTCACGCCCTTGAGCGCGGCCGCCGTGCCGCCGAACTGCGACGAGTTGCCCACCGTGTCGCCGGTGAGGCCGTTGGCCGTGCTCGCAAGCGACACCGTCACCGCCGCGCCGCCGCCAGGCGTTACTTCCACGGTGATGGCCTTGGCCGGAATGCGCGTGACCGCGGCGCCCGCGGCGTCGAGCACGTAGGCGGTGAGCAGGCCGCTCGACGGGTCGTGCACGAATTCGAGCTGCGCCACCGTGCCGAGCTTCACGAGGGTACCGCCGTGCGGACTCGCGTGGCCTTCGGCTTCCTTCAAGGTCGAGGACTCGGCGCTCATCCCGCCGGCCTCTTCCGGCGACATCTCGCCGACCGTCGTGGGCTGGATCTTCTCGGCCGGCGCCGGAGCGGGTTCCGAGCCGCCGCAGGCGGCCGTCAGGCCGGCGACGAACACAAGGGCGGTGGCATGCGCGTAAACACGAATAGCTCTCACGTCGGTCTCCTCCGAAGGCCCATCAGGCCGGGCGGACCAGACGTCCGCCAGAGGTCGATTCTATCGTGCCGCGCGGCCCGGCGCGACCCGGGGGCGGGCGCTGCGGCGGAGCTGGCTGGACCAGACGGCGAAGGGCTGGCCCGTCTCCCGCATCCGGCCTGCGCAGTCCGTCAAACGCCAGCGGGGGCGAGTGTTGGCCGGAAGCGCGGGGCCCCGGGCGGTGCTGCGCGACGTGCTGAGAACGTCGCCGCTGTGCCTGAACACCCCACGCGGACTTCGGCGCCGCCTCGGCGTTTGACGTCTCACGCGTGCGCGGCCTGCTCCGGACGGACGCGGGAGGCGGGCCAGCCCTTCGCCGTCTGGAGGAGGACGGCAGCAAGACGTTTGAGGCTGCCGCGGCGGAGCCGGCGCTGCGCCTGCTCCGACCGTGCTTAGGCCCGGCTACACTGGCTCGGCGCCAGACCGCTACCGGGCCGGCGGTCAAGCCCGGAGTTTTGAGTCGGAAACACGAACGTCAAGATCTGCGCTTGAGACAACCACGCCAAAACACACATGACTCCACTCAACTACCGCGACCACAGAATCTATCTCGTGCACCTATTGCGGGTCCTGAATAGACGCGGGGCGAGCCCCCCAGCCGATGTCTATGAAGAAGTGGCGGATCTGGCAGGTGTTACGCCAGAGGAGCGCGCGGTTCCTGGCAAGGAAGTTGGTTGGAATCCTGTCTACAGAAATCGGATTCAGTTCGCACGACAGGGGCTCGTAGATGCGGGCCTGGTCGTCGGATCCTCCGACCCAGGCTGGAGGCGTGGCATTTGGGAGCTCACTCCTGCGGGTATTCAGTTGGCTAGCACCCAGCAGTCCGATGCGACATTGGACGCTCAGATCAAGGAGCGAGCGGCAGAAGGCCTTTCGAGACGAACGAAGGAAAGGCAAGAAAGCTTTGCATTGGCGGGGCTGGAAACAGAGCTGCCTGCGGAGTTCCGCGAGCCAGAGAACGGAAGCGCTGCTGATGCCGATGAGGCTGGTCCGACCGTCCAAGACCTTGTGGAGGTCGAGAACGATGCCGTGTTGAGAAGCATGCTCGACCATGTTCGTGGCATGAGCGACAGGGCTTTCGAGTATCTCGTGGGGACCGTACTCAAGGCAGCGCTACGAGCGGAGTCAGTCAAGATCACGCAGCGTTCACGAGACGGCGGCGTCGACGGCATGTTGTTCTTCGACGCATTGGGAATGCGCCTGGGGGTCTTTGAGGCGAAGCGATACGCGGACGGGAACGTGGTCTGTCGACCATTGGTAGATGCATTCGCCACCGCGGCAAGGCGCCACCGCGCGTCCCACTCTCTGTTTGTGACGTCCAGCCGTTTTTCGGCAGAAGCCGTCGACGCTGCAAGGGACGAAGGCATCAGGCTGATTGAAGGCATGGCGTTCGTTGAACTAATGGCGCAGCACGGTATCGGGCTGCGCGCGAAGGACACATTTGTCCTTTACGAGCTCGATCCTGCATGGTCAGTCAACGACCTGGAGGACGCTGACTGAGGGCTGCGCGCGAGGCCCAAGACGGCTCGACAAGCGAATGGAGCAGACGGCGAAGGGCTGGCCCGCCTCCCGCGTCCGTCCGGAGCAGGCCGCGCACGCGTGAGACGTCAAACGCCGAGGCGGCG
>JBIKUN010000261.1:0-2665 GCA_044347565.1 Vicinamibacterales bacterium | reverse complement strand
TCGTCGTGACACGCGCCATCCGCGGCCTCGATCTGTAGCTATGGAAACGCGGGTGGCGGCACGCGCTTCTTCGTGGCCTGCTCGAACGCGTAGGCGATGCCGACGAGCGTCGGGTCGGCGCAGTGGCCGCCCACGAAGGTCACGCCGAAGGGCCGCACCGCGTCTGTCGATCCCTTGGCGCCGTCGGCGTAGTTCGCCACCATCCCGTACGGCACGGCGATAATCGGATAGCCGGCTTTCGTCGCGTAGTTGGCGCCCGCCGAGCCCGGGAAGAGCAGCGCGTCGAGCTTGTGCGTGGTGAGCGCCGCGTCCAGGCCCTGCTCGCGCGTGAGGCGCAGGTCGTTCTGCCGGTCCGCTTCGTAGCGCGCCTTGTCGCGGGCGAGGTCGGCGGCATCGGCGAAGTCGAGCCGGCCCTGACCGTAGCGCATGGCACCGCGGTCGCGGTTGGCGGCGTTCCACGCCCGCAGCTCGCTCAGCGTCGTCACCGGCGCCGTCGGGTCGAGCGAGTCGAGCCACAGGTTGAAGTCGCGCTTCATCGTGTACTGCAGCACGTGCGAGCAGAGCTCTTCGTACGCGGGGCCGGACGGCGGACCTTCACAGATGGGATGCGACGTCAGGTTGTCGGCCCGCGACGTGGCCGTCATGCTCGGCAGATCCGCCGGGTCGACGATGTCGGCGCCGGCGGCCTTGAGCGCCGCGATTGCCCCTTCCATCGCCGCCAGTTCATCGGCCTTGAGTCCGGGGAACGGACGCGCCTTGCCGGGGAACTCGCGCGCCGTGTAGATGCCGGCGCGCGGAATGCCGATACGCACGCCCTTGAGGGCGTCGGCCTTCAGGAACACCGTGTAGTCGTTGTTGGGCGGCGCCGTGCACTCCCTCGTGCGCGGATCGTTCGGGTCGGGCGCGCCTTCCATCACGCCGAGCATGATGGCGGCGTCGGTGACGGTCTTCGTCATCGGGCCGGCGGTATCCTGATCGAGCGAGAGCGGGATGATGCCGTAACGGCTGATGCGTCCGGTGGACGGCCGGATGCCGACGAGCATCGTGAAGTTCGATGGCCCTTCGATGGAGCCGCCCGTGCTCGTGCCGACGTTGCCGGCCCAGAGATTCGCGGCCACGCCGCCGCCCGAACTCGACCCGCTCGTCTCGAGTACCGGCGTGCCGTCGTCGTTGGCGCGCGGGTCGTACGGGTTGTAGCTCTGGCCCACGGCGGCGTTGTAGCCGCCGGGCCGGAACGCCGTGCCGAACCAGCCGGCCAGCTCGCTCATCGTTGACTTGGCGAGGATGATGGCGCCGGCCTTCTTCAGGTTGGTCGCGAGCGTCGCCTCGTAGGGCGCCTGATAGTGGCGGAAGAGCAACATGCCGCCCGTTGTGGACATGGTGTCGTTCGTGAGGATGTTGTCCTTGAGCGCGACCGGGATGCCGTGCAGCGGCCCGCGCAGCGTGCCGGCCGCGCGCTCGCGGTCGAGCACGTCCGCCTCGGCCAGCGCCTGCGGGTTGACCGCAACCGCTGCATTCAGACGGTCTTCGTAGAGGCCGATGCGCGTGAGGTACTGCGTGACGATGGCGCGTGAGGTCGTGCGCCCTTCGCGCAGCGCCGCCTGCATCTCGGGAATCGACGCCTCGACCACGCTGAACGGCGGCGGAGCGGCTGCGGGCGCGGTGGGTGCCGGTGCGCTGCAGGACGCGGCGGCGAGCGCCGCGCCGAGAGCGAGGGCGAAGGGGGCTGACAGGCGAATCGCGCGCACTTGAACCTCCGGGGACGCCTGCATCATACCGGGGTCGCGTCCCGGCGCTGCGACGAGCCGCTTTGCCATCGGTCACGATCACCTTCGCGTTGCTGCTGCGAGCGAGTTCGCGAAAGGCCCGCCGGAACCGGCCGACCCGTGCGCTCTCGCCGGCGCAGTGTTGACGGGTCGCCCGCGCCTGTTGCCCATGGGAACAGGCGGCACTACTCCCCTTCGTTCAACACCACGGTAAGCGCGATGCACACACCCCGTCTATTCGAAAGTCCGGATGGCGAGCATAGAGAATCACGGCCTGAGAGTATGCCGACCCGGGTGACCAAGGGCGCTCTTCAGCGCTTCTGCGCCGCGAGCCGGACGACGCGGGTGTCGCCCCTGCCGAAGTCGCCGACGGCGTTGGCATCTTCGTACTGGAGCACGCGGAGCTCGCCGAAGAGCTTCAGCAGTTCATTGGTGTCGAACACGACACCACCGCCGATGGACGAGTTCTTCGTCGCGTTGCGGTGGAAGCCCTCGACGACGACCAGGCCGCCCGGCTTGAGCGAAGCCACGATCTTCGGGACGAGATCGCGCAGGGAGACATAGCTGAGGACGACGAGGTCCCAGCGGTTCTGGCCGAAGTCGAAGGTCTCGTCGCCCTCGATGCGCGTCTCGAGCGTCACGCCGAGGACCTTGGCCTGGGCCAGGGCGGCAGCGACGGCCTTCTCTGCCGGGTCGAAGCCAGTGACCGTCCACCCCTGCTGCGCGAGGAACAGCGCGTTGCGCTCCTGCCCCATGCCGACGTCCAGCGCCGTGCCCGCAGGACGATCCCTCACCATCCGGACGAGGAAGTCGTTGGGGTTGGTGTTGAAGGTCGGTGTCTCGGCCGTCAGGATGCGATTCCAGCGCCCGACTTCGAGTCGCGAGCCCCGCTCGTTGAT
>JBIKUN010000147.1:0-10508 GCA_044347565.1 Vicinamibacterales bacterium | reverse complement strand
GGCGTGCCTGCCGACCCGGACGGAGACGACTGAGCCACACCGCGATCACGACGCTGGCCGAGAAGGGGCTGCCCGCCTGGGTGATTCAGACGCAGGTGGGACACGTAGCGCCCGAGATGATGAAGACCTACAGCCACATCCGGCGGCAGGCGTTGAACCAGGCGGCCGAGGCGCTCGAGCCCAGCGCGCCCGTTCCGGCATCGCAGGCGGCGACGCCGCGCACGCATCGCGCGCGGGTTATGTCACAGTCCACGTCACAATCGGGCCGTCCGACGGCACGCGTACTCAGATTTGTGCGGGAAATTGGCTCCTCGGGCTGGATTCGTGCCGAGTCGCGTCCGGTGCGGCCGGACGCGCGGATGCCTGAGGCAAGGCCTGGGGCCGCGAACGGAAGCGAAGCTGGAGTGAGTGGCTCCTCGGGCTGGATTCGAACCAGCAACCCTCCGGTTAACAGAAGCGACCCCGAGGTGCGACCCGGTGTGACTGATGACGACGAAGGTGATGGCAGTCAATGAGTTGCGGGCGTCGCCTCATCTACCGTCACACTCCGTCGCCATTCGTAGATCGCCATCTTTCGATGGGGTTACGTCACAATCCATGTCACAGCCATTCCGCGAAGCCCGGAGAGGACGGCTGGCAGGGAGGGCGCGGCGTGTCCCTCGGCTCGCACGACCCGAGGCAGGCCTGCGAGGCGCGGACCTGCTAGTGCGTCGGCGTGGCCGGTGCGACGTCCCAAGCCGGCATCACGGGAGGCGTTAGACGACCCGCAGAAGTCCTCGCCACCGTCGCGGCGCATCAGCAGGCCATGCCGTCGCGATTCGGTGCGCTCGCTGGCGCTCTTCGGGTCGCTGGCTCGCGACGAAGCGCGTCGGGACAGCGACGTCGATTTGCTCGCGTAGTTCGATGGTCCCACGACATTTGACCGCCACATGGCTATGAGTCCCATCGACATGACTGACTCTACGCCTTGACAAATACGAACGCATAAACCCTCTGCGGCGCAACCCACGCGAGTAGCATCGCGCGCAACGGCCCCAACGAGCTCCTGGCGGTGAGAGGCGCGCTCAGTAGGACGATGGGTCACGGCACTATCCAAACGACGATGCCATGCCGATTAACGACCGCGACCCGGCCGTCATCTCTCACCCTAAGCCCCGCTCCAGAGTTCCCGTGCGTCCCAGTCTGCCAGATGACCTGCTGAGCTGAGTTTCGAATCACTACGTTCCCGCTCACCTCTTCGGCTTCAACATGGCCAGGCGATCCGGAAGTGCCAGTCCACACGACAGGCCCACCGGGCCCATAGAGCACGAAGTTTCCGTCACTCTGGTAGGCAGCACGGAACAAGCCGTTGGGCGACACGATCTGTTGTCCGGCGAGTAGACGTGTACCTGACTGCAACGTGTCCGGTCCGAGTGCAGAGGCCCTCACCGAGACCGTTACTGCATTCGACATGCTGTACGCCTGCGTGTGGTCATAAGCAGCGGCCTCAATGACGTAGTCTCCAGGCGCCGGATTCGAATAGGGCATCGTGAACGGCGCTGCGAACGACGTGAATACCGTGTTGCCATTCAGAATCCAGTCGACCCTGTAGACGCTACCATCCACATCGAACTGATCCAGGCGCACTTCGCCGCTTGCGCCAACGGGCAAGACGCTGCCGGACAGCAACCCCATGATGTGAGCATGAGGCTTGTAGTTTGAGCCCGCGTACACAAGGTGCGACTTTGGGACGCAGCAGCCCTTTCGGTCGTAGATTCCGTCACCGCCACCGCTAAGGCTACAGTCGCCAGCGCCCCATGCCTCGTATTGTTGAATCGGACCAACGAAGGTGAGGGCATGGGTCGCTCGTGATGACTCACAAGGCCCAGGGGCGGCTTGCGACGTGGCTAGATTCTGTGGAGACACGGCATCCTGCATCAGGTGACCCGAGTTTGCTCCCTGAAGCGTACCGGGATTCTCGGAGACCGGATTCGTTGAATCAGGCCACCTTGGCCTGCGCATAGTACTGCGCTTCGAACTCCGCCGGCGGGATGTGGCCGATCGGTCCCAGCAAGCGACGGTTGTTGAACCAGTCGACCCAGACGAGCGTGGCGAACTCGACGGCCTCCAGCGAGCGCCACGGCCCCTTGCGTGGAATCACCTCCGTCTTGAAGAGCCCGATCACCGATTCGGCAAGCGCGTTGTCGTACGCGTCGCCGCGGCTGCCCACCGACGGCGCGATGCCCGCGTCGGCCAGGCGATGGGTGTAGCGCATCGAGAGATACTGCACGCCCTGGTCGCTGTGATGTACGAGGCCCGTGAGAGCGTCGTGGCCACGCGCGTGGATAGCTTGCTCGAGCGCGTCCAGGACGAAGTCGGTGCGCATCGACGCGGACACACGCCAGCCGACAATGCGCCGCGCGAACACGTCGATGACGAAGGCCACGAACACGAAGCCGCCCCACGTCGCGACGTACGTGAAGTCCGAGACCCAGAGTTGATTCGGGCGGGTCGCCACGAACTGACGGTCGACGAGATCGCGCGGCCGCGCCCCGTCACCCGTCTGCGTCGTGGTGATCCACGCGCGGCCGCGCACGGCGCCCCGCAGGCCCATGTCACGCATCAAGCGTTCGACGGTGCAGCGCGCGACGCGGACGTCCTCGCGCGTCAGTTGGTACCACACTGTGCGTGGCCCGTAGACCTGGTGGTTCTCGTCCCAGACGCGTTGGATCGCAGGGCGGAGCCACGCATCCTGGTGGGCACGCCGCGAACGCCGCGTGGGATCGGCCTGCTGCTGGCGATGTGCGTAGTACGTCGACGGGGCGATCGGCAGCACCCTGCAGATCGACTCGACCCCGAAGCGATCCCGGTGGGCGTCGATGTACGCCACCAGCGCGCCTACTTGGTGCGGCGGTCGAGTGCCGCCTGGGCGAAAAACGCCGAGGCCGTCTTCAGGATCTCGTTGGTGCGCCGTAGCTCGCGCACCTCGCGCTCCAGCGCCTGGAGCCGCTCGCGCTCACTCGTCGGCAGCCCCGGCCGCTGGCCGGTGTCCCGCTCCGCCTGCCGCACCCACTTGCGCAGCGTCTCGGCGGTCATGCCCAGCTTCGTCGCCACCGCCTGCAGTGCCGCCCACTCCGACGGGTGCGCCGGCCGCTGCTCCATCACCAGCCGGACCGCGCGCTCACGCACCTCCGGAGAAAACCGACTTGGACGTCCCATAGACCCCATCCTCCCAAGAAATGAGGTCTCCGAGAATCCCGGTACGCTTCAAATTGGCCCCTCCCACCCCAATCCAACCCGTCACGTCCGAGGAGGAACTGTGGGCAGCGTGTATCGACGCAAGGGGACCGACAAGCTGTGGATCAAGTACACCCAGCACGGCCGGACCATCCGCGAAAGCACCGAAACCGACAACATGGTCGAAGCGCGGCGGATGCTGCGCAACCGCGAGGGGCTGGTGGCCAAGGGCCTGCCGGTTACGCCCGATGTCGGCCGCGTGACGTTCGACGAGGCCGTCGCGGACCTGTTGAACGACTACGCCCTGAACCAGCGCAAGTCGACGGACGACACGCGCCGGCGCATCGAGAAGCACATCCGCCCGTTCTTCGGGAACCGGCGAATGATCTCGATCACCACGGCCGACCTGCGGGCGTTCGTGGCCAAGCGCCAGAAGGACGGCGTGGTCGTGCGGCGCCGGCGCGCCGGCAAGGTGCCGCCGGGTGAGGACGCCATCGTGGAGGTGTGGCTGCCCGTATCCGCCGCCGAACTCAACCGCGAGCTGACCACCCTGAAGCGGATGTTCAGCCTGGCGGTGCAGGCGGCCAAACTCCACTACAAGCCCCACTTCCCAATGCTGCGGGAGAACAACGTCCGGAAGGGGTTCTTCGAGCGCGACCAGTATCTGGCCGTGCTCAAGCATCTGCCCGAGGCGATGCGGCCGATCGTCACCTTCGCCTACGTGACTGGCTGGCGCATCAACAGCGAGGTGCTACCGCTGCAATGGCGGCAGGTGGATCTGGCCGCCGGGGAGGTTCGGCTCGACCCCGGGACCACCAAGAATGGAGAGGGCCGGGTGTTCTACCTAACCCCCGAGTTGCAGGCCCTGCTACAGGCGCAGCGCGACAGGGCGGACGAGATTCAGCGCGATCTCTCAATGATCGTACAGCACGTGTTTTTTCACCAGCCGGCCATGAAGGACGGGAGCTTGGGGATGAGGGCCGGAAAGGGCATCTCCGGCCACGGGTTCTATCAGGCGTGGCGCCGCGCGCGCTCCAAGGCGGGATGCCCGGGGAGCATCCCGCACGACTTCCGGAGGACAGCGATCCGGAATATGGTCCGAGCGGGCATTCCCGAGCGCGTGGCGATGGCGCTGTCGGGGCACAAGACGCGGAGTGTGTTCGACCGATACAACATCGTGAGCGATGGAGACTTGCGAGCTGCGACAGCCAGGCTGTCTGCAGTCTCATCTCAGGCCCGGTAGATCTCGCTGGAAATCCCCATCTCGTCGGGCTGCGGAGGTCCGCGCCAATCGATAGAATGATGCGCAGGCCATGACGTCCCCCCAATGTGGCGCCGCCCGCATGGCGGAGGAAGGCATGCGTGAACCTTGCTGATCGCGGGCGCAGATGGCTGTCGCGAAGGATGGCTATGCCTCGAAGATCTTGACGGCCACGTGCGCGGGCGAGTCTTCGGGTCGTTCGCCAACATGTTGAACGGCGTTCAGGGCGCCTCTCATGTCACGATAGACATCCCGATCGGCTTGCCGTTGTCGCGGGAGCGAGACTGTGACGTAGCGGCAAGGCGGCTGCTTCGTGCCCCTAGGTCAAGCAGCGTCTTCCCGGCGCCGGTATATGGGGTCGTTCAAGAGGATGACTACCAGCGCGCGTGCGAGGTGCATCGTCAGATCGACGGACGCGCCCTTTCGAGGCAGGCGTTCGCGATTCTTCCAAAGATCCGGGAAGTGAACGGCTTGATGTGGTCTGATCCTGCGCACCAGCAGCGGGTGAGGGAGGTTCATCCCGAAGTGTGCTTTGCGGTCTGGAACCGCGACAAGGCGATGCAGTATCGAAAGGCCATCGTTTCCGGGCGTCTTGAACGTCAGGTACTTATCGACGAGGTGTGGCCTGGACAGTGGCGCATTGTTCGAGACGAACTGTCCGGACACAGTTTCGAGATAGACGACCTCAACGACGCGTTCGCGGCGCTGTGGACTGCGAAGAGAATCGCCTCGGGTGACGCGAGAACTATCGGCTCCGGACAACTCGATCCTGGCGGGCTGAGGATGGAGATGTGGGCGTGAACCAACACGCTGCGGTCGCGCCTTATCGAGACAGAGCAGCCGGTTCAGCGACATGATCTCGGCAGACTGGGCGCGAGGCATCCTCGGAGTGCCGTACGACTCCACGCCGGAGCAGATACGTATCGCGTACCGCGACCTCGTGCAGGTATGGCACCCGGACCGATTCGGACATGACGCTCGTCTGTCCAAGAAGGCGGAGGAGAAGCTCAAGGAGATCAACCGAGCCTACGAGCTACTTGCCGCAGAGCCACCGCGGTCTGGCAGGATGACCGAGGACCACGCGGGGCGACACGCGACGCAGTCTCGGCCCGACAGAAGGGCTGAGTCCCGGGCAGAGGCGCGACCGTCCGATGACAATGGATCGCGTCAAGCAGGGGCGACCGCAAGCGGTCAGCGCAAGTCGACCCCACGCGGCGACACCGAACGTGAGCACCCCCCAAGCGTGCCGCCCACCTCAATCCCAACCGCGCGGACCGGCTGGAGGCTGGTTGCCTCAAGGTGGGTTTCCGGCAATGCCTCGGGACTCGCGACAGTTGCTGTGTTCGCGGCCTTGGCTTGGTTTGGAAGTAGGCCGAGCGGGTTCCCAGAAGTCGCAGTGTCGTCTGGACGTTTGACGCCGGAACTGCTGATGGCGGGGGCATACCACGCGCCCGGGGACTCGAATCGGGTGCGGCTAAGCGGGGGATATCACAAGGAGCACGACGGGGGCTTCGTCGCGTTGGATGAGCTGATGGCCTTTGGCGACCTCAATGGGGATGGCAGAGAAGATGCGGCAGTTACGCTGAAAGTCTCAGGTGGTGGTTCCGGGACGTTCCATTACCTCGTGGCGATTCTCGGAGAACGGGGGCGCGCTGTGCAGGGGCCATACTTCGACCTTGGCGACAGGATCGAGATGAAGCGACTGCAGATCCTCGGCGGGAGCGTGGTCGTTCAGATGATGGACCATGGGCCGAATGACGGGCTGTGCTGTCCCACGGTGAGCCGGGACCGGCGGTTCGTACTGGAGAGCGGGCAGCTAGTCGAGCGCTGAGACCTAGCTAAACTGCCCAGCCCGCCGGCGGCGAACGCCGTTGGCCACTCCGAGTTCGGCAAGCGCATTTGGGGAGCGGGCCGCGGCGCGACCTCCCGCCGGCCATCCTGGCCTCGCCTCTTTGCCCGGAGCGGTTCTGGCTCTCGTGAACTTGGGACACTTCGGGATGTCGCGCGCTATACTGTCGTGGGCGACTTGGACCGCGTCTGGGCACAGTTTTGGGCACAGTCGGGCCAATCTAGCCCAGCCATTCCTTCGGAATCGTTAAAATCCTTAGGAATTTCGTCGCGGTGAGGTGGCTGAGTGGCCTAAAGCGGCGGTTTGCTAAACCGTTGTAGGGGGTAAACCCCTACCCAGGGTTCGAATCCCTGCCTCACCGCCAGTTAAGTGGTTCCAAGCATTGGACTTGCCTCCGGAGACCCCTCCCCGTCTCCAGAATGTCTCCAAAACTCTGCAAGCCGCGGAGGGTCTCAGCCCGTCCCGCCGGTTCCTCCAGCGGTCGATCGCCGCATCCATCGCGCCGGACTCGCTGGCTCGGAACCCCGATGGTCTAGCCGCGGCGCGTGCCCTGACCACGGTCAAGCGAATCGGCAAGCCTGATCAGTGATACTCCGGTGAGTTCGCGATTCACGGAGCCGAGATGGCCAAAGTCCAGTCAATTCGCAGCAAGGCTGCGAAGCGCACCGCGTCGCCCTTGCTGGTACACCAGTTCCTCGTCGTCCTGAGCGGCACCGAACCGCTCGTCTGGCGTCGTATCCAGGTGCCCGCGAAGTACTCGTTCTGGGACCTGCACGTCGCCATTCAGGACGCGATGGGCTGGCTCGACTATCACCTTCACGAGTTCCGACTGCTCGACGCTGATGAGCAAGCGGTCGTGTCGATCGGCATCCCGGACGACGACGAACCTGAGGATCGGCCGGTCCTGCCCGGATGGGAAGTCCCCCTTTCCAAGTTCTTCGAGCGGCGGGCCTGGCACGCGCCGCCAGCCGTCTACGCGTACGACTTCGGCGACGACTGGGCACACGTACTCGTGCACGAGGGAATGCAGTCAGCCGAGACCGGGTTGTCGTACCCGCGCTGCGTGTCGGGCGCGCGCCGGTGCCCACCAGAGGACTGCGGCGGCGTCCACGGCTTTGCGGAATTCCTGAAGACGATCGCGGACCCGACGCATCCGGAGCACGAGTCGATGTTGCAGTGGTCTGGCGGGGACTACGACGCAGAAGTCTTCACGCCCGACGCGGTGACGTTCGACGACCCGAAGAAGCGCTGGAAGAAGGCGTTCGAGGACTAGCCTCAACGCAGGGAGCCGCATGGCAGCAGGGCCTTGCCATTCCGTATTCCAGAATCTAGAATATGGAATGCCCCAGGGCCTATTGTCCCAGGACGTGATGGTGCTGGCCAAGCTGGTCGCCTACGGCGGGGAGCGCCCGTCGATGGCCCAGGTGGCGGGTGATCTGTCGCTCAGCGCGTCCCAGGTGCATGCGTCGCTGAAGCGTCTCGAGCGTTCTCGACTGCTCGACGCCCAGACCGGTCGCCCTCTGCTGAAGGCGGTCGAAGAGTTCCTCGTCCACGCAGTGAAATACGCATTCCCAGCCCAGCGTGGCGAGCCAACCCGGGGACTGCCGACCGGGCATGCGGCCGCACCGTTGCGCCACCAGATCGTCACCGGGGGCGAGCTGCCGCCTGTGTGGCCGGATCCCGATGGCGAGGTGCGCGGCGGCAGCTTCGAGCCGCTGCACAAGGCCGTGCCACACGCCGCGCGAAAGGACCCTCGGCTCTACGAACTGCTGGCCCTGGTCGATGCCCTGCGCGATGGGCGTGCGCGTGAGCGACAACTAGCTGAAAAGGCGCTGAGCACGCTGCTTCGGAGCCACCTTCGTGGTTGACCCGAACCGCGCCCCGCGTCGGTCGTGCGGCTACTGGCGCCCGTGCTCGACGACCTCGTATTCGTCGGCGGCTGCACGACGGGCCTCTTCATCACCGACCCGTCGGCAATCGCGACTTCCTCGATGCGCTGAGTGGCTTCCTGCCCCCGGATGCCGCGAGTCAGCGCCGCCGAGGGGCGATCGAAGCTCGCCTCCGCGACATCGCGGCTATCTGACCCGCGGTGGCGCGGGGCGCCCTCTCAACCGCACCCCTCCGGCCGAGGCTGTGCGCTGATGCGAACTCAAGACCGGCGCGCCGCAAGATCTCGGCGTCAGAAGGCGTTCTTGCGTTTGGGAGAGAACGGCCCCCCCAAAGGCAGTGGCTGAGTGTCTGGGACGAACTTCGCAACTGGATCGTGACGGCGGCGTAGCCGGTCGTCGAAGCACGAGAACTCCATGGCGTTCTTGCCAGCGGCTCGCGCCACGGCGAGGAACGCGGCCAGGTGCACGCTGTCGTAGCACTCGAAGCGCGTGGCGCTCTGCCAGAGCGCCAGCCTCACGGCACAGCCCCGGCGTGACATCGACCGTGAGGTACTTGGCCCAGTCGTCGTCGAGTGCGCGCTTCGCCGCCGCGACAGCGCGCGGCGGCAGGTCGCCTTCCCGTCGGCGCCGCGCCAGCGCGGTCCGCGCCTCCGGGTACGCGATCGTCGCGGTCGCGACGATGTCGGCATTGTCGACCAGCCGGCGCACCGCGTCGCTCCCCTCCTCCGCGACGTACAGCTTCACAAGGCTGCTCGTATCGAGGTAGAGCGTCACCCGCGATCCTCGAGCACCGCGGCCGATACCGAGCGCCCCGACGTCGTCGATCCACGGCGCGTAACGCCTGCGGGCTTCCCGCCCGCCCATTGCGCGCGGCCTTCGACGACCAGCGCTTGTGCCCACTGCAGGCTGGCGGGCGTGTTGACGGGCCCGAGCGTCGCGATCGCCTTGCCGCGCTCCGTCACCGTCAACCGGGCGCCGGCGCGGACCCGTCGCAGGTAGCGGCTCAGTTCACTCTTCAACTCACGCACGCCGACCGTCTCCATGGTGCCACCTCAAATGTAGTCACAAACGTGATCGTGGGCAGCAATTCCGCGAGTTGCCACCAAACAAGTGGGGCCTTGTGGTTCCAAGCATTGAACTTGCCTCCGGAGACCCCTCCACCGTCTCCGCCAGGTCTCCAAGACTCTGCAAGCCGCAGAGGCGGTCATTCGGTTACGGCCGCACGATCAAGTTCCCCCGTTTGCACGCCGCCGTCGCGCAGCAGCCGGCGGCCCGACGCGATCGAGAGAGATGCGCGCGTCACCCGACGTCACCGCTGCGGCCACCACGCGCATCGTCACCATGCCGCGCGTGCCACGCGCAGTTCCAGCGCGACGAGCGCGCCCACCACGACGATCTCACCCACGAAGTAGAGCCAGTCCAGCACGTGAAGTGCAGCCGCGAACCGGACCAGCACCGCGGCCGTCACCAGGCAGTACCCGGCGTTCGCCAGGGCGATGCCTCGCAGGTAGCCCGGCCAGCGCGTCGGTTGCGTCGCCGCACACGTCAACGAGTACGCCGCAAAGACCGCGGCCGTGATCGCCAGTGCCCGCAGCACCGGCCTCGGCGTGCCGATGTACTCACCAAGCGCCGGCAGCACCACGCCAACGGTCAGCGCCGTGACCAGGGCACCGACACCATCCACCAGGAACAGTGTGCGGGGGCTGCGCGCGAGTCGTTCTATCAGGGCTGGTGTCATGGGCGTCGGAAAGTCGCGGACGGCTCGTACGACGGGCTCGAGCGACTGCTTGGCGGGCGCACTCAGTCGTAGTCGAGCCGGTGCACCTTCACCCGCGTCGGGGCCTTGGGATTCACGACATAGCCCAGCGTGTCGCCCACGATCTCGACCGCGTTGTCGAAGCAGCCGTGTGACGCATCGATGCTGCCCGCGCCCGTGGAGACGCTGCCTTTGGCCAGCACGTGGCGATTGGTGGCATCAAGGCCAAGGCCGTCCCAGAACGCGATCCACTTGCGCACGTCGTCCTGCCGGTCTGGCGCCCAGTGGTTGTCCTGCTGGCCGGGGCCAATCGTGGCCGGGTCGAAAGTGGTGTCGAGCCCCAGGATCGGCGTCTTGTGCTGGTCTTCGAACGATCGGCTCACCAGGTACAGCAACGACTTCCGGTACGGGCCCACGCTGTCGCCCTGCTCGTTCTTGTCTGACAGCGTGTGGATGTGCAGGTGTCTGCCCGCCACCTGCCCCTTGTCCACCGCTGGCTTGTAGGTGTCGAGCGCGAAGCGCGACGTGCACGCCGGA
>JBIKUN010000146.1:0-10550 GCA_044347565.1 Vicinamibacterales bacterium | reverse complement strand
CGTCCACCACTTCGGGCAGCAGGCCAAGGCCGTGCTCGACGGCGCCCGGGCCTCGATGGCGGCGCTCCTCGGCGCCGAGCCCTCCGAGGTCGTCTTCACGGGCGGCGGCACCGAGGGCGACAACGCGGCCGTGCGCGGCGCCATGGAGGCGCTCGAGCCCGCCGGGCGGCGCCACCTCATCATCTCGAGCATCGAACACGAAGCCGTGCTGCAGACGGCGAAGGCCCTCGCCCGCCGCGGCATCCGCGTCACGCACCTCCCCGTCGGCGAGAGCGGCGTGGTCGAACCCGATGCGCTGGCGGCGGCGCTGACCGACGACACCGCGCTCGTGTCGGTGATGCACGCGAACAACGAGATCGGCACGCTGCAACCGATTGCCGCCCTCGCCGCGCTCGCCAGGGGCCGCGGCGCCCTCTTCCACACCGACGCCGTACAGACGGCCGGCAAGCTACCGCTCGACGTCGCCGCGCTCGGGATCGACCTGCTCTCGATCTCCGCGCACAAGTTCGGCGGCGCGAAGGGGGCCGGCGCGTTGTGGATTCGCCGCGGTGTGCGCCTCGGGCCGTTCATGACCGGCGGCCGCCAGGAGCGCAATCGCCGGGCCGGCACCGAGAACGTGCCCGCCCTGGCCGCCATGGGCGCCGCCGCCGACCACGCGCGGCAGACGATGGCGGCGAATGCCCCGCGTGTGACCGCGCTGCGGGATCGTCTCGAGCAGGGCATCCTCGCGCGCGTGCCGGGTACCGCCGTGAACGGCAGCGGGCCGCGCGTGCCGAACACCACCAACATCAGCGTCGATCGGGTCGAGTCGGAATCACTCCTCATCGCGCTCGATCTCGAGGGCGTCGCGGTGTCGTCGGGCTCGGCCTGTTCGTCGGGCACACTCGAGCCCTCCCACGTGCTCAAGGCCATGGGCTTCCCGCACGCCCGCACGCTCAACTCGCTGCGCTTCAGCCTCGGGGCGTCGACGACCGAGGCGGAGATCGATCACGTGGTGAGCGTGTTGCCCGCGCTCGTCACGAAGCTTCGCGGACTGGCGGCGCGGGCGTGACGACGGGGCCGGGGGGCTGGGGGCTGGGGCTCGCGGAAGGACCTCGATGCGTATCGTCGTAGCGATGTCGGGCGGCGTGGATTCGTCGGTCGCGGCCGGCCTGCTGCACGAGGCTGGTCTCGAGGTGATCGGCGTGTCGATGCAGCTCTACGACGCGAGCCACGGCTTCGGCAGCTGCTGCACGATCGACGATCTGCACGACGCACGGCGCGTGGCGGCGCACCTCGGATTCCCGCACTACATCGTCAACTTCGAGTCGCACTTCCACCGCCACGTGCAGGAGAACTTCCTCGCCGAATACGCGCAGGGCCGCACGCCGATCCCGTGCGCGCACTGCAACAGCGAGGTGAAGTTCAAGGAGCTGCTGGCGCGGGCCGAAGGCTACGGCGCCGCCGCGCTCGCCACCGGCCACTACGCGCGCCTCGAGCGCGACGACGACGGGCGCCTGCATCTGCGGCGCGGCGCCGACCGCGGCAAGGACCAGAGCTATTTCCTCTTCTCGCTCACGCAGGCTCAGCTCGCGCAGGCGTCCTTTCCCGTCGGCCATCTGTCGAAGGACGACGTGCGGCGTGAGGCCGCGCGCCTCGGCCTGCTCGGCGTGGCCGGCAAGCCCGACAGCCAGGAGATCTGCTTCGTGCCCGATGGCGACTACGCGCGATTCCTGGAGCGCGAGCAGCCGGCGCTGGCCACCACCGGCGCGATCGTGAACACCGATGGCCAGACCCTCGGCGCGCACGGTGGCATCCATCGCTTCACCGTGGGCCAGCGCAAGGGCCTCGGCCTCTCGGCCGGTGTGCCGCTGTACGTCATCGCGATCGACGCGGAGCGACAGGAGGTCACGGTGGGCCCGAAGGAGGCGCTCGCCTGCGGCGCGCTGACCGCGGCGCAGGTGAACTGGGTGTCAGGCCATCCGCCCACTGGGTCGATCCGCGCCGAGGTGCAGATCCGCCATCGCCACATCGCCGCCCCGGCGCAGGTGCGTGCGCTCGACGACGCCCGCGCGGAAGTGCTGTTCGACACACCACAGACCGCCGTGACACCCGGCCAGGCCGCCGTGTTCTACGACGGCGACGAGGTACTCGGCGGCGGCTGGATCGACTAGGACAGGGAGCAGGGACGGTTCCCTGCTCGTCAGTGCCCCACGCCGCTCAGGAATCGCTCGGCGTCGATCGCTGCCATGCAGCCGGATCCGGCGGCGGTGACAGCCTGTCGATACACGTGATCCTGCACGTCGCCGGCGGCGAAGACGCCCTGGATGTTCGTGCGCGACCCGTGATGCGTCTCGATGTAACCCGACTCGTTGAGCGTCAGCTGCCCCTGGAAGAGGGTCGTGTTCGGCGTATGGCCGATGCCGATGAACACGCCGTCGATCGGCAGCTCGCTCACCGCGCCGGTGACCGTGTCGGCGAGCACGAGGCCCGTGACCTCGCCCTTCGTGACGTCCTTGATGTCGGTGACGGCCTTGTTCCAGAGGAACTCGATCTTCGGGTCGTTCAGCGCCTTGTCCTGCATCACCTTCGAGGCGCGCAGCGTGTCGCGGCGGTGGATCACCGTGACCTTCGAGCAGAGCTTCGAGAGGTAGATTGCTTCTTCCATCGCGGTGTCGCCGCCGCCCACGACCGCCACGTGCTTCCCCTTGAAGAAGAAGCCGTCGCACGTCGCGCAGGTCGAGACGCCGCGCCCGGACAACTGCTTGTCGACGCCCAGATCGAGCCACTTCGCCGAGGCGCCCGTGGCCACGATGAGCGCATCCGCCGTATACAGCGTCTTCCCCACCTGGATCTTGAAGGGCCGCGATGACATGTCGACCGACGCCACGTCGCCCTGCAGGAAGTCGGCGCCGAAGCGCGCGGCCTGCGCGCGCAGCTCGGTCATGAGATCCGGCCCGAGGATGCCGTCGCGGTAGCCGGGCCAGTTCTCGACCATCGTGGTGAGCATCAGCTGGCCGCCGGCTTCGATGCCCTCGATGACGAGCGGGTTGAGATTGGCGCGGCCGGTATAGAGCGCGGCCGTGAGCCCGGCCGGGCCCGAACCGATGACGACGACGGCGCGGTGCGTGCTGACCGGAGCGCTCACAGGTGCTTGTCGATCATCTTGGCCAGGTCGTCCTTGGCCGCCAGACCCACGATCGTTTCCTTCAGATCGCCGTTCTTGAAGAGCAGCAGCGTCGGAATCCCGCGCACCATGAACTTGCTCGGCGTGGCCGGGTGCTCGTCGATGTTCATCTTCGCCACGGTCACCTTGCCGGCGTAGTCTTCGGCCAGCTGATCGACGGTGGGGGCGAGACGGCGGCACGGCGCGCACCACTCGGCCCAGAAGTCCACCAGCACCACGCCGTTCTTCACTGCCGCGTCGAAGTCCCCGTCACCGAGCGTCTTGATCTTGTCCGAAGCCATGTGTCCCTCGTCTGTTCGATGCCAGCCCCGGGTCGGCGGGTTCACGTCCGGGCCGCGGGGGCCTTCGGGCGTCGCGTTCGTCGAGCGGCGATCACTCCTTTATACACCGTGACATAGGCCCGCGCCGAGCGGTCCCACGAGAAGTCCGTCTTCATCCCGTTCTGCTGCAGGCGCGTCCATTCGGCCGGACGCCCGAACACGTCGAGGGCCCGGGCGAGGGCGCCGAGCATCGCGTCGCCCGAGTAGTCGGCGAACAGGAACCCGGTGCCCTTCTTCGTGTCCGGGTCCCACGGGATGACCGAGTCCACGAGACCGCCAGTAGCGCGCACGACCGGCACGGTGCCATACCGCTGGCTGTACATCTGGTTGAGGCCGCACGGCTCGTAGCGCGACGGCATGAGGAACACATCGGCGCCGCCCTCGACGAGGTGCGCCAGCCGCTCGTCGAAGCCGATGTGCACACCCACCGTGTCGGGGCGGCGCGCCGCCAGCGTGCGCCAGAGCTGCTCGTACCGGCCGTCACCGCTCCCGAGCACGACGAAGGCCGGGCCCATCTCGACGAGCGAGTCGGCCACCTGCGCCACGAGGTCGAAGCCCTTCTGGTCCACGAGCCGCGAGACGATGCCGACGAGCGGACGCGCCAGCATGCCGTCGGTCACCGGCAGCCCGAACGCCTCGAGCACCGCCCGTTTGGCGAGCACCTTCCCCGCCGGCGCTTTCGCGGTGAATGGCCCCGGCAGCAGCGGATCGCCCGCCGGATTCCATACATCCGTGTCGATGCCGTTGAGGATGCCCGTGAGCGCCGAGGCGCGGCGGCGCATCACGCCGTCGAAACCCGCGCCGTACTCGGGCCGCTGGATTTCTTCGGCGTAGGTCGGACTCACGGTGGTCACCGCATCCGAGAAGTTCACGCCGGCCTTCAGGAAACTCAGGCGGTCCCAGAACTCGAGGCCGTCCACGGTGAAGAGGTCCCAGCCAAGGCCGAGCCGCGGCAGCCACGACTTGTCGGCGATGCCCTGATAGGCGAGGTTGTGGATCGTGAACACCGTCGGCACCCGCGCGAGTGCCGGGTGCCGCGCGAAGTGCTGCGACAGATACGCGCCGGTGAGCCCGGCCTGCCAGTCGTGCGCATGCACGACCTGAATCGGCGAGGCCTCTGCCGCCGCCCATTCGAGCGCGGCAATGGTGAGGACGGCAAAGCGCAGCGGGTTGTCGTCGAAGTCCTGGCCGCCGGCGTTGTAGAGGCCGGCGCGATCGAAGAGCGGCGGGCAGTCCACGAAGAGCACGCGCGCTCCGGGGCCGAGCGGCTCGGCAAAGAGACCGGCCGTGAAGGTCCTGCCGGCCACCGTGGCGCTCACATCCGCCAGCCACTGCCCCGCGGCGAGGCCGCGGTAGCGCGGCGTCACGACGGTCACATCGTGGCCGGCCCGCCCGAGGGCCCGCGGCAGGGCGGAGGCGACGTCGGCCAGCCCGCCCGTCTTGGAGAACGGCGCCACTTCGGACGCGATCATCATGACGCGCAGCGGCGCCGGCGCGGCGGACCGGGGCGGGCGGATCGGGGCGGCGGGGGGCGGCGGCGGAGTGGCGGGACGACGGCGGGCCATGGACTAACCATACCCCGTGCCGGCGGCGGGCCGGCGCGAGCGTTCCTGTAGAATCTCTGCACACCGTGTCCTTTCCACCCCGCGATCGGGCCGAGGCGCCGCGCGAACGCGCCGAACCCCGCGAAATGGCCGCGCTCAAGGCGCTCGCAGAGGAACAGCCCGAACTGGCCCCCGCCGTCGCCCTCGAACGCGAGATCGTGGACGGCGAACGACGGCTGCAGCGGCGCCTCGGCACGCCGTGGCTCGACGTCTCGAACGAGGCCCTCGCGGCCCGGCTGGGCCGCGGTGAGCGGCTCATCGAGTGGGCGCAGCTCGGCATCGACTGGCCGGAGTTCCGCCTGCGCCTCCGCCAGGTGGTGGACATCCTGCGGCGCCACGACATCCTCGACGCCGCCGATGCGGCGCGGCTGCACGACGTGGGACGCGATCCGGGTCTGCCGGCCCTCGTCGAGCGGTGGTACGACGAGGGCGCAAGCGGCGGCCCGGCCACCGACACGAGTCTGGCCGACGTGCTCGGTCTCACCGCGCGGCCGTTCCTGACCCGCGCCGCCGAAGTCGTGCAGCAGCGCGTCTCGACCGACGCCTGGCCGCGCGGCACCTGCCCGATGTGCGGCGCCCGGCCGGGGTTCGCGGTCGTGACCGCGCCGGGCGTGCGGCAGCTGGTCTGCGGGCGCTGCCACGGCCGCTGGCTCTTCGAGGCGCGCACCTGCCCGCGCTGCCTGTCGAGCGAACGCCAGCGCGTGTTCTCGGCGCACGGCGGCCTGTATCAGGTGGCTGCGTGCGACGCCTGCAAGCGCTATCTGAAGGCGATCGACGTGAAGAAGGCCGGACGCCCGCTGCTCATGTCCGTGGACACGGTGGCCACGCTGGCCCTCGATCAGGCCATCGCCGCGCAGGGCTTCGAAGCGGACTAGGATGTGTGGTGACGGCCGGCGCGGACGCGCCTGCCGGACTTACTGCTGGCCGCCGTCGGGACCAGCCGCGGCAAGCGTGCTGCCGTTCAGCCAATTGAACAGGTGGCGCGTCTCGGCAAAGCGGGCGGCATTGGAGCGGGCGCCGAGCACCACCATCGCCACCTGACGGCCGGTCTGCGGCAGACGCACGAGCGTCGCCAGGCAGTAGCCCGAACTGCTGATGAAGCCGGTCTTGCCGCCGATGACTTCGATCTCGCCGGAGCGCACGAAGCGGTTGGTGCTGTTCACGTGCACGTTGCGCTTGCCGGGCACGAAGTTGAACTCGGCCTTCCGCATCACGCTGCCCACGCGCTCGTCGGCCACGGCGTACGAGATGAGCCGGGCCATCTCGTAGGCGGTCGAGACGTTGCCCGACAGCAGGCCCGACGGATCCTCGTAGTGCGTCTGCTGCAGGCCGAGCTCGCGCGCCTTCTCGTTCATGCGCGCCACGAAGCCCTCGCTGCCGTAGGGCGACACCCGGGCCAGCACGCGGGCGGCGGCGTTGTCGGACCCGATGAGCAGCAGGTGCAGCAGTTCGTCGACGGTCACGGTGTAGCCGGCGCGCAGATACGTGGTGGAGGCGCGCGTCACGTCGGCGCGTTCCACCTTCACGACGGCCGACGGATCGGTCATCGCCTCGAGCGACACCAGCGCCGTCATCACTTTGGTGATGCTGGCAATCGACCGCGGCTCGAGAGCGTGCTCCTCGAAGAGCACTTCATTCGTTTCCGGATCGTAGATGATGGCGGCGGCGGCGCGCGGCGCCGGCACTTCGCGGCCGGTCTCGTCGACCTTGAAGCGGGGCGTGGCGAGCTCGCGGGCTTCACGCGCCCGGGCGGCGGCACGCGAACGCCCGATGGCGCGGCGGCGGGCGGCGGAGGTCGTCGTGGTCTTGCTGCTGGCGGTGGCGCGCGTCGTGGTCTTGCGGGCGGCGGTGCGCGTGACGCGGGCCGGGGCCTTGCGGGTCGAGCTGGTCTGCCGCGTGGCCTTGGTCGTGCGGGTGCGAGTCGCGCCCGCCGCGTCGAGCGGCTGGCTGCAGACACACGTCAGGATGGCAGCGAGGACGCCGCCCAGCATTCGACGGCGTCGAGAGCTCAGCACATGCATGGGATGATGAAACGGGCCGCCCCCGCCGCGAGGGCGCACTTCGTGTTACCGAAGGTTCCGGCATTGTAGCCGAGGACCTGCGGCGCGCAAGAGTGTAATTGCGGCTGGATGCGCCCCGCCCGCCCCGACGCTCGTCCCGGCGGCGCGCTTGGATGCGGCTGGGGCCGCCGATCCGGAACGCCGGATCTCGTTTACACTGAGCCGGCTGCCGCCGGGTGCGTCCCGTGAGGGAATTGCCGTGAAAAATCACGCGGCCACCGCGGGCGCGCGCAAAATTGGCGCGCGGGTGCTGGTGGCATTTCGTTTGCTTGGCAAGCAGGGCCGTCGCGGGGTGAGTGCGTCGCGGCGGATCGGTCCGTGGGGGTCGGTCCTTCGTCGGGGAACGACCGCGGTTGAAGCCTGGCCATCGGCCAGTGGCTCTGGAGGAATGTCCATGAGGTTGAAGACGACAGGTTGGGTCCTGTGTCTGGTCGCCGTGCTGTTCGCGGCCGTGCCGGCCAATGCGCAGGATTTCCGTGGCCGCATCAACGGCACCGTCACCGATAACACCGGGGCGGTCCTGCCGGGCGTCACGGTCACGGTGTCGGGTCCCGCGTTGATCCAGCCGCAGGTGCAGGTCACGAGCGCCGACGGCGACTACCGCTTCCTGGCGCTGCCGCCGGGCACGTACGACGTCGGGTTCGAGCTCACCGGCTTCCAGTCGGTCAAGCGCGAAGGCATCCGCGTGGTGATCAACCAGACGCTCTCGGTTGACATGCAGATGCAGGTCGCGACGCTGCAGGAAACCGTCACGGTCACCGGCGCGTCGCCCGTCGTCGACACCTCGACGACCACGATGGGCACGAACTTCACCAAGGAACTGCTCACCGAAATCCCGAACGCGCGCGACGTCTGGGCGGCCATGGCGCAGGCGCCGGGCATGCAGATGACGTCCTACGACGTCGGTGGTTCGCGCACGGGTAACCAGACCGGCTACCGCACCTACGGCTTCGACGACCAGAACCAGACGCGCCTCGAAGGCATCGACACCACGGAAGGCACGAGCGCCAACGCCGGCTACTTCGACTTCGGCAGCTTCGAAGAGTTCCAGGTGGGCGGCGCCGGAGCCGACGCCTCGGCGTTCGCCGGCGGCGCGGTGCTCAGCATCTCGGTCAAGTCGGGCAGCGACAAGCTCACCGGCAACTGGTACAGCGACTTCCAGAACGAAGACATGATCGCCAACAACGTGCCGTCGAACCTGCAGGTGGCTGGCACGCAGAACGGCAATGACTTCTTCACGCGCGTGCCCCTTCAGCGCGGCAACCAGATCCAGAAGCAGTACGACCTGAACGGCAACGTCGGCTTCCCCATCTGGCGCGGCAAGGCGTGGGGCTTCTACAGCTACCGCCTGAACGATCAGTACAAGTTCACGACGGGCCTGCCCACCAACATCGAGCGCTCGAAGCTCACCAATCCCTACACCTTCAAGCTTACCTACCAGGTATCGCAGAACAATCAGCTCATCGGCTTCCTCAACAAGCGCCAGAAGCTGCAGGACAAGCGCGACGTCGGTCTGACCACGCCGCTCTCGGCCGCGCGCTACCAGTCGTCCGAGAACACGCCGATGAAGGCCGAATGGACGAGCGTGCTCGGCAGCCGCGCCTTCCTCGACGTGATCGTCGGCAACTGGTGGAACTTCTTCCCGCTGCGGCCGCTGCCGGAAGTGGGCCTGTTCCCTGAGTTCACGAGCCCCGGTCGGCAGAACCTCGCCAACGGCAACTTCTTCGATGGCGGCCCGAACAGCAACTACCAGGATCAGAAGCGCTGGAAGCCCCAGGGCTACGTGAGCCTCTCCTACTTCAAGGACGGCTGGGCCGGCAGCCACGACTTCAAGGTGGGCTACGACATCAAGCGCGACCGCCGCAGCCTCTACCGTGACCAGCCGTTCGACCTCTTCTACCGCGACAACGGCTTCGACGCGAGCGGCAACTGGATTCCCTCGCAGGTCGACCTCTACAACACGCCGGTCACCGGCATCAACGACGTGAACTATCAGTCGGTGTGGGCGCAGGACAACTGGAAGCTCACCAACCGTCTCACCGCGACGCTCGGTCTGCGCTGGGAATACTACAAGGACGGCTGGCCGGAGCAGAAGTTCGCGCCGAACGGCATCGGCGTCCTCGCCGGCTTCACCGATCAGCGCTACATCGACTTCATGGCGCAGCGTTCGGTGGCCGCGCGCACCGTCGCCAGCACGAAGGACTTCTCGCCGCGCTTTGGCCTGGCGTACGACCTCACGGGCGACAACCGCACCGTGGTCAAGGCCTACTTCGGGCAGTCGCGCTGGAACTCGGCCGACGTGCTGGCCGACCGCGAGAACCCCGTGGGCATCGGTCAGCTGCGCTACACCTTCGTGCCGTGCACGGCGACGCGTACGACCCAGTGCGACCTGAACGGCAACCGCGTGGTCGATGGCCCGGCCGAACTCGGCGCCTTCCTCAACAACATCGGCAACGCCGGCTCGTTCCTCGTCGATCGCAACCTCGTGCGCCCGGTGAGCAACGAACTCTCGACGAACCTCGAGCGTGAAATCGTGAGCGGTCTGTCGGCGCGTGTGTCCTACGTCTACAAGAACATGCGCAACGTGTGGGGCGAAACCGACCTGGTGCGCACCCCCGGCAGCTACAACGTGCCCTTCAACTACACCGACCTCGGTCCCGACAACCGGGCGGGCACGGGCGACGAGCAGCAGTTCACGTTCCTCGACCGCGCCTCCGGCCTGGGCCAGCAGCGGTTCTGGACGAACCCCGACGGATTCGACGCGGACTTCAATACGGTGGAAATCGCCGTCAACCGCCGCATGTCGGGCAAGTGGATGCTGCTCACCTCGGCCGGCATGACCTGGTCGACAATGCAGCACTTCTCCGCGACGGCGCCGACGGGATACACGCGTGACTACTCGTATCGTCCGTTCGACAACCTCTTCGGCGACGAGAACGGCCGCGAGACCAGCACCGTGTGGAACTACAAGGTGATCGGCCGCTACGAGCTGCCCTGGGGCATCGGCTCCTCGGGTTCGTGGCGCGTGCAGAGCGGTCAGCAGTTCGCCCGCACGGCCTCGGTGAACCTGCCCGGTGAAGGCACCCGCGTCGTGCGCGTCGAGCCCATCACCGCCAACCGCTACCCGAACGTCTCGATCCTCGACCTGCGCCTCGACAAGTCGTTCACACTGCCCGGCAAGGGCGGCAAGGTGACGTTCCAGTTCGACGGCTTCAACCTGGCCAACAGCGGCGCGATTACCTCGTTCCGTCAGACCACCGTCAACTACCTCGAGGTCACCGAGACGCTCGCGCCGCGCATCTTCCGCGTGGGCTTCCGCTGGGACTTCTAGCGCGACGCCGCTTCGCGCCGTCGCGCGGGGCTGGGGGCTAGGGGCGGGGGGCGGGCGCTTCCCGCCGGC
>JBIKUN010000145.1:0-10676 GCA_044347565.1 Vicinamibacterales bacterium | reverse complement strand
TCGCCGGCCTCCTGGTTGTTGCGGTCGATGAAGCGGGCCACGAAGATGCCGCTCTTGCCGTTCTCGCCGCGGTCGAACACCAGCCCGTTGTAGAAGACGAGGCCGCTGACGCCGGCGCGGACCACCGGATCGGCCGCGGCCTGATAGCCGTACAGGGGCGAGGTCCGGCCCGGCGAGCCTGCCGGCTCCTGCGGATACCCCGGCATGAGCGTGCTCGACCACCGCGCGCCGCCGTCGAACGACTTGTAGACGCTGATCCAGGCGTCTCCCGTTTCGGCGCCATCGGGCAGACCAGGCACGTCCACCGTGCGGTAGTCGTTGCTCCCGGCGACCAGGTGCAGCGGGTTACGGGTGGACGCCGCAATCGACGGCTCGTTCTGGCGCTGCAGGAAGGGGTCGCCGCCGGGCCACTCGGTGCCGGCCACCATGTTGACGTTTCGGCCGGGAATCTGGGCAAGAAGACTGGCGCCCGACCACAAGGCAACGGCGGCGGCGAGTCCGAGGGCAACACGGCGTGCAGTCGAACGACGGGGCTGGGCAACAGGCATAGGGGGCGCCTCCACGAATCGACAGCTTCCGGACAGAGGCCCGGAACCACGACTCATTAGGGTATGCGAGTCGGGCCTCCGCATCCCCTCAAGAAATCGTGCAATGACATTCCTGGTGTGACTTTCCGGTTAAATCAGCTCACAGAGCGGCGAGCTCACGCTTCAGCCAGGCCCGGGCATGGCGCAGGTCGCGGTCCACGGTCGCTTCCGAGACGTCGAGCAGCCGGCCGATCTCGGGATACGTGAGGCCCGCGAAGTACGAGAGCTCGACGGCCTGCGCCTGTCGCGCATCGAGCGCCTGCAGCCGCTCGAGCGCGCCGTCGAGGGCCAGCATGTCCACCGGATCGGACTGGCGCGCCGAGACGGTGTCGGTGAGCGTCACGCGCACGTCGTTGCCGCCGCGTTTGTCGGCCCGCCGCGCCCGCGCCCAGTCCACCAGGATACGGCGCATCACCCGCGCCGCGACGCTCATGAAATGGGTGCGGTTTTGCCAGGCGATGTCGGCGTCGGCGAGCCGAAGATACGCCTCGTGCACGAGCAGCGTCGGCTGCAGCGAGTGCCCCGGCGACTCGCGGCGCAGTTGTGCGTGCGCGAGACGCCGGAGTTCCGCGTAGACGAGCGGAATGAGCCGGTCGTAGGCGGCCTCGTCGCCGGCACGCCATTCGTCGAGCAGGCGCAGGACTTCGGCGGAGTGTTCCATCGGCGTCGGCTACGCCAGCACCCGGGCCACGAGCGCGAGGGCGGCAGCGGCGAGGCCTGCCTGCAGCCACGCCTCGCCGCGCGTGCGGACGAAGAGCAGCGCCAGCGCGGCGCACGCCACGGCGGCCGTCAGCAGGCGCGGGTAGTACTCGATGACGGTGGGCGCGGCCTCGCGCGGCGGCGCGAGACGCCGTCCGGCATCCACGATGGCGTTGGCGATGTCACGATCGGGATCGCGGTCGAGTTCGAAGTACTGCCCGCCGGCCCGCTCGGCGATGCGCTGCAGCGAGGTGCGGTTCAGGCGTGAGATGGCATGCGGCGCCGGTTCCTCGGTGGGTGCCACCTCCACTTCTGGCAGCCAGTCGCCGGCGAGGGTGCCGACGCCGACGACGAAGATCGGCACCTTCGCGTCGCGCGCCCGATCGAGCGCCCGCGCCACTTCCCCGCTCCACGCCTCGCCGTCCGAGAGCATCAGGAACATGCGAGCGTTCGGCGACGGCCCGTGCAGTTCCTCGTCCTTGTCGAGGATGCGCAGCCCCCACACGACAGCCTGCTCGAGATTCGTATTCCAGGTCGTGTCGTCCTGCAGGCGGAACGGCGGCCGCGCGCTCAGGTGATCGAGGAAGAAGAACACCGTGTTCGGGTCGCGCGTCAGGCGGATCTGCGGCGTGGCGATGTGGGCGAACACGGCGAGCGCCACGCGGTCGTCCTGCCAGCTGAGCGCGTCACCGAAACGGCGCAGGAAGGCCATCGACCGCTGCCAGCGGTCACCCGCCACATCCTTCACGTGCATCGACGCCGAGGCGTCCTGCAGCACGACCACGTCCACGCCGGGGCGGCCGGCGGTCGTGGCCGACCCACGCGGCCGGGCCACGGCGAGAACGAGGCACGTGGCGGCGGCCAGCAGGAAGAGCCACGCCGGCAGCGCGCCGAAGACGCCGTGGCGCTCCCGCTCGGGCAGCACGCGGCGCTGCCGCAGCACGCGGATGTCGCGCCAGCGCCGGACGAGGCGCCAGCCCCACAGCAGCGCGAGCGCCGCCGGCACCGCCAGCAGCCAGAGCGCGCCGGGCGCACCGAAGGTCATCGCCGTGTCATCCCTTGCGCTTGATGTAGGTGCCGGGCGTCGGCTCGGGCTGCGCCTCGCGATCGCCGAAGTCCATCGGCGCGATCGTCTCGAACTGCTCGCTCTTGATCTCGGGCGGCGGCGCGCCGGCCACGCCGTGCACGGTGGCGCCCGGCAGCGGTGGTGCCAGTCCCGGCGTATTGGCCGGCGTGCGGCGCGGCCCGGAGAGACGCGCGCTCGCCAGCACGTCGCGCGTGCGCGAGACGAACTCGTAGTTCCAGGCCGCGTCGGCGTGCTCCGGGTCGGCCTTGATCACGTTGGCATAGGCCTCGAGCACCGGATCGAGCCGCTCGGCGGCCGCCGTGCCCACATCTCGACGCAGGCGCGCCAGCCGGTACGCGGCGTTGGCGGCCGTGTGCATCACGGCGGGGTCGGCATCGCCGCCGCGGGTGCGCACGAGATCGTCCCACGTGGCCACCCAGTAGTCGGCGGTGGCCTTCTGGCGTGCGCCCACGCCGTCGGCCGGACGCAGCGACGCCGGCAGCCAGCGCGTGAGGCGCGAGGGCGGCGCCGGTGCCGGGACCTCGCGGCCGAGGGTCGCGAGCTGCTGCCAGGCCGTGGCCACTGTCTCGAGCCGCGCGGTCTCGGCGCGGCAGAGATACGCGGCCGTGAGCAGCACGGCGGCGATGAGGGCGCGTCCAATCAGGTGCGTCATAGAGCCTCAGGGAAACGTCGAGAACTGCGGCACAGCCAGCGCCAGGAGCGCCGCGCCGAGCCAGCAGGCCGCGGCACCGAGCGCGAACACGGCGAAGCGCGGCTGCCGGCTCGTGTACTGGCGCGTCTGGATCGCGCCCACCGCCGCCGTATCGATGTCGTGCACGGCGCTCAGCAGGCTCTGCTCGTCGCGGGCGACGTAGTAGCGGCCGCCGGTGCGTTCGACGGCCGCCTGCCACTGCGCGTCAGGAATGCCGTCGCCGAACGCCTTGCCGTAATTGGTGCGGACGAAATAGAGCGGAATGCCGTTGTCGACCGCGCTCTTGAGGATGTCGTCGAGGCTGCGCCCGTGCACGAGTGACGTCGTGTCTTCGCCATCCGTGAAGATGACCATCAGGTTGCCGGAGGCTTCGAGGAAATCGAAGGCCTTGAACACTTCGATGCTCTGCTCGAGCGCACTCGCGATGACGGTGCCGGGGTCGGGGAACATCGAGAACTCGATCGGATCGCCGATGAGCGCGATGCTGAGCAGCAGGTTGTCGTAGTCGCTCGTGAACGGCGTGATGACGTAGGCGCGGTCACCGAACTCGATGAGCGCCATCAGGTCCTGGTACCTGCCGCCGCGGCGCAGCTCCACGAAGCGCTTGGCCGCCGCCACGGTGGTGAAGAAGGCCGCATCCGTTTCGGCACGTTCGTTGAGCGTGCCGGCCTTGAACGCCGTGGACATGCTGTCGGAGGCGTCAATCATGAGGGCGATGCGGCGCCCGGGATACGACACGGTGTTCGAGACGAGCGCGGTGAAGGGATCGGCGAGCGCCAGGACCGCCAGCGGCACGCCGAGTCCGGCCAGCACCCGCGGCGTGTGGCGCAGCCAGGCGAGCGGCGACGTGCGGATGGCGCCGAACAGCGCCGGCACGGCCACGGTGTCGCGTGTGAGCCGCCGGCCGAACAGCAGGCGAATGGCCAGCACGACCAGCGCCAAGGCGAGCAGAGCGGCGGCGATGAGCGCCGGATCGTCACGATAGGCGAACTGCACGCCGTCGGCGGTCATCGCCCGCCAGTCAGCCACGAGGCCCGTCGCGAACTCCCGCAGGCCGGCACCCGCCATCAGAACTCCGGCGTGGTCGTGACCGGCGCGACCGGCCGCCGGAACCACTCGCGCGGCGAGGTCAGCTGCTCGCGGGCCATCGCCGTGCCGATCGCACGGGCGGATGTCACCGCCTCGTCCACGGCCGTCGCATCGAAGGCGCCCGCGGCGCCGTACTGCGCGCGCGTCAGCGCCGCCAGCACATCGCGCAGTTGTTCAAGGCGGCTGCGCGTGGCCGCCGGCGCGTCGGCCGGGAGCGCGGCGAGCGCCTTCGTGAGGGTGTCGGTCGTGACGTGCGCGGTGACCGCCGCGGCCTGCCCCCGGAAGCGCCGCCGCACCCGCAGGCGGCCCTCGGGCAGCACGGTTGCCGGACCGAGCGATAGCTCGCGGGCGCCGGCGCCGGTGGCGATCGCGGCCACGATACGCGCCGCCGTGTGTGCCTCGGCGAGCGCCTCGGGCGTCCACCCACCGCCACGCGCGCCGTCGAGCCTGTCGCCGAGCACGCCGGCGGCGTGCGAGAGCACGAGGCGATCCGGCAGGCGGTGCGCCAGCGGCCGCCGCGTCTGGCGCAGCAGGCCGAAGGCCGGCGCGAGCAGGCTGAGCCCGGTGACGGCGCCGAGCGCGGTCAGCACCAAGGCCGCGACGTTGAAGGCATTGGCGCGGAAACGGAGCGCCTCGATCTCGGCGAAGCTCGCATCCGCACTGTCGCGGATGTCGTCGGCGTCGGCCGGCACCTGCGACACCACGCGGAAGATGAGCTGCGGCATCTGATGGGCAAGGTCGCGGCCGGCAAGCGTGGCCGTGCCGCCCATGCGGCTCTGCAGGCGATAGGGAATAGCCAGCGGCGGCGTCTTCACGTCGCGGCCAATCGCGTCCGGATTGATGATCCGCAGCCGGTAGCGATACTGGAAGAAGCGGCGGTCACCCTGCCGCACATCGGGTGGATGGACGCCGTCCACGATCTCGAAGGGGGTGAGCTGCACCGACGCCACCGCGAGACGCGACTCGTCGGGGACGGCCGTGACCGTGGCGCTTTCGAGCACCGCGCACGTGAGCGCCACGTCCACGATCTCGCCGGTCCGGATGGCGCCGCTCGACGACCGCCACCAGCACTGCACCGGCGTATCGGCGGAGAGCGGCGGCGCGGTCGTGATGTCGACGGGCGGCAGCGTCTCTGGCGGGGCCTGCGGCGCCCGGGCCGGCGCAGCCGCAGCGGCCGGCGCGGAGTGATCGTGCTGCGCGGCCAGCACGGCGGGCACGACGAGCGCCGCGAGCGCCGTCAGCAGCACACGCGGCCTCATCGCGCCACCTTCCGCAGCCGGCGTTCCGCCACGAACTCGGCGAGCGCGATCCCGCCCTGCGCCTCGTCGGCGCCGAGCACGACCACGTCCAGATCCGCCGCGCGGGCGAGCCGCGTCACCTCGGCCTGCCACTCGGCGGCTCGGGTGGCCAGACGCGCGTATTCCCCGCGCGCGATGACCCGCGGGCGTCCACCCTCGACATCGCGCACCGTGATCCAGCCGGCCGACATCGACGGCGTGTCGAAGGCGAAGCGGCTGTCGACGACCACGAGGAACACGTCGTGCACCACGTTCACGCGCGACAGTTCCCGCACCACCGCCGGCGCGTCCTCGAAGAGGAAGTCGGAGACCACCGGGATGAGCGACGCCGACCGCAGGCTGCCGTTCAGCGCCGCGCCGAGGCCGCCGGCGATGGTCACCGGTTCGAGGCCGCTGCGCGCTTCGTAGGCTTCGAGACAGTGCACGACATGCCCGCGGCCGGTGCGCGGCGGGATACCGGCCATGCGGCTGAAACCGCGATCGAAGGTGAGCAGGCCGAAACGATCCTGGAAGAACGCGGCCGAGAGGCCGATGGTGGCGAGCGCGCGCGCCACCACGGCGGCGAGCGGCGTGCCGTCCACGCCGCAGCGCGTCGAGAGCGACGCGTCGGCCACGGCGAGCACGGTGGCGGCGCTCGGCTGATCGAACTCGCGCACGACCATCGGCGCGAAGTTCGTGAGCGACGACTGTGGCCAGTCAATGGCCGACACACGGTCGCCGGCCTGCCAGTCGCGCAGCCCCACGAAATCGAACCCGGTGCCATCGGACCGGCTGCGGTGATCGCCGGTCGTGCCGCCGGCCAGCCGCTTCAGGATGAGCAGCTCGATCTTCGTGATGAGATGCAGATCGACGTACGACGTCGCCGCCGGCGCGTGCAGCATCATGGGATGGGCACCTCGGCGATGACATCCGCGATGACCGCGTCGGTCGTGAGGCCGTGCGCCGCGGCGTGCGGGCCGAGCCAGATGCGATGGCCGAGCACGTAGGGCGCGAGCGCCTGGATGTCCTCGGGATAGACCTCGTCGCGGCCACCCACGAGCAGCGCCCACGCCTTGGCCAGGCGGCTCCAGCAGATGATGGCGCGTGGTGAGGCGCCGAGATCGACGCCACGTTCGACGAGGTCTGACGGCGACCGTTCCAGCCAGTCGGTGTCGGGGTCCATCGGCCGCGTCGCGCCGACCAGGCGCTGCACGTAGCGGCCGAGGCTCTTGTGCAGGAACACGCGGTCGCTGATGACGCCGCGCAGCTGGATGATGCGTTCCTTCGACAGCAGCGGCCGGAGCGTCATCCGCTTGAAGTCGAAGTCCACGAGCTTCTCTTCTTCGCCCTTCGGCAGGTAGCCGATCTGCACCATCGCGGCGAAGCGGTCAGTGGCGGCTTCCGAGAGCGGGAACGTGCCCTGCCCGAGTTCCACCGGGTTCATCGTGGCGATGGCGAAGCTGAAGGCCGGCAGATCGTAGGTGTCCTTGCCCACGGTGATCGTGCGGTCCTGCAGGCCTTCGAGGAACGCGCTCTGCGACTTGAGCGGGATACGGTTGATCTCGTCGAGCAGGATGATCTCGGCCGAGGCCATCGGGCCGAACTCGGTCACGAGCTGTCCGGTGGACGGATTGATCATCTGGAAGCCGACGACTTCGGTCGGCTGCAGGTCGGCGCGCCCCTGGATGCGGGCGAACTTCGCGTCCGAAATGGCGGCGAGGATGACGCCGAAGAACGTCTTCCCCACGCCCGGCACGCCGCGCAGCAGCAGGTTGCCGGCGTTCACCTGGCGCTCGGACCGCTTGTCGTAGGTGGTCGGGATTTCCGACAGCAGGACGATGTTGGCGATCGTCTTGGCCAGTTCGTAGCCGACGAGGGCGCGGGCGCCTTCGGCGAGCACGGCGTGATGGAAGTCGAGCGCTTCCTGCAGGTCCTGATGCATGCGGCGGACGGGGAGATCCTACACTGGCTGCGCCGTGCCGACGAGGGCCGGGCCGCTAGTCGCCTTCGGGCGGCACCTCGACGAGCCCCGGTCCGGGACGGGCCGCGAACCAGGCCACGTTCGGCATGCCGGGATGGCGGGCGGTATAGGCGCCGATCCACGCGCGCGCGAAGTCCGCGACGTCGCCACGATCGACGAGCGCCCACACGCTGCCGCCAAAGCCCGCACCGAAGCTCGTGGCGCCGTGCGCGCCGCAGTCGCGGGCCAGGGCGGCGAGCGTGGCCGTCTCAGGTACCTGGTTGCCCAGCCACTGCTCGGCGTGTCGCTGCGAGGCCTGCGCCAGCGCGCCGAGCGCGGCGGCATCGCCGCGGCCGCACGCCCGCGCCGCCTCGCACACGATGGCGTCTTCGGCGAGGAAGTGATCCAACCGGCGCGTGAGATCCGCCGCGCCGATCGGATGCGCGGAGGCGGCGTCGATGAGCCGGCGCAGTTCCGCCTCGGCCCCCGCCGCCTCGAGCGCCACCGACAACGACGGCGCCGGCGCGGCGGCGGCGCCGTTCCAGAGCTCCAGCAGCGCACCGGCGGCAAACGCCGCGCGATTGTAGCGATCGCGCACGGCTCCGGCCTTGTCGGCGTGTACGCCGCTCACGCCGACGACGAACGTCCAGCCCGGCGGGCACGGCATCACGCCCACGCGGGTCGTCGGCACGAACCGGTAGTGGCCGAGGTGTCCGGCGCGGCTCATCAGAATGGCCGTGTGGTCTTCGCTGCCGCCGTGTGTGCCCACACCGGCGTTGCCGATGAGGTCACCGAAGTGATGCCCGCTTTCGATGCAGCCGCAGTAGGTGGCGAGATCCTCGGGCGTGACGATGGCGCGGCCCCACTCCTCGCGCGCACGCAGGCCGCCCCGGATCACGAAGGCCGTGGTCGTGCCGACGATGATGGCGCTGGAACTCGACACGCCAGCCGCCCGCGGCAGGTCGCTCGAAAAGGCCAGATCGAGGCCGAGCGGCGCGCCCGGGAAGTTGGCGGCGAGACGCCGCATCGTCACCTGGATGTACGACGCCCAGCCGCTTCTTGCCGGGCCGCCGTCGTCGATGTCCAGTTCGAGTTGTACCTTGTTGGCGACGTCCACCACACGCACGCGGCGATCGCTGCGGGGCCCGGCCACCATCGCGAACCCGCGCGGCACGGCGCCGGCCAGCACGTGCCCGCCGGCGTAGTCGGTGTGTTTGCCGAACACCTCGAGCCGGCCGGGCACGAACCAGCGCCAGGCGGGCGGCGCGCCCGTGAAGGCGCGGAAGCCGTTCGACACGGACGTGACCAGGGCGGCGCGACTGCCGGCATCGTCGGCGCCGAACCCGAGCTGCACGAAGTGGTCGGCCAGACTCATGCGCCGGTCTCCTGGGGCGCCAGTGCCCGGCTCACCACGGCCACGTCGGCTGCGGTCGTGAGATCCAGCACCGCCCCGGTGGCGGGCATTACTTTCACGCGCGTGCCGCGCGACACGGCCAGCAGCACGGCGTCGGGCAGCTCGAGTTCCCCCCGCGGCGACGGCGCGACATCGGCGCACGCCGCGAGCATCGCCTGGTCCATCCGCCACAGGTTCATGCTCACGGGCGTGTCCGGCGCGATGAGGTCCACGGGTGGCTTCTCGCGGATGCCGGTGAGCCAGCCATCAGCGTCGTGTTCGACGATCGCGAAGGCGGCCACACGTTCTGGCGGAAACCCGCTGTCGTGTTCGAGCGACGCACGCGTGAAGCCGGCCAGGCCGCAACCGTCGAGCGCGACGAGCGCGGTGAGAGCGTCCGCGGGATAGACGTTGTCGCCATTCACGACGAGACAGGCCGGCGCGGTCACGTGCGGCGCGGCCGCGGCCACGGCGCCGGCCGTGCCGTTGGCCACGGGCTGCACGGCGAGGCGCGTGCGCAGGCCGGGCGTCGGGTGCGCGGCGAGGTGTGCGGCGAGTTCCGCATGATCGGGCGGCACGACGAGCACGACGTCCCTCACACCGGCCTCCACGAGGCGCTCGAGCACGACATCCACCAGCCGCCGCCCGTCCGGCCCGACCGGCATCAGCACCTTGAGGCCACGCGCGGCGGCCCGCCGCTGCACCTCACTCGCGAGCGCGGAGGCGTCGCTCGCCTGCAACCGGCGTCCGCGTCCCCCCGCGAGCACGATGGCCGTCATGCGCGCCAGAGCCGCGAGACCGAGCGGGCCGTGATGGCGCCGCTCACGAGCGCCACGACGACGGCGATGGACGCCGCCTGGGTGCGGCCCATGAGGACGAAGCCGCTGCCGAAGAGCGCCGCGTAGATGCAGGCGCAGCTCGCGAGGCTGCCGACCACGGCCGCGCTCAGGTCATCGGTCGCCGCCAGATCCCCGCAGGCCCGCCGCACGGCCGCCCAGCCAGGCCCGGCTGGCCGCGCCAGCGTGTAGAAGCGGCGCAGCGTCTCGGCGTCGGTGGCCGGCGTCAGCCACGTCGCGGCGAGCCACACGACGGTCGTGAGAATCACGGTGCCGATGAGCGACAGATGCGAGGGAATCGAGACGCCGTTCTGCCGCAGCACGAGCAGGCCCACCGCCAGCACGAACGAACTCACCATGGCGGCAATCTCGCTCCACGCGTTGATGCGCCACCAGAACCAGCGCAGCAGATACAGCAGGCCAGTGCCAGCGCCGATCGAGAGCAGTAAGTCGAAGGTCGTGCGCGCCGACTCGAGCACCAGCGTGAGCAGCCCGGCCGCGATCATGAGCGCGGCGGTGACCATGCGGCCCACCAGCACGTAGTGCGCTTCGCTGGCCTCGGGACGCAGGAAGCGGCGATAGAGGTCGTGCACGAGATACGACGTGCCCCAGTTGAGATGCGTCGAGATGGTCGAGACGTAGGCGGCGAGCAGTCCCGCCACCATCACGCCGAGCACGCCCGCCGGCAGGAACGTGAGCATCGCCGGGTAGGCCATGTCGTGTCCGACGAGCGCCGGATCCACATGCGGCAGGGCCGCGCGGATGTCGGCGATCTCGGGAAAGACCAGCATCGAGGCCAGCGCCACGATCACCCACGGCCACGGCCTGAGCGCGTAGTGCGCCGCGTTGAAGAAGAGCGTGCCGGCCATGGCATCCCGCTCCGACTTCGCCGCCAGCATCCGCTGCGCGATGTAGCTGCCGCCGCCGGGCTCGGCGCCCGGGTACCACGTGGACCACCACTGCACGGTGAGCGGCACGATGAAGATCGGCAGCGACACCGACCAGTCGGTGAGGTCGGGCACGAGCACGAGGGTCTTCGGGTCGATCCTCGCGAAGA
>JBIKUN010000033.1:0-34659 GCA_044347565.1 Vicinamibacterales bacterium | reverse complement strand
AGCTTGTAAGCGTAGCCCAGATCAGGCGCTTTGCCGCGCGTGGAGCCGTGCACGTGCATGTCGACGAAGCCCGGCATCACATACAGGCCCTTGCCGTCGATCTCGTGATCGAAGTCGCGCGGCTCGCGGTTGGCATCGAGCGGCATGCCGGGCCAGCCACCCTGGCGCACGTCGGTGATCCGGTTGCCCTCGATCACGATGTCCATCGGGCTGAGCGGCGGGCCGCCCGTGCCGTCGATGAGGGTGACGCCGCGAATGACGAGCTTCTTGAACGGGCCCTGGCCCTCGCCGGCCTTGCGGGCGGGCGCCGGCGTGTCACCGGTGCGGCCGCGGACCGGCGCCGGCGCCTGGGCGGCGGGCGCCTGCGGGCGCGCCTGCGCGACCGGCGTCTCGCCGTGGCTGGCGGCGAACGCCAGCGCGGCCAGCACGGCCGCAGCATGGAATGGAGCGTGTTTCGTCATGGACAAATCCTCGGGGTGGTCCGAACAGCACTTCACTTTACCGCCGATTCCCGCCTTGCGACGGCCTGTCTCCCGTCGTCCCCCCGGGCCGGGACACAATAGGGGCTGCCGCCTCATGGACGAATTCCCCGCACCCCGGCTCGACCCGGGCGACGCCCCGCTGCGCCGGCCCGAGGGCATGGCGTGGTGGCCTATGCGCACCGTGCTGGCCATGCGCCTCGACGTGGTGGCCGCGCCCGTGTGGGCGGTGTGGCTCGGCTTCTCGGTCCTGTCGGTGGGGCTGGCGTTTCTCGAAGCGCGCCTCGACTGGAGCGGCCTGCCGATGGTGGTCGGCACGCGTCCGCTCGGCGCGTCGGTGTACCCGCCGGTCACGATTGCGGCGCTGCTGGCGTTCTGGCTCGGGCCCACCTACGGCGCGAGCACGGCCTACGTCTCCACGCTCGTGAGCGGCCTCGCTGGGGGCCTTGCGCCGGATCGGGCGGCGCTCTTCGCGCTGGGCACCCCTGCGGAACTGCTCCTGCTCTGGTTCCTGGCGCTGATGCTGCGGGTGCGGCCCGGACTGCCGGCCTATCGCGACTGGTGGCGTTTCGTCGCCGCCGCGATCATCGCCACGACCGCCTCGTCGCTCGACATCATGCTCTACAACGAGGCCCACCGGCTGCCCATCACCGACGGTCAGCGGTTGTGGGAGGGCTGGATCTTCGGTGACCTCGCGCAGCTCTGTCTGGTGGTGGCGCCGCTGCTCTGGTGGGGATGGGACCGCGCGCACGCGCTGACCACCGCGCGGCTCGGCGCGCCGCGGCGGGAGCTGTCGGCACGTAACACCGTGCTGCTGCTGGGATTCGTGTGGGTCACACTGGCGGGTCTCGCGATGCTCGGCCTGCGCCTGCTGACGCGCGCGCTCGACATTCCCGACGACGCGGTGACGGTGAGTGGCGAACGGCTGCTGCCGCGCCTTGGCGAGATGGCCACCTTCCTCGTAGTGCTCGTCGGCGCGCTGCTCGTGAGCACGATGGCGCTCACCGCGGCGCTTGCCGGCCGTGGCGAGGAGAGTGCCGCGCTCAGCCACCGCGACGACCTCACCGGCGCCTTCAACCGCCGCGCCTTCGCCGAACACTTCGGACGCGAGCACGAGCGGTCGCGGGCGGCCGGGCGGCCGCTGTCGCTCGTGTGCTTCGACCTCGATCGCTTCAAGGCCATCAACGACCAGCTCGGGCACGCCGCCGGCGACCGCGTGCTCGTGGGCACGGTCCTCGCGGCGCGCCAGTGCCTGCGCGCGCACGACCTGCTGTTCCGGTGGGGCGGCGACGAGTTCCTGATCCTGCTGCCGGAAACGACGGCCGACGAAGCCGCCGCGCTCGGCGAGCGCCTGCGTCAGGCCATTGCCGCCACCGTCATCGCCGCGGATCTGCCGGGCGTGACGGCGAGCGTGGGCGTGGCCGCCACCCGGGCCGGCCAGGCCTCGGCCGATGACCTGCTGCGTCGCGCCGATGACGCGGTGTATCGCGCCAAGTCGCGCGGCCGCAACCAGGTCGTGGCGTAGCGGGTGGCCTACGATAGGGCCATGCCGATCACCCGCCTTCGTTCGTCGATCGTGTGTGCCCTCATGCTGGCGACGCTCGCCGCGTGCCGGGATGCTGGACCGTCGCTGGCCGAACGGGCCGCGGCGGCAAAGGCGGCAGAGGCGGCCGCTGACGCGAAGGCGCGCGAGGCCACGCGGGCGAAGCTCGAAGCGCAGCGCGTGGCCGCGTTGTGGCGCTATCAGGAGGCCACGGTGGGCGGCGGCGCGCAGGTGACCGCCGCCATCTTCGCGACCGACGACGTGGACGTCGACGGGCAGGGCCCGAAGCGCGTGCAACTCGTCTTTCGCGACCACGTGAAGTGGGGACGCAGCGGCTATCTCGTGCTGCAGGCCGGCGACTTCGCGTGCCGCCCGGCCTGCACCGTGCAGGTCACCGCCGATGACGGCGCGCCGCGGACGCTCGCGGCCTGGCGGCCCGACACCGACGAAGCCATTGCCCTCTTCATTCGCGACACGAAGACGCTGTGGCGGATGACCGGTGATGCCGCGCGCCTGCGGATCACGTTCCCGGTGACAGCCGGCGGCACGCGCGAGGCCTCGTTCGAGGTCCAGAGCCTCGACGAGACGAAGATGCCCGGCTGGTCGTAAGGGCGGCGGACGGTCGCGTCCTTCGCGGCCTGGAACGGCCCGGGTGACTTGCCGGGGCGCGCGCCGATCCCGTAATGTCGAGACCACCCATGGCCGACGCCTCCACGAAAGAAACCCTTGGCTTCCAGGCCGAGGTCTCGCAGCTCCTGCAGTTGATGATTCACTCCTTGTACGGGAACAAGGAGATCTTCCTGCGCGAACTGGTCTCGAATGCCTCCGATGCTGCCGACAAGCTGCGCTTCGAGGCGATGACCGACCCGGCCCTGTTCGAGGACGACCCCGAGCCCCGGATCCGTGTTGGCTACGACCGCGCCGCCCGCACCATCACCGTCTCCGACAACGGCATCGGCATGTCGCGTCAGGACGTCGTGGACCACATCGGCACGATCGCCAAGTCGGGCACGCGGGAGTTCCTCGCCCGGCTGACCGCGGACCATGCCCGCGACGCACAGCTCATCGGGCAGTTCGGGGTGGGCTTCTATGCCGCCTTCATCGTGGCCGAACGGGTGACGCTCGTCACCCGTCATGCCGGCCTCACGGCGGAACACGGCGTGCGGTGGGAGAGTCAGGGCGAAGGCAGCTACACGGTGGAGACCGTGGCGAAACCGACGCGCGGCACCGACGTCATCCTGCAGCTGCGGGCCGAGGAAGACGAGCTGCTGTCGGGCTTCCGGCTGCGCGACATCCTGCGGAAGTACTCGGACCACATCAGTGTCCCCATCCTGATGCGGAAGGAGCAGTGGGATGCCGCGGCCCAGGCGCAGGTCGTCACCGACGAAGAGGAGCAGGTCAACCGCGCCTCGGCGCTCTGGGCCCGGCCGAAGAGCGAGATCACCGAAGCGCAGTACCACGAGCTCTACAAGCACATCGCGCACGACCCCGAGCCGCCGCTGGCCTACACCCACGCCCGGGTCGAGGGCCGGCAGGAGTTCACGCTGCTGCTCTACGTGCCGGCACGGGCGCCGTTCGACCTGTGGGACCGCGACCAGCGCCGCGGCGTGAAGCTGTACGTGCGTCGCGTGTTCATCATGGATGACGCCGAGCAGCTGATGCCGGCGTATCTGCGGTTCGTGCGTGGCATCGTCGACTCGAGTGACCTGCCGCTCAACGTGTCGCGCGAGATCCTGCAGCAGTCGAAGGACGTGCAGGCCATCCGCACCGCCGCCATCAAGCGTGTGCTGACGCTGCTCGAGGACCTCGCGGAGAAGGACGCGCCGGCCTATCAGACCTTCTGGACCACCTTCGGGCGGGTGCTGAAGGAGGGCGTGCCCGAGGACGCCGCTCACCGGGAGCGCCTGGCCGCGCTGCTGCGGTTCTCGTCCACGCACCACGCCGACGACGCGCAGACGGTGACGCTCGCCGACTACGTGGGCCGCATGAAGGACGGGCAGCAGGCCATCTACTACATCACCGCCGACGGCCATGCCGCGGCGCGCCACAGCCCGCACCTCGAGATCTTCCGGAAGCTGGGCGTCGAGGTGCTGCTGCTGCACGAGCGCATCGACGAGTGGGTGGCGTCGTCGCTGCACGCATTCAACGGCACGCGCCTGCAGTCGGCGGCGGCGAAGGATCTCGATCTGAGCGCGATCGGCGGCGACGCCCCGGCGCCGAAGGAGGGCGCCGCCGCGGGTGAACACGCGCCGCTGCTCGAGCGCATGCAGGCGGCGTTGCAGGACCGCGCCAGCGCCGTGCGCGTGACCCATCGGCTCACCGATTCACCGGCCTGTCTCGTCAGCAGCGACGACGGGCTCAGCACCCATCTCGAGCGGATGCTGAAGGCGGCCGGCCAGAGTGTGCCCGGGGCGAAGCCGATTCTCGAGATCAACGCCACGCATCCCATCGTGCGGCGGCTGGCCGAGGAATCCGACCCGGTGCAGTTCCACGACTGGAGCCAGATCCTGTTCGATCAGGCCACGCTGGCCGAAGGCGGCCAGATCGAAGCGCCGGCCGCGTTCGTGACGCGCCTGAACCGGTTGATGCTGACGCTGGCGGGTGCGCCGCCGTCGGCGCCGGACGGGTCCGGCCACTGACGGCGGCGGCTGCGGTCCGCCCCGGCCAGGATTTCGAGCTCCCCGTAGATGTCGAGGGCGTTCCTGGCGTCGTTCTCGTCCCGGGCGGCCGAGGGCAGCGATTGGCCTGGTCATGACGGCGGGGGGCGCGTCGCGCCGGGCCCGCCGCCGGTGAAAGCGTCACCGGGGCTGGTGTGCAGCGTGCAGATAGGCCATGGCTGCACGTGACGCATACGATTCCATCAGACGGTCGTCGGCAGACTCGCCGTCGGCGTCGAGCAGCGCCAGTGCGCCGACCTGCGTCGTGGGCGAGGCGACCGGCACCAGATACAGCTCGTGCGCCGGTGGCGTGATGCCGACGACGGCGCTCATGTCGTGCAGCTGCTCTGGAGCGAGCCGCATCACGTGCCGAGGCACGAACTCGATCGGCGCGCGCCGGCCCTCGGTGCCGGCGAAATCCCCGAACGCGGCGGCAATCACCGGTCCCGCGGGCGTCACGACCACGAAGGCCCCGGCCGGGTAGCTGCCGACGCGCCTGGCCCCGCTCAGCAGCAGGTGCGCCACCTTCTCGACGCCGTCACCGGCGAAGGCCGCCTGGCTCACGAGCACGGCCTGCTCCATCAGCAGGGCATAGCGCCGCAACGGCACGATGGCGGCCATGATGTCCTGGCGGCGCTGCGGCGGCAGGTCGTGCAGCATGTCGTCGAGGCTGCGCAGAAACGGGTCGATGGTCATGGCGTCAATCCCGCAGCTGCGCCGCTTCGGCATCGACGAGGGCGGCCCGGCTGGCGACGCCGGCGGCCTTGTCTCGCAGCCGCCGCCGGTGGGCCGCCGCGGTGTCGACCTCCGCGAGGATGCGCGCCTTGCTGTCGATGAGCGCCTGCATGACACCGGCCGCGGCGCGGGCCCGGTCGAGTGCGGCCGCCTGCGCCGGTGTGCGGGCGGCGTCAGCGAGGCCGGGGGCGTCCAGGGCCGCCACGAGCGCGCTGGCGCGCGCCCGCAGCACCTCGACCTGCTGCAGCACCGCGATGAGGTTGGCGGCACGGGTGTCGAGCATCCGCCGGATCTCGACGGCGTCGGCATGGACGATCTGCGCGGCCGCCACCAGGTGGTCGATGGCGGTGGGGGCGTCGGCGCGCGCCGGCGGCGCCGTGGTCAGCATGACGAGCAGGCAGGTCACGATCAGGGTCGGGTGTCGCATGTCGATGCTCTCCGATAGCGACAGTAGCGGCGTCGCGTCGTATAGGCAAAGAGTTAATTGAACATCTTGTCATTCGAAAAACCTGTGAATGGCGGAACGGGCGGTCCGCCGTCCGGTGCCGGCATGCCGCCCCCGGTATCCGGCGGGCCGGGTCGCGAGTACAGTGGGCCTCGATGCACGCACCCACGGCGACGGGCCCGACTCTCGGCACGAGGGCGGCGCGCGCCGCGCTGGTCATCGCTCTGCTGACCGTGGCGCGGGGCGGGTCGGTGTCGTTCGCGCAGGCCGTGCCGCCCGCGGCGGGCGCCGGCCAGGACGCCGGCCTGGCGGTGGTCGCGCCGCCGGTGCACGCCCGCCTCATCGGCGAGGAGCGGGCGCAGGCCCTGCTCTTCGAGGCACTCGCGGCGCCCGGCCGGCGGCTGGCCGAACGTGCGGTGCGCCAGCGCATGACGCACCTGCTCGCGGACGCGGCACACGCCGCTGACGATGTGGATATCGTGCGAGGGTTCGACGTGCTGGGGCCTGCCGCCGCGCGGCTCGTTCGCGGCGGCTTTGCCTTCCAGCGTGAGGTGATGGCCATCTACGCCAGCCGGCCGCCGGCGGATCGCCGGGCCGCGCTCGACGCCGCGGCGCGGCGCTACCAGGCCGGTCCCGGCCCAGTCATCGGCGACGCCGCCAAGGACATGTCGATCCTCTACGACCATCCCTACACGTCGTTCGTGCCGCCGGTGCCGCCCGAAGCCGAACCCCATCGCGAGCTCGCCTATCCGGCGCTCACCGCGACCCTGTGGGCGGCGCGCTGGTATGGCCTGGCCGTGCTCACGCCTTTCGAGGATTTTCCCGCCGGCGCGGCACGCGATCGTGCCCTCGAGTTCGTCGAAGGCCGCCTGCGCGCCAAGCTGGCGCTCGCTGCGCCGCCGGAGGCCCCGCCCTCCGAGTTGCCGCTCGCGCCGGCGATTGCCCCGGGCCTCGTGGCCACGCACGAGGGCGCCGCGTCGATCCTCGACAACCTGCACATGCTGCTCGACGTGCTCGCCGACGTGCTGGTGCACCCGAAGGTGGCCAACCGGCGCGCCGCGGTGGCCTCGGTGGTGGAGCAGTTCAGCACGCGGCAGTATCGCTGCGTGCAGGCCGACGAGTGGATCGTCGTGGCGCTGCGCCACAGCATCTTCGCGCAGGGCGGACCGGCGCTCACGCCGATGACGGCCCGTGAGCGCAATGCGTTTTCAGGCGTCCACGGGCAGCACTACGGACCGCGCCGGGCGCCGCCGCCCTGTGATCCGTAGCGCATGGCACGCGCTCAAGCGCGAGTCAGGCATACTCCCACGGTGCCGCCGCTCGATGGACTCAAAGTGGTCGATCTCACCCGGGTGCTCGCCGGGCCGTTCTGCACGCAGCTCCTCACGCAGCTCCTCGGCGATATGGGCGCCGACGTCATCAAGATCGAGGAGCCGCGCCACGGCGACGACACGCGCGGCTGGGCCCCCTTCGTCGATGGCTGGAGCAGCTATTTCCTCGGCGTCAACCGCAACAAGCGCAGCCTCGCCCTCGATCTGAAATCACCAGCCGGCGCCGAGGTGTTCACCCGGCTGCTGCGCGAGGCCGACGTGCTCGTCGAGAACCTGCGGCCGGGCACGCTGGCGCGGCTCGGGTTCGGCTGGGACCAGGTGTCGGCGCTCAATCCGCGGCTCATCGTGGCATCGGTGACGGGCTACGGCCAGACGGGGCCGCGTCGCGACCAGGCCGGCTACGACCCGGTGGCGCAGGCGGAAGCCGGCGTGATGGAGGTGACGGGACCGGCCGACGGCGAGCCGTCGCGCGTGGGCGTCGCCATCACGGATTTCCTCGCCGGCCAGTTCATGTTCTCGGGCATCCTGCTCGCGCTGCGCGATCGCGATCGCACCGGCCGCGGTCAGGCGATCGACATCGCGCTCTTCGACGCCATCCTCGCCACGATGACGCTGCCGGCCGGCATCGCGTTCGCCACCGGCGCCGCGCCGCGGCGCATGGGCAACACCCATCCCTCGATTGCGCCGTACGAAACATTCCACACGGCCGACGGGCTCGTGATGGTGTGCGCGGGGAATCCGAAACTGTGGCGGCAGTTCTGCCAGGCGATCGACCAGCCGGCGCTCGTCGACGATCCGCGGTTTCTCGACAACAGCCTGCGGCTGGCGAACCGGCCGGCGCTCGTCGCGATCATCGAAACTGCCACGCGCGCCTGGACGACCGACGACTTCGTGGCGCGCCTGGATCGGCATCAGGTGCCGTGTGGCCGCGTGCGCACGATCGTGGACGCCCTTGCCGATCCGCAGGTGGCGGCGCGCGGGATGCTGGTGCGCCTGCCACACGCCACGCTCGGCGAGGTGCCGATGCTCGGCAACCCGATTCACATGTCGCACAGCGCGCCGGCCTTCCGGCGTCCGCCGCCGGCGCTCGGCGAGCACACGCTCGAGATCCTGCGGGAACTGGGCTACGACGATGCGGCCTGCGCGCGGATCACCGCGTCGGGCGCGACCACGTCCTGAAGGGGCGCCCGGAGCCCCGCGCCGGACCGTGCCGCAGCACCGGCCTTGCGAGCGCGAATGGCGGTGACCATCTCGAGCGCGGAGCGGTCGCAGGGCGGCAGCGCCGCGGCGGACGTGCCGAGTGGCGTCACGCGATCACCCCAGCGCACGACGTGCGCGCACACGGTGAGCCCGCCGCCGAAGGCCGGCATCAGCAGCGTCGATCCCGGCTGCACGCGGCCTTCCTCGATCGCCTCGACCAGCGCCACCGGCACCGTGGCTGCGCTCATGTTGCCGTAGCGCTGCACGGTCAGCATCACCTTGTCCATCGGCACGCCGGTGCGGCTCACGACGGCTTCGATGATCCGCAGGTTGGCCTGGTGGGGCACCACGAGGTCGATGTCCTCCGGACGCAGGCCGCACTTCTCCAGTACGGCGGCGCTCGCGCGTGTCATCCCCTGCACGGCGTGTTTGAAGATCTCCTGGCCCTCGAAATCCCACGCCGTGTCGCCGAGCACGACATCGCGGTTCGCGTAGGCGCAGCCCATGCCGCGCACGCGCAGCACGTGCCGCTGGTCGGCCAGGCAGCCGAGCTGCTCGCCGAGCAGGCCCACCGGCGCATCGGTGGCTTCGAGCACGACGGCGGCGGCGCCGTCGCCGAAGAGCACGGCGACGTTGCGGTTGTCCCAGTCCATGTAGGGGGAGATGAGCTCGACACCGATCACGACGGCGCGGCGGATGGCGCCCGTGCGGATCATGGCGCTCGCCGTCGACAACCCGTACAGGAAGCTCGTGCACGCGGTGTTGACGTCCATCGCAGCCACGCCGCGGGCGCCGAGCGCGAGCTGCACGCCCGACGCCGAGTTCGGCACCGCCTCGTCGTTGCTGCAGCTGCCGTAGACGATGAGATCGATGTCGCCGGGGGCGAGGCCGGCGCAGGCGAGCGCGCGGTGCGCCGCCACGGTGGCCATCTCGATGGCGGAGACGTGTGAGATGCGCCGTTCCCGCAGGCCGGTGCGGCTGGCGATCCAGTCGTCGGTCGTGTCGAGGAACGTGGAGAGGTCGGCGTTCGTGAGGATGGCCGGCGGGAGGCACTTCCCCCAGCCGGTGATGGCGGCGTACATCATGGTGTCACTGGGCCGGCGCAGACCGGCCCAGCGATTATCGCCCGGGTGCACATGCAGGAGATGGTATCGACACCGCACGGCACCGGGTTCCCGACACCGTCAGCGATCGGGAAACACTGTGCGTCAGTCGGATGACCGGACCACCTGCCCGGCTTACGGCGTCTCGCGCACGACGTCGATGAAGACCGGGTTGGTGTAGAGCCACAGGTCCGACCAGGGGTCCTCGCCTGGTGGATCCATCGACGGCTCCAGCTCCGCGCCGCTCGTGCCGCGCACGCGGACGTACATCGACTGCGACAGGCGTGGCAGTGTGGCGGTCACCGTGGTCACGCCGTCGCGCACGCGCCACTCGCCGGCGGTGTAGCGCGCGATGACCTTCGCCGTGTCGTTGACGTCAGCATTGCGATTCTCGGCCTGGCCTCGCACGTCGCCGGTGATGAGGTCGATGCGGGCCACCCTGGGGTTGTCGCCGTGCGCGTTGCGGGTGTCGGGATCGCGGAACTGGATGGTGATGGTGACGTCCGTGCCAGCGGGCACGCGCAGCGTGCCGCCGATGTCGGCGCGGCCGCCGCCGGCCGCGGTCGCGGTCAGGGCGAGCTCTGAGACCAGGTCTCCCGCCACCGCGAACACCCGCCCGTGACGAAGTCCATCGAGCACGTCGTCGTACGTGCGATGGGCGTAGACGTAGGTCTTGTGGAACTGCCCGGGCCAGAAATCGCTCGACGGCCGTGATGTCTCGGTGTAGTTGGCATGGGAATCCGACGTCGCCACGATCCAGAAGCGACGGCCTTCGCCGAGCAGCGCGTCCCAGAGCCCACCGACTCTCGCCGTCATCTGATCGAAGCCGCCGAAGGTCGCCGCGCCGGCGTTGCCGTAGCCGCCACGGCTGCCCGTGGGATTGCCGGCGGTGTCGCGCTTGATCGAGCCGTCTGGCGCCAGGGCTCCTGCCTGATGCCCAGGACCGCCTTCCATGCCGTGATAGACCTCGGGGGCGACGTCGTTGTTGGCGCGAAACTCACGCGGTTCATCGAGGCCGTACGCCCTGACGCCGGTCGCGGATCGTGACGGGTGGTTCGCGAACATCAGCGGCAGGCGCGTCAGGCCCTTCATGTAGGTCAGCGCCTGAAAGCCCATCGCCTCGCTGTCGCGGCGAGGATCCGGCGGCCACGCTTCGTCGGCATCGAACTGGCTCTCGATGTTGAAGAGCGTCTTCCACTCATCATCGGAGCGCGGGATGATCAACGTGTGGTGGTCCATGGCCGGCATGTTCAGTTCCATTCCATAGAACTGCAATACGGCGGGCACCTCGTGTCGCGACCGCTTCAGCTCCTCGTAGGCCTGCGTGAGGTTCAGCTTCGAGTGATTGGGGCCGCCGTGGTCGGTGGTTACCATCCACTGCAGTCCGAACTCCTTCGCGCGCCGGGCGTTGACGGGGGTCGGATAGATGGCGTCGCGGCCGAGAACAGGCGTCGGCGGGTCGGTGGCCCGGTCGTAGCCCGGGCTCCACTGGCTGTGAATGTGCGAGTCGCCAGCCAGCCACTGGCGTTCGCGGTCCTGACCCACGGCCAATGCGATTGAGGCGGCGATGGCCACCAGGGTCAGGGTCAACGGTCTGCGAAGGGGGTGCGTGTGTCGAGACATGTGGGGCATCCGCATCGGCGCCAGGAAGAGGCGTCCGCCGGCGACTCTACCGGCGAGGAGCCGTCAGGCTGATGTCGCGCGGGTAAACGCTGCGCAACGACGGCGCCGTGACGCGCGCCGCGCCATGTGTGACGCGAGGTTCCGGCTGGGGCCAGCGTACTGCAGATCGTGCAGGCGGCGGTAGACGACTCGCCGGCGCTGGCGATGCGGGCGGTAGCCGCCGGTGTCGCCGACGCCCTCCGAACCAGGGCACATGCATCCGCTGTCACAATCGAGGCGGATGCGCGTTCCGGCCAGGCCGTCTACACGAGGAGATCGTGAAGCGAGTGCGCCGTGCGAAACCCTGTCGTCACACACGGCGCGTTTCCCGGCCGGAGGAACAGCACGGTGGCCATCCCGGCCCCGTCGGCGGCGCGTAGCTCCAGCGGATTGTCCGACGCGAACAGCACCTCGCCGGGTGCGACGGTGTGATGGCGGAGCTGCAGCTCCTGCAGGATGGTCTCGTAACTGCTGCGCTCGACCTTCGGCCCGACGGCGGTGTCGAACCAGGTGGCGACGAGCGGTGTCAGGTCGCCGAACGTGCTGTGCCGGAAGAGCAGCTGCTGCGCCAGCACCGAGCCGGACGAGTAGATGCAGACCGGTATCGATCGCTCGCGGAGCGTGCGAAGGGCGGGTGGCACATCCTCGAAGACGTGGCCACGAATCTCGCCAGTCTCGTAGCCGACCTTCCAGACGAGGCCCTGCAGGGCCTTGAGCGCCGGGCTCTTCCGGTCCCGGTCCATGAGCCACTCGAGGTACGGCAGCGGCGACCCATCCGCCGAGTACGCCGGACATGAGGCGGCCGCCGGCTCATCCTCCTGTCGCCGCTCGTCGAGCAGCCGCGCAAGAATCGCCTCGACGGCGGGGTCGCCCGCCGCCCGGCTCAGGAACCCGGCCATGGCGTCGCGCGCGTACGGGAAGAGCGTGCGATGGACGAAATCGATGGCCGTCGTCGTGCCTTCGAGATCGAGGAGGAGGAGCTGCATGTGGCCTGCCCGCACCCCGTCCGCTACAAACGCTGCAGCGACGGCGGGATGAAGTGCAGGCCGAGGCAGACCGGGAGATACCCCGAGTCGACGCCGCTGCCGGTGTAGTGCGGTGTCCAACCCGAGGGATTCTGAAAGAGCCGGATGGCCCTGATCCGGCGGTCCGCGCAGAGATCGAACCAGTGCCACGTGCCAGCGGGCACCCGCAGCAGGTCGCCCTTCCCGACTTCGACGCTCACGATCGGGTGCGTGCGCGGATTGATGTGGAAGACCCCGCGCCCCTCGATGATGAACCGGACCTCATCTTCATCGTGCCAGTGTTCGCTGCGGAAGCGCGCCAGCATCGCCTCGAGCCCCGGGGTGTTCGGCGTGACATCGATGACGTCGGCGGTGACATAGCCGCCGGACTGCTTCATCGCCTCGATGTCCTCGGCGTAGGCGGTCAGCACTGTCTCTGCCGGTTCCTCCGAATCGATCGGCCGGGCGGTATCCCACCGTTCGAAGCCGATGCCGATCGAGGCCAGGAACTCCCTGGCCGCGCCGTACTCGGTGATCGTCTCGTCGTGGTCCGGAATGCGCACGATAGCCATCAGTTCTCCGCCTGGGAACACCGCCCACGGGGAAGCAGCAACCGCGTCCCCACAACCTGCAGCAGAAATTCGAGCGCCTCGAGGTGGCGCCGCGCCTCGGAGAGGCTCGCTCCCCATGTATACAACCCATGCCCGGCCAGAAGGAAGCCGTGCGCCGCGGGCTCGCGGTCGAGCACGTCGGCCAGCTCGTCGGAGAGCCTGCGCATGTCCTGGGAGTTGCGCAGGACGGGGATGCGCTCGCGATGCTCATGCGTGGTGACGCCGCTGAGACCCTTGAGCAGTTCATATCCGGCAATCTCGACCACGCCCGTCGCACAGTACTCGGCAGACAGGATGGTGTTCCACAGCGAATGCGAATGCAGCACGGCCCGGGCTTCGCGAGCCGCGATCACCGTGAGGTGCAGCCGGGTCTCGGCAGAGGGCGTTCCGTGACCGCTCACCGTGTGGGCCTCTCCGTCGACCTCGATCAAGTCGTCGGGGTGCACGCGTCCTTTGTCAGCCCCGGATGGTGACATCACGAGGCGCAGTGGTTCGCGGTCGATCACGGCGCTGACATTGCCCGCCGTCGCCGTGCACCAGCCGGCAGCATGCATGTCTCGAAGGGTGGTGGCAAGTTCGGACCGGAGCGCATCGATGTGGGGCATGGGCTCGCACGACACAGCGGATATCGAAGCGCAGGTGACCGCTGCCGCCGCCTGCCGCCACAGGATGTCCCGGGTGGGCCGGACGTGTCCACCCGGGCTGGAGGATGCGCCCCAATAATCGACCTGAACGTCACGCCACCCAGCCACGGCTGGTCGCGCACGCGTCGCATGGCGTTGAACCGGCTGGCACGCCGTGTTCGCGCCGCCTTTACAGACGGACTCTACACTCGTCGAATCAGGATGAAGACCTCAACTCGCGCGGTCGGCGCCGGCCTGGTCATCGCCGCGGCCCTCGCCGTGGCCATCGTCTTCACGCCGGGCCAGCCTCCGGCGCCGGCGCCCGTGCCCGTCACGAGGATCGAATCCCCCGGCCGCGACCTGCGCGCGGCCATCACCGGCGATTCCGCCATCCTCGTGAACGGGCGCCGCGTGACGCCGGCCGGCCGCGTGCTGCGCACCCAGTCGTATGCGTGGGGGCTGGCCCTGAGCCCCGACGGAATGCGTGCGGCCGTGCTCAACAAGGACGCGTTCGAACTGGTCGATCTGCGCGAGCCGTACGCCGTTCGTCGCGTGCCGCCCTACACCGCCGCCCTCCCCGAGGATCGCCGCGACGGTTCGTACATGGGCTGCGCCTTCTCGCCGGACGGCCGGACCTTCTACTACGGCAGCGCGAACGCCGGCCGCATCGTCGTGCTCGATGTCGCGTCCCTCACGGTCACCGGCGCGATCGACCTGAACACCGGCGGCGTCACCGACAGTTTTCCCGGCGACCTCGTGCTCAGCCGCGACGGCCGGCGCCTGTTCGTCGTCGACCAGTTCAACTACCGCCTGGTGACGGTCGATCTGGCGTCGCGTCGGGTGACGCAGTCGGTCCGCGTCGGCCGCAATCCCTTCGCCGTGGCGCTGTCGCCCGACGAATCCACGGCGTGGGTGTCGAACGTCGGCATGTTCGAGTATCCGCTGCTGCCGGGCGTGACGCCGGACAACCGGCAGACCGCCGGCCTCGCCTTCCCGGCCTACGGTGTCCCGTCGAAGGAAGCCGAGCAGGGCGTCGTCGTCGACGGCGTGCGCATCCCCGGCCTGGGCGATCCGAACCATCCGGATGCGATGTCCGTGTTCGCCGTCGATCTGACCGCTGGCCAGGTGGTGAAGCGGGTCAAGACGGGGTATCTCGTTGGCGTCGAGCGCGATGACATCACCACCGTCGGGGGCGCCAGCCCCGGGGCGCTCGTGGTGGGGACGTCGCGCGTCTACGTGGCCAACGCCACCAACGACACCATCTCGGTGATCGATACGTCGAGCGGCGCCGTCGTCAACGAGATTGCGCTCACCGTGCCCGGCCTGGAACGCCTGCGCGGCGTCCTGCCGTTCGGCATGGCGCTGGCCTCGGACGAGCGGCACTTGTACGTCGCGTGCGCCGGACTCAACGCGGTGGCCGTGATCGATCTAGCCGCCGGCACGCAGCAGGGCTTCATCCCGGCGGGCTGGTTCCCTTCAATGGTGGCGTTGTCGGACGATGACCGGACGCTGCTTATCAGCAGCGCGAAAGGGCTCGGCTCGGGACCGAACGGCGGCCCGGGCTTCGTTGATCCTGACCGCGGTGCATCGCCGGGCGACCTGATGCAGGGCACGCTGCAGATCGTGCCGGTGCCCGACGCCGCGCAACTCGCCGCGCAGACCCGGCAGGTCATCGACAACACGCTGACCGCGCGGCCCGGCGCCCCGTCACTCCCGGCCATCCGCCACGTCGTGTTCATCGTCAAGGAGAACCGGACCTTCGACCAGGTGTACGGACAGCGCGCCGGCGTACAGGGCGATCCGTCGCTCGCCGACCTCGGCGTTGGCCGCGCGGTGCGCAGCAAAGATGGCGCGCGTGCGATCGAGGCGGTGGATGTGTCGCCCAATCATCAGGCGCTGGCCGATCGCTTCGCCATCAGCGACAACTTCTACTGTGACAGCGATCAGTCGAACACCGGGCATCGTTGGGTCGTGGGCGTCTACCCGAACGAATGGGTGGAGGTGAACGCCCGGTCCCGCATCGAGGCGCGTCTCTTCAGCGCGGCGCCCGGACGCCGCTACGTCAACGGCGCGAGCGCGACCGTGCTGCCGGAGGACTTCAACGAGGCCGGCGCGCTCTGGGAACACCTCGTGCGCCACGGCGTATCGTTCTACAACTTCGGCTTCGGCACCGAGATGCCGGCATCGCTCGAAGAGCAGATGTTCAAGGAGACCGGCATCCGGATGAGCGTGAGCTTTCCGCTGCCCAAGCCGCTCTTCGATCGGACGTCGCGCGTCTTTCCGACCTTCAATATGGCCATTCCCGACCAGTACCGGGTCGACGTGTTCGAACAGGAATGGCGCGAGCGCTGGGAGAGCGGCAAGGAGCCGCTGCCGCGCCTGCTGACGATGGTGCTGCCGCAGGACCACCTGACCGACGAACATCCCGAGGCCGGTTACCCGTTCCGCGAATCCTACATGGCCGATAACGACCTGGCGCTCGGCCGCATCATGCAGACCCTCTCGCACAGCAAGTGGTGGCCCGAGATGCTGGTGGTCGTGACGGAAGACGACCCGCAGGGCGGCCGCGACCACGTCGACGCGCACCGGTCCGTGCTGCTGCTCGCCGGCCCGCACGTCCGCAAAGGCTACGTGTCGAAGACTCTGGCCAGTTTCGGATCGGTGATGCGGCTCATCTTCGGCGTGCTCGGCATGCCGCCGCTCAATCAATTCGACGCGACGGCGTCGCTGCCCGACGACATGTTCAGCGCCACGCCCGACCTGACGCCTTATCAGGCGCTCGTGCCCGACAAGAGACTCTTCGATCCGGACGCGGCTCTCAAGCCGTTCGGCCGCGGCTTCGACTGGCGCGCGCTGGCGGCCTCGCCGATCATGGACGATCCGGACGACATGCGGCGTCAGTTGCCGGCCGCACCGCGGCGCTGACCCGGCTCATCGCGGGCCTTGCTGCGGCGTATGCGTGCGCTCGATACTGAATCAGCAATGTTCAGCGAAGTCGCAAGCCTTAGAAGGTCGCACTTCGCGATGGCCTTCGTCGCGACGGTCAACCTGGTGTTGCTCTTCCGCAATCACGAGATGCCGGCCTGGGTGGCATGGCTCGGTGGTGCCATGGTCGTCGGTGCACTGTGGTGGAACTGGAGAAAGCCATCGGTCAACGGCTTGTTGTGGTATTTCCCATCCATCTTCGGTCCGTTCATCGTCGGCATGATGGGGCGCTAGCGGGGACACAGGAATCTGTCGACGACGACCCGCTCTCTGAACGCGACGATCCGCGGGCTGCGATTGGCCGTAAACCCCCAGGTGCGACCCGCTCGAAGCGCGACCTACGATCGGGTGAGTCGTCCCCGTCGAAGTCACTGACTTCCCGGCGTCTACAGGGTGGTGCGGAAGCGGGGACTCGCGCCCGAAGACCGAGCGCGACGCGCGAAGGCTGAGTTGCCCGTCCGCCCCAAACAGCAAAGGCCCCGGAAGCCGGGGCCTTGTGTCTGATTGGTGCGGAAGGGGGGACTCGAACCCCCACGGTATTGCTACCGCCAGCCCCTCAAGCTGGTGCGTCTGCCAATTCCGCCACTTCCGCGTTCAGAGGGCTGTGCACGGTGAGCATCGCCGCTCACCGCACGAATTTCCAATATTAGCAGACCACCGCGCGTCGCGCCATCGTGCGCGCCGCGGAGGCCGTGATTCCGCTACTGCTTCTTCGCGGGCTCGGGCGTTGATGGCGCCGGAGCCGTGGTGGCGGCGGCAGGCGCCGCGGGCGCGGCTTCAGGCGCGGGTGTCGCCGCGGCCGGAGCGGGCGTGGGCGTGACGGGCTGCGCCGGAATGTCGGTGGCGCCGGCGGGCAGGCTCACGGGCGGCGGACCGTCCACGCCTCCCACGACCGAACTCGTGCCGCGCGAGCCCCAGATGGCCAGCAGCAGCGCCAGGCCCATGAAGGCCACGGTGAGACCGGCCGTCACCTTGGTGAGCAGCGTCGCACCGGTGCGCGCGCCGAACACCGCCTGGCTCGAGCCGCCGCCGAAGGCGTTGGCGATGTCGCCGCCCTTCCCCTGCTGGAGCAGGATCACGATCATCAGGACGAGGCAGGCGACGACGTAGAGTGTGACGAAAAGGTAGTAGAACATAGCCGGAACGTCCGAGTATATCTCAGGCGGCCGCGGCCGCCACGATCTGGCCGAATCCGGCCACGTCGAGGCTGGCGCCCCCCACGAGGGCGCCGTCCACGTCGGCCAGGGCGAGCAACCCGGCGATGTTGCCCGGTTTCACACTGCCGCCGTAGATGACATGGCAGCGTTCGGCGGCCTCGGCCCCGAACCACGACCGGAGCCGCAGGCGGATGTGCGCGTGCGCCTCGCCGGCCTGCTCGGGCGTGGCGTTCCGGCCGGTGCCGATGGCCCAGACCGGCTCGTAGGCCACGACCATGGCGGCGACTTCGTCGGCGGTCGCGCCGTCGAGGCCGCGCTGAATCTGCTGGTCGAGCACGGCCAGCGTCTCGTGCCGGTCGCGTTGTTCCAGCGTTTCGCCGATGCAGACGATCGGCACGAGACCGGCGCCGAGCGCCGCCCGCACCTTCTTCTGCACGTGGAGATCGGTTTCGCCGAAGAGCGTGCGGCGTTCCGAGTGGCCGACGATCACGTACTCCGCGCCCGCTTCGCGCACCATGCCGGCGCTGATTTCGCCCGTGAACGCACCGTCACGTTCCCAGTGGCAGTGCTGCCCGGCCACGGCGATGTTGCTGTTGCGGGCCGCTTCTGCCGCGGCATACAGCCCGGTGGCCGGCGGCGCGATGACGATGTCCACGCCCTGCACGTCCTTCACGAGCGACCTGAGTTCCTTCACGTGCACGACGGTCTCGTGCACGGTCTTGAACATCTTCCAGTTGCCCGCGATGAACGGCTGACGCATTGGGCGATCCTTGCCGGGGCTCGGGCTGCTATTCCTTGTCGGGCAGGGCCGCGACGCCCGGCAGCTCGGCGCCGCCCAGGAACTCGAGCGAGGCCCCGCCGCCGGTCGAGATGTGGCTGATGCGATCGGCCACGCCGGCCGCATGCACCGCGGCCACCGAATCGCCGCCGCCGATGATGGTCGTGCCCTGCACGTCGGCCACGGCGTGGGCAATGGCCATCGTGCCGGCCGCAAACGGCGCCATCTCGAAGACGCCCATCGGGCCGTTCCACACGACGGTCTTCGCCGTCCTGATGATCGAGGTGTAGAGCGCGACTGTCTCGGGCCCGATGTCGAGTCCCATGCGATCGCCGAGCTCGTGGTCCGACACCTGCAACACAGCGGTCGTTGCGCTGGCGTCGAGTGTCTCGGCCACCACGTGATCCACCGGCAGCGTGAGCGACACGCCGCGCGTCTGGGCCGCCTCGATGATGCGCAGCGCGTCGGCGAGCTTGTCGTCTTCGACGAGCGACTTGCCCACGGGCAGGCCGAGGGCCTTGAAGAACGTGTAGGCCATCGCGCCGCCGATGAGCAGGTGGTCCACCTTGCCGAGCAGGTTCTCGATGACCTCGATCTTGTCCGACACCTTGGCGCCGCCGATGATGGCGACAAACGGGCGGTCGGGATCGCCGAGGGCCCTGCCGAGGTAAGCGAGTTCCTTTTCCATCAGCAGGCCGGCGCCGGCAGCGGCGAACGGGCCCACCATGGCTGCGACCGAGGCGTGCGCGCGGTGCGCGGCGCCGAAGGCGTCATTCACGTAGACGTCGGCGAGCGTCGCGAGCGCCGTCGCGAACGCCGGGTCGTTCTTCTCTTCCTCGGCGTGGAAGCGCAGGTTCTCGAGCAGCACGACCCGCGAGCCGCCAGGCGCTTCCGCCTTGGCGATGGCCGCCCGCGCCAGTTCGCCGATGCAGTCTTCGGCGAAGACCACCTCGAGACCGAGCAGCTGCGACAGGTGCGCCGCCACCGGCTTCAGGCTGTACTCGGGCGCGACCCTGCCCTTCGGACGGCCGAGGTGCGAGGCGAGGATCACGGTGCAGCCGTGATCGAGCGCGTAGCGCACCGTCGGCAGCGCGGACGTGATGCGCGTGTCGTCGGTGATGACGCCGTTCTGCAGCGGGACGTTGAAGTCCACGCGCATGAAGACGCGGCGGTCGTCGAGGGGCAGGTCGCGGATCGAGTACTTGGTCATGGCGGGCGCCTAGAGGCTCTTCGCGACCTTCTTCAGCAGGTCGATGCAGCGGTTCGAGTAGCCCCACTCGTTGTCGTACCACGCCATCACCTTCACGAAGTCGCCGTCCATGACCTTCGTGTAGGCGCTGTCGACGATCGACGAGTGCGGGTTGCCGCGGAAGTCGATCGAGACGAGCGGCGAGTCTTCCACGTGCAGCACGCCCTGCATGGGGCCGGCCGCGGCGGCGCGCAGCGCGTTGTTCACGTCGTCCGGAGTGACCGACTTCTCGAAGAGCGACACCAGGTCCACGACCGAGACGTTCGGCGTCGGCACGCGCATGGCGATGCCGTCGAGACGGCCCTTGAGGGCCGGCAGTACCTCACCCACGGCCGACGCGGCGCCGGTCGTGGTCGGGATGATCGACATGGCGGCGGCGCGGGCGCGGCGCAGGTCCTTGTGCGGCAGGTCGAGCAGGTTCTGGTCGTTGGTGTAGGCGTGCACCGTGGTCATCCAGCCGCGCTTCAGGCCGAAGCTGTCGTTCAGCACCTTCACGACGGGCGCCAGGCAGTTGGTGGTGCAGGAGGCGTTCGAGATGATGTGGTGGCTGGCCGGGTCGTACTTCTCGTCGTTCACGCCCATCACGATGGTGACGTCGGGCTTCTTGGCCGGGGCGGTCACGATGACCTTCCTGGCGCCGGCGGCGATGTGCTTGGCGGCGCCGTCGCGGTCGGTGAACTTGCCGGTGCACTCGAAGACCACGTCCACGCCCAGGTCCTTCCAGGGCAGGGCGCCGGGGTCCTTGCTGGCGAACACCTTGAATTCGTCGCCGTCCACCGTGATCGAGTCGCTGCCGCCCGCGATCGAGGCGCTCAGGTTGCCGAGCACCGAGTCGTACTTGAGGAGGTGTGCCAGTGTCTTGGCATCGGTGAGGTCGTTGACACCCACGAAATCGATGTCGTTATCGGCCAGCGCCGCGCGCATGATGTTGCGCCCGATTCGTCCGAACCCGTTGATGCCTACTCTGACCGCCATCTCCAAGCCTCCTCACGTTCGACCCGTGTGCCACGCCGCTCGGCACACCGGCAAACGTATGATTGTATAGCCGAGGGCCCCGGACGGGTCAAACCCCGGCTCGGCCGCCGCCGACGAACTAACCTGCGTAAAATGAGCAACTTGCGGGAATAAATGTACGCGCTGTATACCGGACTCATCGTGCTCTTCGCGCTGGCGGTCTCGCCCTGGCTCGTCTACCAGGCCGTCCGCTACCGCAAGTACGTGGGCAGCCTCTCGCAGCGGCTCGGCTATCTGCCGGTGTCGTTCAATATCGATGCCGAGCCGTCGATCTGGATCCACGCGGTTTCCGTGGGCGAGTTGCTCACGGCGCGTCCGCTCATCGCGTCGCTGCGCGAGAAACACCCCTCCCTGCGGATTTTTCTCTCGACCACGACGATGTCGGCGCAGCAGCTGGCGCGCCGCAATCCCCTCGACGTCGACGGCGTCTTCTATTTCCCGTTCGATCTCGGCTTCGTCGTGCGCCGCACGCTCGACCTCGTGAAGCCGAAGCTCTTTCTGATGATGGAAACGGAGATCTGGCCGAATCTCCTGCGCGAGTGCCGCCGCCGCGGCGTGCGCACGGCGATCGTGAACGGCCGGCTCTCGTCGCGGTCGTTCCCACGCTACCGCGCCGCCCGCGGCTTCTTCCGCCACGTGCTGGCCGACATCGATCACTTCTGCGTGCAGTCGGACGAATCACGCCGCCGCTTCGTGGAGATCGGCGCGCCGGCTGACCGCGTGACCGTCACCGGCAGCCTGAAGTTCGATTCGCTCGAGGCCACGGCCGGCCAGACGCGGTCGCGCGAGCGCGTGCTGCGCTACTTCCGCTTCCCGGCGCCGCGGCCGGTGTGGGTCGCCGGGAGCACGATGAAGGGCGAAGAGGCGATCGTGCTGCGGGTCTTCCGGCGTCTGAAGGCGTCGCAGCCGGCCGCCGTGCTGGTGCTGGCACCGCGGCATCCCGAGCGGTTCGACGACGTCGTGGCCATGGCGCAGCAGGAAGGCTTCCGCACCGTGCGGCGCAGCGAGCTGCCGATCGACGCCGAGCCGCGCGCCGATGTCGTCGTGCTCGACACACTCGGCGAACTGGCCGCCGTCTACCAGGTGGGCACACTCGTGTTCGTCGGCGGCAGCCTCGTGCCCACCGGGGGCCACAACATCCTCGAGCCGGCGGTGTTCGGCCGGCCCGTCGTGTTCGGACCGCACATGCACAACTTCGCCGAGATCGCCGCCGCCTTCGTGGCCGCCGATGCCGGCGTGCAGGTGGCGTCGGAGGGCGCGTTCGAAGACGAAGTACTGGCGCTCATGGCCGATCCGGTGCGGCGGGCGCGCCTCGGCGCTGCTGCCCGCGCCCTCGTCGAGGCCAACCGCGGCGCCAAGGGCCGCACGCTCGAGGCGCTCGATCTGCTGCTGCCGCTGCCTTCGGCGCGGCCGAACAACGTGCGGCCGTTCCGCGCGCCGTAACGGCCGGCGGCCGCTGAGATCCTCGTGCTGCACACCCTCTACGGACGGCTCGCCCTGACCCGGCGCGCGTGGTACGACCGGCCCGGCGCCCGGCGCCGGCTCGGCCGTCCCGTCATCAGCGTGGGCAACCTGAGCGTGGGCGGCACCGGCAAGACGCCGCTCGTGGCGGCCATCGCCGCGTGGCTCGTGGCTATTGGCGAGCGGCCGGCGATTCTGTCGCGCGGCTACGCGCGCGCCGTGACCAGACGTGAACCCACCGTGGTCTCCGATGGCACGCGCGTGCTCACGGACGTGGCCCACGCCGGCGACGAGCCGCTCATGCTGGCCCGCGCCGTGCCCGGCGCGCGCGTCGTGGTCTGTGCCGAGCGGCACGCCGCGGGTGTGGTCGCGGAAACCACCCTCGGCGCCACCGTGCACGTGCTCGACGACGGCTTCCAGCATCTGCCGCTCGCGCGTGATCTCGACATCGTCGTCACCACGGCCGGCACGCTCGAGACCGACGCGGTGCTGCCGAAGGGGCGCCTGCGCGAGCCCGTGTCGGCGCTCTCACGCGCCGGGATGCTCGTGGTGGTGGGCGCGACCGACGACGCCGCCGCAGCGGAGGCGCGCGCCTACGGGGTGGCCTGCGGCCTTGGCGCCACGCGGCGGCTCGGTGCGCCCGTGCCCGTGCAGGGCGATGCGCCCACACGCGACCGCCCACTCGTCGCCATGGCCGGCATCGGCCAGCCGGCGCAGTTCGTGGACGCGCTCACGGCCGACGGCTGGACCGTGGTCGACACCTGCGCGTATCCGGACCACCACTGGTACACGCCGGCGGATCTCTCCGCCGTGGCGCGCCGCGTCGCCGCGGCAGGCGCCTGGGGCGTCGCCACGACCGACAAGGACGCCGTGCGCCTCGAACCGCTCGGGCCGCTGCCGGTGCCGGTGTCGCGCTGGCCGCTCACGCTCGACGTGCCGCGGTGGGACACGCTCACCGGCGCGATCCGGCAGGTGCTCGGAGGCCGCGCGTGAAGGCACAGCGTCAGGCGGTCGAACTGGCCGCTGTGCGTGTCGTGGGCGCCGTGGCCGGCGTGCTCCCGGCGTGGCTCGCGCGCGCGCTCGGCGCCGCGCTCGGCCGCACCTTCTATCTGCTCGACCGCTCGCACCGGCGCGTCGCGCTCGCCAATCTCGCCCAGTGTTTTCCCGCGCGGTCAGAGGCCGAGCGGAAGTCGATCGCGCGGCGGATGTTCGCGCACTTCGGCGTCCTGCTCCTCGAGCTGCTGCGGTTCGGCCGGCTGTCGCCCGAGCAGATGCGGGCGCGCGTCGTCGTCGATGGCGAGGAGCGCGTGCGCGCCGCCTACGCGAAGGGGAAGGGCGTGCTCTTCTTCACCGGCCACTTCGGCTTCTGGGAGATGCACGCGATGGTGCACGCGCTGGTCTTCCAGCCGATCGGCGTGCTGGCGCGTCCGCTCGACAATCCGGGTCTGCACGTGCTGCTCGAAGATATGCGGCAGGGCACCGGCAACACTGTCATCTATCGCGAAGGCGCCGTGCGCAAGGTGCTGCGGATGTTGTCGATGGGGCAGGGCGTGGCGCTCCTCATCGATCAGCACATGCACAGCCCGGACGCGATCTGGGTGCAGTTCTTCCAGCGGCCCGCCGCCACGACCTCCACGCTGGCCGCGCTCGCGCTGCGCACCGGCGCGCCGGTGATTCCCGTGTTCGCGGTGCCGCTGTCCGACGGCCGGCTGCGCCTCATCTACGAACATCCCGTCCAGCCGCCGGCCGCCGATTCGCCCGAACCCGTCCGCGAGTTCACGCAGCGCTGCACCGACGTGCTCGAGATGTACGTGCGCCGTCAGCCGGAGCTCTGGCTGTGGATGCATCGCCGCTGGCGCGACGCGCCGGCGCCCGAGACGAAGGGCATGTTCCCCGAAGTGCGCGACGAGGGCGGCGATGCCTGACCGCGCCGACGCCGTGCGCCTGGCCGGCGAAGGCGCTGGGCGGCTGCTCGTCGTGGCGCCGAACTGGCTTGGTGACTCGGTGATGGCGCTGCCGGCGATTCAGACGCTGCGCGCGGCCTGGCCCGGCGCGCATCTCGCCGTGGCGGCGCGGCCGAGCGTGGCGGCGCTCTTTGCGATGGTGCCGGGCGTGCAGCAGGTCATCACGCTCGAATCGCGCGCCGGTCTCTCGGGTGTGCAGCGCTGGCGGCGCGATGTGGCGCGGCTCGAGGCCGAACGCTTCGACCTCGCGGTGCTGTTCCCGAATTCGTTCCTTTCGGCCTGGATCACGGCGCAGGCGAAGATCCCGGCGCGCTGGGGCTACGCGACGGACCTGCGCGGGCCTTGGCTCACGCGCGCCTTCCGCCGGCCCCCGGCCGACGTGCACCAGGCTGACTACTACCTCGCCCTCACGACCGCCGCCGGGCTTGTGCCAGCGCCGCGCGTGGCGCGGATCGTGCCCCCCGGAACAGCCGTCGCGGCTGCCGCGGCGCTCGTGCCACGGCGCGACTACGTGGTGCTCGCGCCCGGCGCGGCCTACGGACGCGCGAAGCAGTGGCCGCCGGATCGTTACGCCGCCCTCGCCGTGTCGCTCTGGCGCGCGCGCGGCCTTGCGCCCGTCGTCATCGGCGCCGGTGGCGACCGCGCGGCCGGCGACGAACTCGCGGCGGCGCTTGCCGAGATGCCCGGTGGCCGCGAGACGGCCGCGGCGCTCGTCGACCTCATCGGCCGCACGGACCTCGCCACCCTGGCCGCCGTGCTCGCCGGCGCGCGGGCGGTCGTGGCGAACGACTCGGGCGCCATGCATCTGGCGGGCGCCGTGGGCACGACTGTCGTGGCCGTCTTCGGACCCACGAACGACCAGCAGACGGCGCCGCTCATCGCCGCGCTCGACGGTCCGCCGGCGCGCCTCGCCATCCACCCGGTGTGGTGCCGGCCGTGTATGCTGCGGGAGTGCCCGCTCGGGCACGCCTGCATGCGCGGCGTGGCTCCGGCCGATGTCGCCGCGCTCATCCCATGACCACGCCGTCCACGTCCGCCCCGCTGCGCCCCGCCGTGTTCCTCGATCGTGACGGCACGATCAACGAGGATGTGGGCTACCTGTCGGAGCTGTCGCACCTCACGCTCTACCCGTGGGCGATCGACAGCGTGCGGCTGCTGAAGCGCGCCGGCTACCTCGTGGTCATGATCACGAATCAGGGCGGCATCGGCCGGCAGATGATCCGGCCCGAGTTCCTCGGCGAGCTCCACGCCGTCATCGACGACCGTCTGGCTGCCGCCGGAGCCGTGGTCGACGGCTGGTACTTCTGCCCGCATCATCCTGAAGCGATCACCGGCGATCTGCGGCAGGCCTGCCGCTGCCGCAAGCCCGAGCCCGGGATGGTCCTCGATGCGGCGCGCGACCACGGCGTCGATCTCGCGCGCTCGTGGATGGTCGGCGACAAGTGGAGTGACATCCAGGCGGGGCAGCGGGCGGGCACCCGCGGCATCCTGTTGCGCACGGGCTGGGGCGTCATCGAAGAGGACCTGCGGCCCGCGGGCCAGCCGGTCGAGGCGATCTGCGACACCCTCGCCGGTGCCGTCGCCTGCATTCTCAGCGCCGATCGGGGCGGGCCGGCGGCCGCCGCCGCCCCGGGCCGCTGAGGTAGTCTGTAGCGTCCGCATGGCCACTGCCGCTGCACCTCCGGGCGTCTCCGCCCGCCGCCTCCTCGACCTCATCGCCGCCGCGCGCGGCAAACGTGTCGTGGTGCTCGGCGACCTCATCGCCGACGAGTTCGTCTCCGGCCGCATCAGCCGCGTCTCGCGCGAGGCGCCGGTGCTCATCCTCGAATACGACAAGACCGAGATCGTGCCGGGCGGCGCCGGCAACGCCGCCCACAACGTGGCCACGCTCGGCGGCGCGGTGACGCTCGTGGCGCTCGCCGGCCGCGACGAACCCGGCCGCCGCGTGCTGGCGTCGTTCCCCGCGCGCGTCGATCGCCGCGCCATCACCCGCCCCGCCGGCTACCACACGCCGGTGAAGACGCGCATCCTCGCCGGCGGCGTGCATTCGGCCAAACAGCAGGTCGTGCGCGTCGACCGCTTCACACGCGAGTCGATGACCGAGGCGTGGCGCGCGCAGTGGATGCGGGCGGCGGCGAAGGCCCTCCGGCAGGCCGATGCGGTGCTCGTCTCCGACTACGGCTCGGGCCTGCTCTCGCCGCAGGTCGTCACCGCGCTCGTCGCGCCGCTCGCCGCGCGCCGCGTGCCGGTGCTCGTCGACTCGCGCTACGACCTGCTGCGCTACCGCGGCCTCACCGCCTGCACGCCCAACGAGTCGGAAGTGGAGCATGCGCTCGACGTCACGATCGGCGACGCGCCACGGGTGCTCGAGCGGGCCGGCCGCGCCATCCTCAAGAAGACGCGCATGCACGCCGTGCTCGTCACGCGCGGCAGTCGCGGCATGGCGCTCTTCGAACATGGCACGCCCACGACGCACATCCCGATCTACGGCTCGGACGAAATCGCCGACGTGACCGGCGCCGGTGACACCGTGATGGCCACGCTCACGCTCGCACTTGCCGCCGGGGCGTCGATGGCCGACGCGGCACGCCTCGCCAACTACGCCGGCGGGCTCGTGGTGATGAAGCGCGGCACGGCCACGGTGTCGGCGCGGGAACTGGCGAGCGCGGTGACCCGCGACCTGGGCGGCCGCTGACGATGGGTGTGGTGATGTCGCGCGACGCCCTGGCGTCGTGGGTGGCGGGGCAGCGCCAGGCCGGCCGCAGCATCGCCTTTGCCAACGGCGTCTTCGACATGCTGCACGTCGGCCACGTGCGGTATCTCGAAGGGGCGCGGCAGGAAGCCGACGTGCTCGTCGTGGCGGTCAACGACGACGCCACCGTGCGCATGCTGAAGGGCCCCGACCGGCCCGTGCTGCCGGCCTCCGACCGCGCCGAACTCGTGGCCGCGTTGCGCTGCGCCGACGCGGTCGTCATCTTCCCGGAACCGACCGTGACGCCGCTGCTCGAACTGCTGCGCCCCGACGTGCACTGCAAGGGCACCGACTACACCGTGGACTCGGTGCCCGAACGCGAGACGGTGCGCGCCTACGGCGGCCGCACCGCCATCGTCGGCGATCCGAAGGATCACTCGACGCGCGATCTGCTGCGGGCGATCCGCGAGGGCAGGGGCTGATGGCGGCCGCGCTCGGGCCGGACGCGCGTCTGCTCATCGTGCGGATGGGCGCGCTCGGCGACATCGTGCACGCGCTGCCGGTGCTGGCGGCGCTCCGGACCCATCGCCCCGACGTACGCGTCGACTGGCTGGTGGACGCGCGCTACGCGGGCGTGCTCGGGCTCGTGGACGGCCTGGCCCGTCTCGTCGTCGTGCGCGCGAAGGACGACGACGCCGGCGACCGCGCCGTGCGCTTCGCCGGCGTTGCCGGCATAGGGCGGGCCCTTGCGTTCCTGCGGCGGCAGGCCTACGCGGCCGCTATCGATCTGCAGGGACTCATCAAGTCGGCGGTCTTCGCCCGCGGTTCGGGCGCCGGCCGCGTGCTCGGCTTCGAGCGTCGCGCCCTGCGCGAGCCGGCGGCGGCGTTCTGCTACGGCGAGCAGGTGGCGGTGGACGATCGCGGGCACGTGGTGCACAAGAACCTGGCGATGCTCGGCCCGCTCGGCGTGCCGCCGGCCGGTGTCGCGTTCCCGTGGTCGGCGCGTGAATCGGCGGTGGCCGCGCAGGTCGAGGCCGATGCGCGCGTGGCCGCCGCCGGCGGGTTCGTGCTGCTCAACCCGGGCGCGGCGTGGGAGAACAAGCGCTGGCCGGTCGAACACTTCGGGGCGCTCGCCCGCGCGATTGGCGAGCGGCATGGCCTCGTGAGCGTGGTCACCTGGGGCCCCGGCGAGCAGGAACGGGCCGAGGCGGTCGTGGCCGACGCCGGCACGCATGCGTTCGTCTCGCCGCCGACGGCGCTGCACGACGTGCTGGCGCTCGGACGCGCGGCCCGGCTCTGCGTCTCCGGCGACACCGGCCCGCTGCATCTCGCGGCGTCGGTCGGCACACCGATCGTCGGGCTCTTCGGGCCGACACGTCCCGAACGCAACGGCCCGTGGCTCGCCGCCGATCTGAACGTGTCGCGGGCCGGCGAGTGTGTGTGCTTCCACAAACGGCAGTGCCTGCGCGGGCAGGCCTGCATCGATCGCATCGGCGTCGGCGAAGTGCTCGACGCCTGCACGCGGCGTCTCGCCGCCGGGAGGGTCGCGTGAGCGTCGTCCGTGTGCTCGCGCGCTACCGCGTTGCGCTCGGTGGCCTGATGGCCGCCGTCACCGTGTGGTTCTCCCATCCCACCGGCACGAGCCTGCTCGTGGGCGGCGCCATCGCCGCTCTGGGCGCGGCGCTGCGGCTCTGGGCGGCCGGACACGTGGAGAAGAGTCGCGAGGTGACGTCGAGCGGCCCCTATCGCTACACGCGGCATCCGCTCTACCTGGGCTCGACCGTCGTCGGCGTGGGCGTGGCCGTGGCGGCGGCGAATCTCTGGCTGGGCCTCGCCATCGTCGGCTATCTCGCCTCCACCCTCACCGCGGCGATGAAGGCCGAAGAGGCGCACCTGCGCGAGAAGTTCGGCGACGCCTACGATCGCTATGCCGCCCGCCAGGCGCCGATGATGGCCCGATCCTTCAGCTGGGAACGGGCGTGGCGGAACCGGGAACACCACGCGCTGGCCGGTCTCGTGGCAGGTCTCTCGCTACTGGCGCTCAAAGTCTGGTATAGTCGTGCTTTCGTCGGGTTGTGAGCCGGGCGGTTAGCTCAGTTGGTAGAGCACCGGTTTTACACACCGGCTGTCACAGGTTCGAGTCCTGTACCGCCCACCACGTGCTGGTAGGCGCGCCGGACACGACCTGGACACGGCGGGTGGTCACGAGAAGATTGGGGTCGTAGTTCAGTTGGTTAGAACGCTGCCCTGTCACGGCAGAGGCCGCGGGTTCGAGTCCCGTCGACCCCGCCAATCTCCTCGCTGATCGCTCACCGGCTGGTGGGATCGACGATATCGCGCACGCCGCGGGGGCCCTCGGCCCTCGCGAACGGGTGCGATTCGTGCCGACCCCGCCACTCGCCTGCTCCGCGCAAGCGGGTTGGCTTCCCGACCTGACCGCATCGCCCGACCTGGCCCCCCGCCAGGGCGTTGCTGGGTCCGGGCGCCAAACGTAGTACCGTTGGGAGTCGCCGCTCCCCTCGGCGCGTGGTCCGTCACACCCGTGCGTATCGCCTCATTGCTGGCCCGTCCGCTCGTGCAGCGCGCTTCGGCGCGTTTGCGGTCCTTCATCGTCCGCTGGCCGCGCCTCGCCGCCGGGGCCGGCGCGCTCGTTGTGGCCGCGCAGCTCGCCGTGGTCATCGGCGTGCCGTGGACCATCCACGCCGTGGTCTCGGGCCTGCCGAGCATCGCCGACGTCAAGCGCATGGGCGAGATGGCCCAGGCCACCGTGTTCTACGACGTGAAGGACCAGCCGGCCTTCACCATCTTCGAGGAGCGCCGCTTCGAGGTGCGCCTCGCCGACGTCTCGCCGCACCTCATCAACGCGCTCATTGCCATCGAAGACCAGCGCTTCCGCTCGCACTGGGGTGTCGACGTCGTGCGCATCGTCGGCGCGATGCTGGCCAACGTGCGTGAAGGGCGCCTGGCGCAGGGCGGCAGCACGCTCACGCAGCAGCTCGCCCGTCAGAGCTTCCTCACGCTCGACAAGACCTACACCCGCAAGATCCAGGAAGCGCTTCTCGCGCTGCGCATCGAACAGCAGTACTCGAAGGACGAGGTCCTCGAGCTCTACCTGAACAAGATGTACTTCGGCGCCGGGCTCTACGGCGTCGAGGCGGCCTCACTCGGCTACTTCGGCAAACCCTCGCGCGAGCTCACCGTGGCCGAGGCGGCGATGATCGCCGGTCTCGTGAAGTCCCCCTCCACCTGGGCGCCCACGGTCAACATGGAGCGGGCGATGGCGCGCCGCAACGTGGTGCTGGCCTCGATGCGCGAGATGGGCGTCATCGACGAGGCCACGCAGGCCGCGGCGAAGAGCGCGCAGGTCGTGCTGCGCGACGCGCTGCGCAGCGACGAGCCGTTCGGCCGCTATTTCAAGGAACAGGTGCGGCTCGAGCTCATCGATCGCTTCGGCCGCGAACGTGTCTATCAGAGCGGGCTGCGCGTCTACACGACCATCGACGTCGAGATGCAGAAGGCGGCGGAAGCCGCCGTGGCGAAGACCCTCGACGAGCTCGAGCAGCGGCGTGTCGCCACGCTCACGGCGCGGAAGCAATCCTTCGCGCCGGAAGACGCGCCGCTCCAGGCGGCGGTCGTCGCCATCGACCCGCGCAGCGGTGCCGTCCGCGCCCTCGTCGGCGGCCGCAGCTTCGCCGACAGCCGCTTCAACCGCGCGATGCAGGCGAAACGCCAGCCGGGCTCGGCGTTCAAGACCTTCGTCTATGCCGCGGCGCTCGAAGCCGGCTACACTCCGGCCACCCTCATCGAGGACCTCGACGCGCCGATCGACACGCTGCAGGGCGCCTGGACGCCGGAAGACGGCCATGCCGACGCCGCCGAGATGACGATGCGCGCGGCGCTCAGGATCTCGAGCAACCGCGCCGCCGTGAAGATGCTCGAGATGATCGGTCCGCCGGCCGCGGTGTCGTACGCCGCGAAGCTCGGCCTGCCGGGGTTGCCCGCCGTGCCGTCGCTCGCGCTCGGCTCGGGGGAAGTGACGCTCTTCGACATGACGTCGGCCTACGGCGCTTTCGCGGCCGACGGACAGTGGCACAAGCCGTCGCTCGTCCGCCGCGTCGAGGATCTCGACGGCACCGTGCTCTACACCGCCGAAGACATCGCGGTGCAGGCGGTGAAGCCCGACACCGCGTTCCTCATGACGTCGATGCTGCAGGAAGTCATCGACGGTGGCACGGCGTGGAAGGCGCGGCAGCTCGGCTTCCGCCTGCCGGCGGCCGGCAAGACCGGCACGACCAACGACTACCGCGATGCCTGGTTCGTAGGCTACACGAAGTCGCTCGTGAGCGGCGTGTGGGTGGGCTACGACACACCGAAGCCGATTCTGCCCGGCGCCGCCTACGCCGCCGACGTTGCCGTGCCGCTCTGGGCACGCTTCATGGCCCCGGCCACGGCGAAGGACCAGCCCGAGTACTTCAACGCGCCGCGCGGCGTCGTTGCCGTCCAGATCTGCCGGCTCTCGGGGAAACGCCCGGCCGGCGGCTGTGACGCGGTGCCCGTCACGCTCGAGGACGGCGGCCACACCGAACAGTCGATGATCCGCACCGAGTACTTCGCGGCCGGCACCGAACCCGAAGACTCGTGCCATCTGCACGTGGGCCGCTCGCTGCTCGGCCGCTTCGCCAACTGGGTCACCGCGTCCGGCGGGCAGACGGCGCGCGGTGCCGGCACCGCCGACGCCGCCGAGGAACCCGTGGCCGCGCCGCCCGTGGCGCCGATGCAGCAGGCGCCGGCCGTGGCGGACGCGCCGGAGCCGCCGAAGAAGCGCGGCTTCTGGGGACGCCTCTTCGGCCGCGGCGAGCGTGACGAGAAAAAGAACGAGCAGAAAGATCCGCCGCCCCGGCGCCAGTAGGGCCGCGCATGCCGTTTCGCGACATCGTCGGTCATCGTCACCTCACCTCGCTGCTCGCCCGCGCCGTCTCGCGCGGCACCGTGCCGCCCACGCTGCTGCTGGCCGGACCGGCCGGCGTCGGCAAATGGCGCGTCGCCCGTGCCGTCGCCGAAGCGCTCAACTGCCTCGCGCCCGTCGAGGGCGATGCCTGCGGCACCTGCCGCGCTTGCGACCGCATCGGCCGCGACATGCACGTGGACGTGCTGCGGCTCGTGGCCGACGACACCGGCAAGATCAAGGTGGACGAGGTGCGCGAGGTGCTCCTTCGCTGCGACTACCGGCCGTTCGAAGGGCAGCGCCGCGTCGTGCTCATCCGCGATGCCGACGCGCTCGTGGAGCAGGCGCAGAACGCGCTGCTGAAGTCGCTCGAGGAGCCGCCGCCGGCCACCGTCTTCGTGATGACCTCGGCCGCGCCCGACGCCCTGCTGCGCACGGTGCGCTCGCGCACCATGCGTCTCACCTTCGGCCGCCTGCCCGTGGACGACATCGTGCGCATCCTCGTGCGCGACCACGCGATGGCGGAAGGCGATGCCCGCCGCGTGGCGATGCTCGCCGATGGCAGCCTCGGCGCCGCGCTCGCGCTGGGCTCATCGGCGCTCGCCGGCATGCGCGATGCCGCCACGCTGCTGCTCCGGGCGGCCAGCGCCGCCGACCTCGGGGCCCGGCTGGCCATTGCCAAGGCGGTCGTCGGCGAGAAGAAGCCCGAACGCACGCGGCAGGAGATGCAGGCGCTGCTGCACATGGCGTCGTCGATCGTGCGTGATGTCTCCCTGCTGCACGCCGGCGCCGACCGCCGCCTGCTCGCCAACGGCGACATGGGCGACACCCTCGACCGCCTCGCCCGCGCGCTGGCGCCGGCGGCCGCCCGCCAGGCCTTCGCCACCCTCGACCGCGGCCTCACCGCGCTCGAGCGCAACGCCGGCCCGAAGCTCGTCACGGAGTGGATCTGCGCGGAGATCTAGGCGATTCGTGAGATCGCCTGATCGCGTCCGTCATGTCATTATCTGAAGGACTCCATGAAGCCCCGCATTGCCATCACGGCCGGTGACCCGGCCGGTATCGGACCGGAGATCGCCGCCAAGGCCGCCGACGACTGGCGCGTGCGCGCCGTCTGCGAGCCCGTGATCTACGACACGACGCCGCCGGTGGCCGTGCCGGTCGGCGAGGTCAGTCCGCAGGCTGGTCGCGCGGCGTTCGAGGCGATCGTGCGCGCGGTGGACGATGCCAAGCGGGGCGCCGTGCAGGCCCTGGCGACGGCGCCGGTGAACAAGGCCGCCTTCGCCGCCGCCGGGCTCGGCTGGAAGGGGCACACCGATCTGCTCGCTCATCTCTGCGGTGTCTCCGACGTGGCGATGATGTTCCATTCGCCGAAGCTGCGCGTCGTGCTGGCCACGGTGCACGTGCCGCTGCGCGACGTGCCGCGCCTCATCACGCGCGATCTCATCCTCACCACGCTCCACATCGCCGCGCAGGAACTGCCGTACTTCGGCGTCACCGGCACGCCGCGCCTCGCCGTGGCCGGACTGAACCCGCACGCCGGCGAAGGCGGCCTCATGGGCCACGAGGAAATCGAGGTCATCGTGCCAGCCATCCGCGACGCCCGGCACGACGGCCTGAACGTGACCGGGCCGGTGCCGGCCGACACGGTGTTCGTGCGGGCGTCGCGCGGCGAGTTCGACTGCGTGCTCGCGTGTTATCACGACCAGGGCCTGACGCCGATCAAGCTGCTGTCGTTCGGCACCGCGGTCAACGTCACGCTCGGCCTGCCGATCGTGCGCACCTCGCCCGATCACGGCACCGCCTTCGACATCGCCGGCCAGGGGATCGCCGACCCCGGCAGCATGGTGGAATCGATTCTGCTCGCCGCTGAACTCGCCAGACGTATGGAGTCCACACGGTGAGTACCCGCGGCGCGACCCCGAAGCCGGCCCCCCGCACGAAGAGCGATGATGAAACGCTCATCGCCGACAACCGCAAGGCCCACTTCGACTACCACGTGCTCGAGACGTTCGAGGCCGGCGTGCAGCTGCTCGGCACCGAGGTGAAGGGCATCCGCGAGGGCAAGGCCAGCCTGCGCGATGCCTACGCCCGTATCGACAAGGGCGAGGTGTGGCTGTTCAACGTGCACATCAATCCCTACAGCCACCGCGGCTACGTCGATCACGATCCGAAGCGCAAGCGCAAGCTGCTCCTGCACGCGCAGGAGATTCGCAAGCTCATCGGCAAGACCACCGAACGCGGCCTCACGCTCGTGCCGCTGCGCCTGTACTTCAAGCGCGGCCGCGTCAAGGTCGCTATTGCGCTCGTCAAGGGCAAGCAGGCCCACGACAAGCGCGAGACCCTCCGCAAACGCGAGGTGGACCGCGAGACGCGGGCCGCCGTCAAGGAGCGCGCCCGCGCATGAGTGAGTTGTCGTCGCTGCCCCCCGTTCCGTTCAACCGGCCCGCCGTGGCCGGCCGTGAGCGGGAATACATGGAGCAGGCCCTGGCGGCGGGCCATCTGTCGGGGGACGGCGCGTTCACGGCCCGCTGCCACGCCATGCTCGAGGCGATCACCGGCGCGCCGAAGGTGCTGCTCACGACCTCGTGCACGCACGCGCTCGAGATGGCGATGCTGCTGCTCGGGCTGGCGCCGGGCGACGAGGTGATCTGCCCGGCCTTCACGTTCGTGTCGTCGGTGAACGCGTTCGTGCTGCGTGGCGCGCGGCCGGTGTTCGTCGATATCCGCCCCGACACGCTCAACATCGACGAACGACTCGTCGAGGCGGCGATCACGCCGCGCACGAAAGCGCTGCTGCTCGTGCACTACGCGGGCGTCGGCTGCGAGATGCCGGCCCTCATGGACATCGCGGTGCGGCACGGCCTCGCCGTCGTCGAAGACAACGCGCACGGCCTCTTCGGCGAGTACCGCGGCCAGGCGCTCGGCAGCTTCGGCGCGATGTCGACGCTGAGTTTCCACGAGACCAAGAACCTCACCTGCGGCGAGGGCGGAGCGCTCGTGCTGAACGACGGCGCGCTG
>JBIKUN010000032.1:0-34843 GCA_044347565.1 Vicinamibacterales bacterium | reverse complement strand
CGTTGGACGTCGGGTCTGGTGGCGTCGTCCCCGCGTCAGGAGGCGCAGGGTGCACGCGCGTGCCATGTATCATGCGCGCATGCAACGAGCCGTGCGCGGATTCCTGACGGGACTGGGCCTGCTGAGCGGCGTGTCCCTCGCCGGCCAGGGGGGCGAGCCGCTCTGGGTGGACGTGACGCGCGATGCGATTCCGGCCACCGCCTACTGGACCAACAAGGTCGAGATCGCGGACCTCAACGCCGACGGCCGGCCCGACCTGCTCTTCGCCAACGGCGGCGATTACTCCACGCCAGGCACACCCGAGCCGAATCAGGTCTTCCTGCACGTGGGGCCCGGCTTCCGCTTCGAAGACGCGACCACGCGCGTGCTCGGCGGCACACCCGATCTCGCGCGTGTCATCAAGGCGCGCGACCTGAACGGCGACGGGTTCGTGGACATCGTCGTCGGCACGACCTACCAGACGCAGAGCCGCCTCTTCCTGGGCACCGCGCCGGGCGAGTTCCGCGAGGTGACCGCCACACATCTGCCGCAGATGCCGCTGAGCGTGGGCGATCTCGAACCGGGCGATGTGGACGGCGACGGCGATCTCGATCTGGTGCTGGCCGACTGGGGCGCCGGCAACAACATGACGAACGGTGGCGGCGTCACGCGTCTCTGGCTCAACGACGGCAGCGCCCACTTCATCGACGCCACGGCCGCGAGGATGCCGGCGCTCGCGGTGCGCTTCTCGTGGGATCTGGAGCTGGCCGACGTCGACAACGACCGCGATCTCGACGTGCTCGTGTCGTGCAAGCGCTGCCCGGGCAGCAGCCTCTTCAGGAACGATGGCGCCGGCACGTTCACCGAGGATGCGCGCGCGCTGCCGCAGTACACGAACAACTACGAATTCGAGGTGATGGACCTCGACGGCGACGGCTTCCTCGATCTCGTCACGCTCAACGATGGCGACATCGCGTCGGACGATCAGTCGAGCCGCCGCGAGCACGTGTTCCGGAACGACGGCAAGGGCCGCTTCCGCGACGTCACCGCCGCGTGGTGGCCGCCGGCGGCGAACGTCGGCGAAGACGACAACATGGCGGCGTTCCTCGATGCCGACAACGACGGCGACGCCGACCTCGTCATCGGCTCGCTCACCGGCCCCGACCGGCTGCTCGTGAACGACGGCCGCGGCCACCTCACCGCGCGGCTCGATGTATTCGCCGGCGAGGACACGCCCGGCACGCTCGGCCTCGCGCTGGCCGACCTCGACGGCGACGGCCGCATGGACGTCGTGCAGGGGCAGGGCGAACACAAGACCGCCGTGCAGGAGCGCGTCTTCGCCGGCCGCGGCCTGCCGCGCGACACCCGGCCGCCATCGATTGCGCAGGTGGTCAGGGTCAGCCGTGCCGCTGGCGCGGCCGAGGTGCACGCACGTGTGCACGACCACAAGAGCCCGAGTCTCGCGAGCGAGTGGCGCCGCGTCGTGGTCGAGTTTCCTGGCACGTCGCGTGCGCCCATCGCGATGGGCTGGCGGGGGGAGTATCTCTGGACGGCCGTGTGGCCGGCCGAGCTCGACGCCACGACACCGTTTCGTGTCTGCGCCACCGATGCCGCCGGCAACGCCGCGTGCGGCGCACCGGCACCGTAGCGTGCCGCGACGTGCCGCCCGACCGGATACACTGCGGACAGGACCCATCCCCATGGCCACCGACGAAGAGGCGCGACTTGCGGCGTTGCGGCGCTACCGCATCCTCGACACCGCGCCCGAGCAGCGGTTCGACGACCTGACGCTGCTCGCCTCGCAGATCTGCGACACGCCGATGTCGCTCATCTCGCTCGTCGATTCCGACCGCCAGTGGTTCAAGTCGCGGATCGGGCTCGATGTGCAGGAGACCACCCGCGGTGTCGCCTTCTGCGCGCACGCCATCACGCAGCCGGGCATCATGCAGGTGCCCGACGCCACCGGCGACGCCCGCTTCCGCGACAACCCGCTCGTGACCGGCGAGCCGCACATCCGCTTCTACGCCGGGGCGCCGCTCGTCACGCCGGACGGCCATGCCCTTGGCACGCTGTGTGTGATCGACACGAAGCCACGGACGCTGAGCGACGGGCAGCTGCGCGCGCTCGATGCGCTGCGCCGGCAGGTCGAGTCGCAGCTCGAGCTGAAGCGGAACATCGACGAGTTGGCGGCGGCGCTCGCGGAGCGCGATCGGGCGGAAGCGGCGCAGGCGGCGCTCGTCGGAGAGCTGCGCGCGTCGCTCGGGAACGTCGAGAAGCTCGGCGCGCTCATGCCGTTCTGCTCGACCTGCGAGCTGAATCTGGTGATTCCCGCCACCCCGGCCTCGATTCCCACGGTCAGGGAGGGCGTGCGGCAGCTGCTCGTCGGCAAGGGCTGGCGCGAGGACGAACTCATGAAGGTCGAGCTGGCGCTCGACGAGGCCCTCGCGAACGCCATCCGGCACGGCTGCCACAACGACCCCACCAAACAGGTGCAGTGCGTGGTCTCGACCGACGCGGCCGGGGAGCTCGTGATCATCGTGCGCGACCCGGGGCCCGGGTTCGACGTGGCGACGGTGCCCGACCCGCTCCAGGGCGCGAACCTGCTCAAGCCGAGCGGCCGCGGCGTGTTCCTCATCAACGAACTCATGGACAAGGTCGAGTTCGCCGACGGCGGCCGCGAAGTCGTGATGCAGAAGCGGCGCGCATAACCGGCGCCGCCCGCGCTATCCTGAGAGCCTCCTGGAGGCTGTTGCATGCGTGTCCCTGCGTTCCTGTCCGTGATTCTTGCTGCCGTCGTCGTCTCGCTCGACGCGCAGACCGTCCCCGAGGTCAAGCTGCCGCCGTCGCCGCAGGGACAGGCGTCGGTGCAGGTGGGGGGGCGCTGGGAGAAGACGCCCACCGGCGGGCAGCGCTACGTGGACGGCAAGTGGGTCGTCGTGGACTACGGCCGGCCGCTGCTGCGCGGCCGCGCGAACATCTTCGGGGCCGGCGCGGACTACGGGAAGACCATCAGCGATGGATCGCCGGTCTGGCGCGTGGGCGCCAACGACACCACGCGTCTCACCACCCAGGCGCCGCTCGCCATCGGCGGAAAGACGCTGCCGCCCGGTGTGTACAACGTGTTCGCGGAGCTCAAGGCCGGCGCCTGGACGCTCGTGCTCACGACGCAGCCGCGGCAGCCGAAGTACGACCCGAACGACAAGGTGCTGCTCTACGGCTCCTACAACTACGACCCGAAGTTCGACGTCCTGCGCGCGCCGATGACCGTACGTCAGGCCGACGCGTCGGTCGAGCAGCTCACGATCGGCTTCGTCAACGTCACCGCGTCGGCCGCCACGCTCTCGGTGGCCTGGGAGAAGACGGTGGCCACGATCGACCTGCGCGTCGCGCCATGACCGCGCGCCTTCGTCGTCTCTCGGTCGCGCTGGCTGCCGTCGCCGTCGCGGGCGGCAGCGTTGCGGCCCGACAGTCCGCGCTGCCGCCGGCCGTGCGCGCCGCTGCCGACGGCATCTCCAGCGAGCAGCTCGCCTGGGATGTGGCGTATCTCTCGGCGGATGAGCAGCTCGGACGCAACACGCCGTCGCCGCGCTTCGATGCCGCCGCCGACTACATCGCGGCGCGGCTCGCGCGGGCCGGCCTCGCGCCGGCCGGTGACGCCGGCGGCTTCCGCCAGCACTACGAGCTGCACGAGACGCGTGTCGATGCCGAGAGCGCGTCGCTCACGGTGGGCGATCGGCGCTTCGCGCTCGGCCGCGACGTGGCGCTGCGCTCGTTCGCGACGCCGCTCAGTGGCCCGCTCGCGGTCGTCTACGTGCAGCACGGCTGGGTGATTCCCGGCCGCGGCATCGACCCGTATGCCGGCGTCGACGTCCGCGGCAAGCTCGTCGTGGCGCACGGTCCGCGCGTGCTGCCGAAGGGCGTCGACGTGTCGCAGGTGGGCCGCGTCGTCGTCGGCGCGGAGACGCCGTTCGCAGCGGCGGCGAAACGTGGCGCTGCCGGTGTGCTCTTCATCACCCAGGCGTCGGACCTCGTGCGATGGGACGAGGTGCGCCTTGCCGGCACCGTGCGCCGCGAGATGTCACCCGAGGTGCCCTCCGCGTACGCCGCCATTCCCGTGACGTCGCTCCTCATGGCGCCGCAGGTGACCGACGCACTCTTCGCCGGCGAGAGCCTCGATGGCCAGGCGGCTCTGCGTCTGGCCGATCGTGGCGAGTTCCCGGCGTCGTTCCAGTTGAAAAAGACCGTCACGCCGCACGTGGCCGTGGCCGGACGCACCGTGATGCGCCCGTTCAACGTGGTGGCGCGGCTCGACGGCAGCGACCCGGCGCTCAAGGCCGAAACCGTGACCATTGCCGCGCATCTCGACGGGGCCGTGGGCACGCGCGCGGTGGATGGCGATGCCATCTACAACGCCGCCGACGACAACGCGTCGGGCAGCGCCGCGCTCCTGGCGATTGCCGAGCAGATGGCGAAGGCGCCGCGGCCGAAGCGCACGATCGTCTTCGTGTGGGACAGCGGCGAAGAGCAGGGGCTGTGGGGCGTGCGGTGGTTCGTGCAGCAGCCGCCGGTGCCGCTGCGCAGCATCGTGGCGCACATCAACGTCGACATGATCGGCGCCAGCCGCGTGACGACACCGCCCGATCCCACGACGAAACCCGTGACCGCCCGCAACGAGGTCTACGTGCTCGGGCCGAAGGTGCTGAGCGCGAAGGTGGAGGCGTTGCTCGGGTCGGTGAACGACAGCTACCTGAAGACGCGCTTCAACCACGACGCCGACACGCCCGAGAGCGAGTTCTTCTACCCGCGCACCGACGCCGGCCCGTTCCTCGAGCGCGGCATCCTCTCAGTGGGGTTCACGACGGGCAACCATGCGCGGTATCACCTGCCGTCGGACGAGGCGCGGTTCCTCGACCCGGTGCAGATGCACTTCCTCTCGCGCACGATCTTCGCGAGCCTCTGGGCGCTCGCGGACGTGACGGAGCGGCCGGCCATCGACCGGCCCATGCCCGCGAGCGTGCCCAGCTACAAGTAGGCCTGCGGCCTACGCGGTGAGCGGCGTCGAGACGCCGAGCTTGAATCCGTCGAGATCGCGGAACTGGAACATCCGCACGCCCCAGGAGCGGTCCGCCGGCTCGTCGATGAGCGTGCCGCCCGCCGCCGTGATGCGCGCGGCCGCCGCGTCCACATCGGCCGGGGCGGCGACGTTGATCTGCAGGTAGAAGCCCTGCCCCTTGATCCGGTCCCAGCCGAGCTTGCCGTCGTCCTGGTTCAACACGATGCGGCACTCACCCGCAGCGACCACGGCCGCAACCACGGTCCCTTCGTGCTCGTACGAGTGGGCCACCGAAAAGCCGATGGCGTCGCGATAGAAGCGGATCGAGGCCTGCAGGTCCTTGCAGGTGAGCGAGCAGCCGAGCGTGGTGGCGTTGATCGCGGCAGTCGTGTCGGTCATGGGGTCTCCCGGAATGCGCAGCGAGAATCTACCGCCGCTGTGGAGGTATGCGCAACAGCCCGGCCGTGCCCCTCACACCTCCTGGCCGGCTGTCATGGCACCACGATACGGATGTCCGGCGAGGGCCGGCTCGTGCCGAAGGCGTTCGTGCCGCGAATCCGCACGTAGTACGTGCCGGCGGGAACGGCGGCGAACGCGGCCCGCGTCAGCGCCGTCACCGGCACGGTGACCACGGTCTGGCCGGGCGCCAGGCCGACGTCGAGCAGGAACGCGGACGCGGCGCCTACATTCGTCCATCTCACGGTGACGTCACGCCCCTGGACGGCGGCCATCAGATCGCGCGGCGCCCCAGGCGGGCTGAGCACCCTGATGCGGGGTGGACCGCCGAAGCCCTGCGTGTGCACGACCGGCGTGAGCATCGCGTAGGTGCCGCCGTCGAACGCCGCGGTATACGCGTCGCCGTAGCCGGCCGACTGTCCGTCCAGCCCCCGGGCATAGAGCCGTCCGGTGGCCGCGCTGACGGTGATCGCGGTGACCATGAAGGGAAACGACGCCGACCCGAGGTGGACGAGATCCTTCGTGAAGGCATGGCCGACCTGGTGGGCGGGCACGACCAGCAGACGCTCGTGGAAGTCGTCCCAGGCGAGTTCCCAGACCGCGGGTAGATCCACCGTGACGCGCGCGCCGGTGGCGACGTAGGTGAGCGTCAGCCGGGAGGTCGCGTCGGCCGTCGCGACACTGAAGAGGCGCGCGCCGTCGGGCGTCACGAGCCAGGGTGGGCTGCCGAAAGCGACGCTGGCGACGGTGCCCACGACCTGCGGCGCCTCACCGGCACCGCCCGTCGAGAACACCCGCAACGACGGCGCGGACGCGGCTTCGAGACAGAAGAGCCGCGCCGCCGAGAACGCGTAGCGGCACGATCCCGAGACGGACGCGGCCGCCAGGAACATCGACGTCACGAGGCCGGTCTCGACATCCACCGCGTCCACGGCGCCCGTGGCCGTCTGCACGAAGACGCGCGGCCGCACCGGGTCGGTTGCCGCGATGGACACGAACGCGTAGGGAAGGGCGTGGGCCACGCCCTGTCCGTCCACGATGAGGCAGGGCCGCTGGTCGCAGTAGGTCGTAGCGCTCGTGACATAACGGCCGCCGGCGATGAGCGGCTGGTGCACGAGGGGTGACCGCGGCCCGAGCGACACGCCGAACGGGGTACCGGACGTGATCTCTTCGGTGTAGGGCATCGTTGGCACGCCGCCCGACACGAACACCCGATCCTGCGCGGATGTGGCCCCCGCGAGCCCCAGCAGGCCGAGAAGAACGACGAGCCGCGAGACGATCGAGGCCATGACACACCCCGGGAACCGGTGGTGCAAGTCTCGCGCCTTGGCCCGGCGCACGTTCACGGGCCGGATGTGCGCTCACCGGCCGCCGTTGCTGCGTGGCCGGCCGGAAAGTCCGCGCTGGCCGCCGGGATCTACGCCAGGATGTCGTGGATGACCGTGCCCGAGACGTCCGTCAGGCGGAAGTCGCGGCCGCTGTAGCGGTAGGTCAGCTTCGTGTGGTCGATGCCGAGCAGGTGCAGGATGGTCGCGTGCAGGTCGTGCACGTGGACCGGCTTCTCCACGGCCTTGAAGCCGAAGTCGTCGGTGGCGCCGTAGGTCATGCCGCCCTTGATGCCGCCGCCGGCCAGCCACACGCTGAAGCCGAACGGATTGTGGTCGCGGCCGCTCGCCTGCGTGCCGGCGCCGCCGCCCACTTCCACGACCGGCGTGCGCCCGAATTCCGAGCCGCAGACGACGATCGTGTCGTCGAAGAGTCCACGCGACTTCAGGTCCTTGACGACGGCCGCGAACGGCTGATCCGAGTCTTTCGCGTTCTTGCGGTGCTGCTGGATGTCGCTGTGGGCGTCCCACGGATCGCCCTTGGCGTAGTAGACCTGCACCATCCGCACGCCGCGCTCCACGAGGCGCACCGCCATGAGGCAGCCGCGCGCCGTGCTGCCGGGCCCGTAGAGCTCGAGCGTGGCCTTCGATTCCTTGCGGATGTCGAAGACGTCCGGCGCCTCGGTCTGCATCCGGTAGGCGGTTTCCATGGCGCTAATCGCGGCATCGAGCTGCGGATCGGGCGGCACGCCGGCCAGGCCGTCGAGCGACGTCAGCAGGTCGAGTTCGCGCCGCTGCTCAGCCAGCGTGAACTGCTGGTTGTTGATGAACGAGACCAGCTTCTTCGGGTCGAAGTCCTTGCCGACGATCTGATCCGGCCGCTCGACCTTGCTCGGAATGAACGTGCCCTGGTGCACGGCCGGCAGGAAGGCGCTGTTCCAGAGCGGCGGGCCCACGGTGGTGGGCACGTCGGGGCAGAGCACCACGTAGCCGGGCAGGTTCTGGTTGTCGCTGCCGAGCCCGTAGGTGAGCCACGCACCGATCGACGGCCGGCCAACCTGGATGTGTCCGGTGTTCATCATGAGCATCGACGGCTCGTGATTCGGGATGTCGGTGTGCATCGACCGGATGACGCAGATGTCGTCGGCGCAGGCGCCGACGTGCGGGAAGAGCTCGCTCACCTCGAGTCCGCTCCTGCCGTAGCGCGAGAAACTGAACGGCGACTGCATGAGCGCGCCGGTCTTGCGTTCGGTGGCCACGGTGCCGCCGGGCAGCGGCTGGCCGTGGTACTTCGCGAGCATCGGCTTCGGATCGAAGCTGTCGACCTGCGACAGCCCGCCGTTCATGAAGAGGAAGATGACGTGCCTGGCGCGCGCGGGATGGTGCAGGCCCTTCGAGAGCTTCGGCGCCACGGCCTTGCCCGGCGCGAGACCCGCGGCGTCGAGCGAGTCGCCGACGAGGCCGGCAAACGCCATCATGCCGAAGCCGCTGCCGATGCGGCAGAGGGCGTCGCGGCGCGTCACGGGGGGACGGGATCTGTGCGACATCGGGGTCAGCTCACGAACACGAACTCGTTCGAACTGAGCAGCACCTTCACGTAGCGGCCGAAGGCCGTGACGGGCCGCATCTTCTTCTTTTCGTCGTCCGAGGTGCCGGCACCGGGCGTGACGCCCGCCATCATGCCGGCGGCGGCGGGGTCAGCGTCCACCTTGGCATCTGAGGCGGCTGGCGCTGGGACGCTCGTGGCGTCCGGTGTCGATGCGGAGCCGCCCTTCGCGGGCGGCGTGGCCGCGGCCGCGGCGCGGCGCTCCTCGTACTGCTTCAGCGCTTCCCCGGCCAGGAACTCACGGCCTGCCGAGAGTTCGCGGGCCGATGGCGCGCGGCCGAAGATCCGCCGGTACACGGCGGTGATGCGCGCCTCGTCGTCGGCCGCGTCCACGACGTCCGCGGCCAGGCGTTCGGCGTGCTGCTGCACGAAGTCGCTGTTCATGAAGAACAGACGCTGCAGCGGCACGTTGGTCGTGAAGCGCTGCTCGGCGGTCTGGCTCGGGCTCGGGAAGTCGAAGAGCTGCAGGAATTCGTCGAGCTTGTAGCGGCTGACCGTGCCGTAGATCGTACGCCGCGCGGTGAGTGGCGTGAGGGTGACGGCCGGGCCGCCGACCTTCGCGTCGAGCGCGCCCGAGACGAGCAGCACGCCGTCGCGAATCTGTTCGGCGCTCATGCGGCGGCGGTTGGCGCGCCAGTAGAGACGGTTGCCGCCGTCCTTCGCGCGCGCGGCCGGCTGGTCGTCGGCGCTCAGCTGGTAGGTGGCGCTGCGCAGGATCTCGCGGTGCAGGGCCTTGAGCGACAGGCCGTGATCGACGAAGTACTGCGCGAGGTGGTCGAGCAGTTCCGGATGGCTCGGCGCTTCGCCATTGATGCCGAAGTTGCTCGGCGTGTTCACGAGCCCGGTGCCGAAGTGTTCCTTCCACACGCGGTTGACGATGACACGCATCGCCAGCGGCTCGGCCAGGATCGCCTGCGCCAGTTCGAGGCGTCCGCTGCCCTTCGAGAACGTCTGCCGTTCGCCTTCGCCGAGCACCGTCACGAAGCCGCGCGGCACCGTGTCGCCGAGGCGCATCGGGTTGCCGCGCACGTGCACCTTGAGGTCGCTCGCCTCCGGCAGGTCGCGCACGCCGTGCACGTAGCTGTACTTCGGCGGCATCGCCTTCTCGGCCGCCTCGATGCTCTTGCGCATCACGTCGATGGTGGCGCGGCGATCGGGGCCGAGGCGCTGTTCGAGATTCCAGCCGCGGAAGCGCAGCAGCCCGGGCTTGCTCGGCTGGCCCGGGATGAACACGTCCGTGCGCAGGTCCACGACGAAGACATCGCGGTACAGCGCCGTGCGGTCCTTCGTCATGCTGCGCACTTCGAGGCCGCAGCCCGGACAGAAGTCGTCGTTGGTCTTGAACTCGTTGGGCAGGTTGGCGGGTTCCTTGGGCTTGGCCGTCGGCAGCGCGCGCGCCCGGATGATGTCGTTCTCCTTGCGCACCTCGCGCTCTTCGAGCACGAGGCCGATGAGCAGCTCCTGGAACGCCGTGGCCAGCCGATCCGCCTCGGCGGCTGTGCCGCCGGTGGCAATCATCGCCTGCCAGTCCTTGAGGAACGGGTAGTAGGTGGGCGGGTGCGAGAGGAAGGTCAGCCAGCGCTCGAAGAGCTCGTAGTCGAGCTGTTCCTTGTCGCGGACCTCGGCCTTGTCCTTCTTCGGCTCGCCGGTCACCTGCCAGGCGGCCTTCATGTACTTCGCGCTCTGGAAGGCGAGCGTGGCGCCGAGCTGTTCGGCCTCGGTCTTCAGGAATTCGCCCAGCATCTCCTGCTGCTGCTTGAGCGCCTTCTCCTTCGCCTTGTGTGCCTCGACCACCGCTTTCGGCGCCAGCGGGTACTCGTGGTACTCGGTGTTGAGGAACACGCCGCCGAGCGCGTAGTAGTCCTTGGTGGGAATCGGGTCGTACTTGTGGTCGTGGCAGCGCGCGCAGCCCACCGTGAGGCCGAGCAGCCCGCGGCTCACCGCATCCACGCGGTCGTGCCGTTCGTCGGCGCGCGTGATCTCGACGGCGCCGTTGTCGTAGAACCAGGGCCCGAGGCCGAGGAAGCCGAGCGCCGGTAGATGGCGCACGCGGTCGGGTCCCGCGAAGAGATCGGCGGCAAGCTGCGCGGTGACGAAGCGGTCGTAGGGCAGGTCGTCGTTGAAGGCGCGGATCACCCAGTCGCGATAGAGATGCGCGTTGGGATACGGGTTGTAGCCGCGGCCCTCGGGATCGAGGCTGCGGTAGTCGTCTTCGCCGTAGCGGGCGATGTCGAGCCACACCCGGCCCCACGCCTCGCCGTAGCGGGGCGAGGCGAGCAGGCGGTCGACGACGGTGTCGAACGCCGTGGGCGACGTGTCGGCGAGGAACGCGTCCACCTCGTCGGGCGTGGGCGGCAGGCCCGTAAGGTCCAGCGTGACGCGGCGCAGCAGCGTGCGCTTGTCGGCGGCGGCCACCGGCGTGAGGCCGTCGCGTTCGAGCCGTGCCAGCACGAAGCGATCGATCGTGGTTTTCGGCCAGGCCGTGTTCGTGACGGTGGGCGCGGCCGTGGCCGCGAGCGGCCGGAAGGCCCAGTAGTCACGATGGGCGGCAGTGACCGGCTTCTCGTGTGACGCGGCCGGGGCCGGTGCGGTGGCAGTGGCGGCGGCAGGCCAGGGCGCGCCGGCGCGCACCCACGCCGAGAGCAGATCGATGTCGGCCTGCGGCAGCTTCGCCCGGCCCTTGGGCATCGCGGGATAGCCCGTGGCGTGCTGCAGCACCTTGAGGAACGTGCTCTGGTCGGGCGCGGCCGTGTCGATGACGGGCCCGGTCTCGCTGCCCTTCATGAGCGCGTCGCGCGAGTCGAGGCGCAGGCCGCCCATCGCGGCTTCGGCGTGGCACCCGTAGCAGCTGCCAGCGAGCAGCGGCCGGATGCGGGATTCGAAGAGCTCCGCCGTCATGGCCGGCACCGGTGTGACGGCGGGCTGCGCGGGCGGCGCCTGACGGGCGCCGACGGCGGCAGTCAGGGCCATGGCCGCCAGGGTGAAGGCGGCGGCGACGGCGCGGCGACGGAGAGACGCAGGGGCGCGCATCGGAACCTTCGAATTATGCCTGCGCATCCATCCAATGCACCCTCGCGATTTCGGGCAGGTCCGGCGCCCACGGCGGCACTACAATCCGTCCCGCATGCGTGCATGTCGACTCGTGGTGACCGCGCTTTTCGTGCTCGAGCTGGCGGCCTCCGCCCAGGAGCCCGCGGCGAAGCCGCCGCGCGCCGCCGATGCACTGCCGCTCGCGCGTGCGAAGGCAGACGCCACCGTAGCCGCACGGCTGACCGCCGGGGCGGTCGTGAGCGACGGCGAGTTGTGGTTCGCGACACCGGCCGGCGTGTCGCGGGTAGACGGCAAGACGAACGTGCTCACCGCGGGACCGGCGCTCGACGGCACGGTCTGCGGTACGCCAGCCGCCGGACTCGGCGCCGTGTGGGTGCCGCGGTGCGGCGCGGATGTCGTGGCGCGCGTCGATCAGAAGAGCGCGGCCGTCACGACGGTGGCGCTGCCGCTCGCCGACGCGGAGGGCAGCGTGGCCACGGGCATCGGCTCGCTGTGGGTGGCGAGCGCGGCCTCCGGTGTCGTGAGCCGTGTCGATCCAGACACGCGCGAGGCGGTGGCGGAGGTCTACGTGGCGGCGGTGCCGTCGAGCGTCGCGTTCGCGGACGCGGTGATCTGGGTGACGAGCGCCACCGGGAAGGTCGCGACGCGTATGGATGCGCACACGAACACCGTGGTCGAGACGATCGCGGTGGGCCCGCGGCCTGGACGGATCGCCATCGGTGAAGGCGCCGTGTGGGTCGTGAACCGCGGCGACCACTCGGTCACGCGCATCGACCCGGCGACGAACAAGGTCGTGGCCACGATCGCCGTCGGCCACGGCATCGGCGCCGGAGACATCGCGGTGGGTGCGGGCGCCGTGTGGCTGAGCGCGCCCGGCACGCCGCTCGTGCGCCTCGACCCCGCGACCAACCGCGCGGCGCAGGTGTTCACCGGCGACGGCGGCGGGGCGGTCGCGGTGGCCTTCGGCTCGGTCTGGGTGGCGGCGGGCCCTGCCGTGACCTGGCGCCTCGACCCGGCGCTGCTCACCGCCCTCCGCCCCTGAGACCCGCGGTTACGGATGCGCGGCGCAGTAGCGCGAGCCGCTGCAGCGCGTCGGCACGAAGATTTCCGCCTGGATGCGCCACGTGCTGCCGATCTTGCGCCACTGCGCCAGGTAGGTGCCGCCGACGTCCACGACGCCGTCGGGTTCGGTCCAGCGGCCCGTCCACTCGCCGCGTTCCGACGCCACGTCCCAGGCGCGGAAGACGTCGATCGTCGTCGGCGTGCGCACGTAGACCGTGTCGGGCCGGCGCGCGAACTGCGCCGTCATGCGCGCGGCGTTCGCCTCGCGCGTGTCATTGTGCGCGCCGGTCGACGTCACGATCGAGACGTCCGGCAGCCAGTGCGCGGCGATGCCCGGCACGTCGTGGCGGGCGATGGCGGCATTCGACGCGGCCCGCGCCGCGCGGATCGCCGTGGCGTCGTCAGGTGGCGCGGTCTGCCCGCCGGACGCGGCCATCGCGACCGCCACCGGCACCACCATCGCGCTCGCGAGCGCCAGCCACAGAAGTTCGGTCGTCGTCCGCATCATCGCCTCCGCCGCGGCACCCGTGCCCGCACGCCGACATCGTAGACTGTCGGGCATGCTCCGTCGCGATTTCCTCGCCCTCACGCCGCTGCCGGCCCTGCTCAGGGCGCCGTCGCCCGCCGCCGCGCAACGCGCTGCCGCCGCGCCCGCCGACCGGCGGTTCGAGGCGATCGCCGCGCTCGTCCGCGAGAAGATGCGCGTCTACCGCGTGCCGGGCGTCGGCCTCGGCGTGACGGTCGACGGCACGACCACGCTGCGCGGCTTTGGCGTGACGAGCCTCGACGATCCGCGCCCGATCACGCCCGACACGCTCTTCACGATCGCCTCAATCTCGAAGACCATGACCGCGACGGCGGTGATGCGGCTCGTCGAACTGGGCACGCTCGATCTCGAGGCCCCCATCCAGCGCTATCTGCCCGACTTCCGCATCGCCGACAGCGACACCAGCCGCCACGTGACGCTCTGGCACTGCCTCACGCACACGCCGGGGTGGGAAGGGCAGCTCACGACCGAAGACCGCGGCGCCGAGGCCCTCGCGCACTTCGCGTCGACGATCATGCCGACGCTGCCGGCACTCGCGCCGGCCGGGCGCGTCTGGAGCTACAACAACGCCGGCTTCGCGCTCGCCGGCCGCGTCATCGAAGTCGTGACGGGCAAGTCCATTCACGACGCGCTGCGCGATCTCGTGTTCGCGCCGCTCGGTCTCGGCCACACCGTCACGCGGCTCACGGACGCGATGACCTGGCGCTTCACGCTCGGCCACCGCGAACGCGACGGTCAGCTCGAGGTGATTCGTCCGTTCCAGACCACGTCGAGCACGACAGCCGGGGGCGTCCTCACGTCGATGGCCGACCTGATGCGCTACGCCCGCTTTCACATGGCCGACGGGAAGGACGCGCGGGGCGCGCCGCACATCAGCCGCCGGCGGCTCGACCTGATGCAGACGCCGCAGCTGCGCAAGCACGCCACGACCGACGAGATGGGCGTCGGCTGGCACGTGCGCGGTGTGGGTGGTGTCATCACGCTCGCCCACGGGGGCACGCTCAACGGCCACTGCCTGCTGCTGCAACTCGTGCCCTCGAAGGCGCTCGCCTTCACCGTGCTCACGAATCACGTGGATGGCTGGCGCCTCGTGCAGGACGTCGAGGCGGCGATCCTGCAGCGGTATGTCGGCGTCGCGCTCGCCCGGGGGCAGGCCATCGGACACCGCGGCGTGAACGAAGCGATGACGTTCCACAGCACGCCGCTCGTGCCGCAGCCGCGCCTCGACGACTACATGGGCACCTATGAGCGGCCGCCGGTCGGCACCGTGCAGGTGCGCCCGGAAGGCGGCCGCCTCGTGGTCGCGGTGGGCAGCGGGCAGGCCGAAGCGCCGATGGCCTTCTACGGCCATGACGTCGCTTACGCGCTCTCGGGGCAATACGGCGGCATGCCGTACGAGTTCATCCGTGACGAGACCGGCATCGTACGCTGGATTCGTGTGAACGGCCGCATCGCGCGCCGCATGCCGTGACACGTATGTTCGTGATAGATTCATACGTATGCAGAAGCTGACGCTGAGCGTCGATGCCCGGGTCGTCGAACGCGCCAAGCGCTACGCCAGGGCACACGGCACGTCGGTGTCGCAGCTGGTCGAGAAGATGCTCGATATCGCCTCGGCCCCTGCTCCGGCCGACGCGGAGACGCCGCCGGTGTTGTCCCGCCTGCGGGGGGCGCTCCGCCGCGGCACGAGGCGCGACTACCACGCGTATCTCGAGCGGAAGTACCGGTGAAGCGGATCCTGCTCGACGTCAATGTCGTGCTCGATGTGCTGCTCGATCGGCGTCCGTTCGCGGACGCCTCGGCCGCCGTGTGGGCGGCGGTGGAACAGGGACGAGCCGAAGGGCTGCTGGCGGCCCACGCCGTGACCACCATCCACTATCTGAACGCGCGAGCGGTGGGCGGTCGCATGGCCGGTGACACGACCGACGCCCTGCTGGGCGTCTTCGATGTGGCACCCGTGGACGGCGTGGTGCTGCGCGCAGCGCTCGGTCTCGGCTGGAAAGACTTCGACGACGCCGTGACGGCCGCGGCGGCCCGCCGAGCGAAGTGCGACGCCCTCGTGACGCGCAACCCGAAAGACTTCGCGCGGTCGCCCGTGCGGATCCTGACACCGGCAGAGGCAACCGCCTGGATCACAGCAACGCCGTAGCGGGTGGCGCCGCCGGCTAGCGCGGCGCCGCCACGCAGCCCGGCAGGCGCACGGCGGCGATGCGTGTCGAGTAACTCGCCGCGCCGCTCCTGAGGTAATCGCCCACGTACCAGATCGTGCAGTCGTCCACCGGATCCATCGCCGTCTGCGTGTAGTCTTCCCAGCGCAGCGTGGACGTCTGCGCCGCCTGACCTTCCACGATCACGGTCTCGCGGAAGGTGAGCTCGCCCTTCGGGTCGTCAGCGAGCCGGGCGGCAAGCCGCTGCCCCGGAAACTGCGTCGCGCTGCCGAACGAGTAGCCGATCGCGATGCTGCCCATGCGGTCGATGGCCGGGCTCGCCATCCAGCGGTACGCGCCGTCGGGCGCGTAGGTGCCCTGCTGGTGCAGCACGGGGTCGCCGCCGGCGTTCAGCCGGAACTCGTACCAGCGTACGCCGCCCCCGCCGGCCGCGGTATCCACCGAGTGCACGCCGACGAGCGACGCGCGCGCGCCGATCTGCCGGTAGACCAGGCGCGCCATGATCTTGTCGCCCTGCGCGTCCAGCCGGCGCTCGACGCCCGGCTGCGGCACGCAGTTCGTGAGCTGTCCGCCGCACAGGTACCGGTAGGGGGTGACATCGATCGTGGCCGGACCCGTGAGCGCGGTATTCGACGGTTGCTGCCAGTCCACGTGCATCTTCCAGACGTAGATCGCGTCGTCGTCGACATCGCCGTGGAGCTGTGCGCCGCCGGTGGCGAGCACGAGATTCGGCGCCCCGGCCGGCGGCAGCGTGGTGCCGTCGAGGTCGGCGGTGTTCAGGAAGTTCACGTCGTTCACGACCACGCACTGTTCGGTGGCCGGCAACCCGGCGAGCATCTTCGCGCGGTCCACGACGCAGACGTGTTTCTGGATCACATCGTCGCCGGTGCTCGTGGGCAGGTAATAGCCGTCGGGCCAGACGGCAGGACGCGGATAGTCGGGGAAGCGCACGCGCTCGAAGACGTAGCGGTAGTAGGGGCCGGTGGGATCGGGCGTCGTGCTCACCGCATAGCAGATGGCGTACGGCGCATCGGCCGGGACACTCGGGGATGCACCCGGCGCAGGCGCGGGTGGCGGCGGGCCCGGACGCGCGGCCGGCCCTGGATCCGATGCCTGCCCCGGACGTGCCGCGATCCCGGGTGGCGCCACCGCCCCGGGCGCGGTCTGCACCACGGCACGCCGGAAGATCGGCATCACCACGAGCCAGCGGCGCGCCAGCTGGTCGTAGCGCACGACGGCATCGCCGTTGGCGCGGCTGCCGCAGACCTCGCCGTAGCCGGCGAAGAACGTGTGCGTGCCAACGGGACCGTGGACGCGCGCGCCAGCCTTCGTGAACACCGCCACCTCGGAGTTGACGGTCTGCATCACGTGGTCGGGCCCCACGGCGAGGCTGTTGTCGGACGGATTGCGCGGCGGCGTCTGGCCGGCGTGGAGGTCCGCGCCGATGCCATCGAAGCTCGCCACGACCGGAAGCGGAGCGCGCGTGCCGGGCCACGTCTGCTCCGAGACGGCGCTTGCAGCCAGCGCCGGTGGTGGTCCTTGTGCGTGCGCGGCCCGCGGGGCCGGGAACGACAACGCAAGGATCAGGAGGGTGCTGGCGCGGGCGGCGAAGGTCACGGCGCGGGGATCATATCCCGCGCAATCGGTCGTATCATCCCCGGCATGGCCGCGATCACCCTGCTCGTCAATGGCAAGCAGCACACGGTGGACGTTGAACCGTCCACGCCACTCCTCTACGTGCTCCGCAACGATCTCGATCTTGCCGGGCCGCGTTTCGGCTGCGGCCTCGGACAATGCGGCGCCTGCACCGTGCTCATCGGCGGCCAGGCGGTGCGCTCGTGTGTGCGGCCGGTGTCGCAGGCCGCGAACGTCGAGATCACGACCCTCGAAGGACTGTCGACGGACGGCGTGCTGCACCCCATCCAGCAGGCGTGGCTCGACGAGCAGGTGCCGGCGTGTGGCTTCTGCCAGAACGGGCAGATGCTCACCGCCAAGGCGCTGCTCGACAAGACGCCGAATCCGACCGACGCGCAGATACGCGAGGGCATGGCGCGCACGCTCTGCCGCTGTATGACCTACTACCGCATCAATGCCGCCGTGAAGCTCGCGGCGAAGAGGATGGCGTGATGGCCACGACTCCCACGCGCCGCCAGTTCCTCCACACCAGCGGACTCCTCGTCGCGACGGTCGCGGCGATCTCCGTCGACGGTGTCGAGGCGTTCCTGCAGCGTCCGGCCGCGGCCGGGCCGTATCCCGACCCCGACTTCCTCCAGCTCGATTCGTGGATCGTGATTCGTCCCGACAACACGGCCACGTTCTTCGTGGGCAAGACCGATCTCGGGCAGGGCACGGGCACGGCGTTTCGCCAGATCATGGCGGACGAACTCGATATCGACTTCGCGAAGACCACCTGTGTCATGGGCAGCACCGACGTCACGGTGGATCAGGGCGGCTCGGGGGGATCCGACGCGCTGCAGACCGACGGCTACCCGATGCGCCGGGTGGCCGCCGAAGCGCGGCGGGTGCTGCTCGAGATGGCGTCCACCCACTTCGGCGTGCCGGTCACGGCGCTCGCCGTGAGTGACGGCGTCGTCAGCACGAAGACGGGCGATTCGGCCGATCGCGGCATCACCTACGGCGAGCTCATCGGCGGGAAGACCTTCAACGTCACGCTCACCGGGAAGAACACCGACACCACGACCGGCCGGGCGCCGCTCAAGGCCGTGCAGGACATGAAGAACGTGGGGAAGTCGCCGCGGCGCGACGACATCCCCGCGAAGGTCGACGGCACGCAGCGCTGGGCCGTGGACATGAAGGTGCCCGGGATGCTGCATGCGAGGAACGTGCGGCCGCCGATGGTGGGCGCCACGCTCAAGGCGATCGACGAGTCGAGCGTGAAGGCGGTGCCCGGCTTCGTGAAGGTCGTGAGCAAGGGCAACTACGTGGCTGTCGTCTGCGAGCGCGAAGAGCAGGCGATCCGTGCGGCCCGCGAGCTCACGGTCGAGTGGATGCCGCCGGCGACGAAGCCGTTCCCGCCGTCCGAGGATCTCTTCACCTACATGCGTGCGACGACGCCCTCGTCGTCGAATGCGCCCACCGTGACCGGTGATGTCGACACGGCGATTCTCGGCGCCGCCACGACCCTGCAGGCGCAATACGACGTTCCGTTCCAGGGCCACACGGCCTTCGGACCCGCGCACGCGCTGGCCGATCCGTCGAACGGCCAGCTCACGATCTACTCGAATGACATGAAGTCCTACGGGCTCCGGAACGGCGTGGCGCAGTTCCTGAAGATTCCGCGCGAGACGGTGCGCGTCGTGTGGATGCAGGGCCCGCAGGCCTACGGCCGCACGGCCGCCGAGGATGCCGGCTTCGAAGCGGCGTTCCTCGCGCACGAGCTGCAGCGTCCGGTGCGCCTGCAGTGGTCGCGCCAGGAAGAGACGGTGTGGGACACGAAGGGCCCGGCGTATGCCATCACCATGCGCGGCGCCCTCGACGCGCAGGGGCAGGTCGTGGCGCTCGACTTCGACGCCCGTGCCGCGGACCACAACCACGTCGGCTACAACGAACACGACACGGTGCTCATCGCGCAGCTGACGGGCCAGCGCAAGGCTGAACCGGCGCGCGGCCGGGCCTCGTTCCCCTCCGACAAGTACTCCATTCCGGCCCGGCGCCTGCGCGGCAGCGTCGTGCCGCTGCCGCTCGCGTGGGAGACGCCGGTGCGCACGGGCAATCTGCGCGACCCGGATGGCCCGCAGGTGACGTTCGCGTCCGAAAGTTTCATCGACGAACTGTCGGCCGCGGCGAAGGCCGATCCGGTCGCCTTCCGCCTGAATCTCCTCGAACGCGGCACTGGTGACGATGCCGGGCACAAACGTATCCGCTCGATCGCGTGTCTCAAGGCGGCGGCGCAGACATTCGGCTGGACGGCGCGGCCATCGCCGCGCGCGGTGCCGGCGGCCGAGGTCGTGACTGGTCGCGGCGTCGCCTACTCGTATCGCAGCGAGACGGTGGCGGTCGAGATGGTGGAGGTCGAGGTCAACCGCCGTACGGGCCGCGTGTGGGTGAAGCGTATCGTCTGCGCGCACGACTGCGGCCTCGTCATCAACCCCGAGGCGCTCACGCGCACGCTCGAGGGCGGCCTGCTGCATTCGGTGAGCCGCGCGCTCCATGAAGAGGCGCGGTTCGACGACACGAAGATGCTGAGCGTGGACTGGGTGAGTTCACCCACGCTCACGCACGCCGACGTGCCCGAGTCGATCGAGATCGTGCAGGTGAACGGCGACCCGAACCCGACTCGTCCGGACCTGCCGCACTACGGCGCCGGCGAGACGGTGTGCAAGCCGATGCTCGCCGCTGTGGCCAACGCGGTGTTCGATGCCACCGGCGTGCGGATGCGCCGCCTGCCGTTCACGCCGGCGCGCGTGCTGGCGGCGCTGAAGGCCTGACTTGTAACGGGGTCTGTCACACTCACATCCTGGTGACAAACGCTGACCGTGACAGACCCGGTTACAACCCGGCTACAAGTGTCGAACGGTTAGCGGGATGGTTCGGCAGGGGGCGGCGGCAGCGGCAGGCCCAGCTCGCGCATCATGAAGTGCAGGTCCATGGCCATCTGCTGCACGCGCAGGCCGAACGGCATCCCGTAGTTGGCCGCGTGTCCGCCCTTCGCGTGATAGCGCAGCAGTACCGGATGCCCTGATGTGGTGGCCGCCTGGAGGCGCGCCGTGAACTTGCGGCCGGCGAGCGGCGGCACGCGCGTGTCGAGGTCGCCGGTGGCGACGAGCACGGCGGGATAGGGCGTGCCGGCCCGCACGGCCTGATACGGCGAGTACGTCCTGATGACGTCGAACTGCGCCTTCACCGCCGCGTCCCCGTATTCGAGCAGCGCCGGCATGTTGTTGTTCGTCGTGTACCGGTTGAAGCGCAGGATGTCGACGTCCGGGAACCCGCAGAGCACCGCGCGGAAGAGATCCGGACGCATGGTGAGCGCGGCGCCGACGAGCAGGCCGCCGTTGCTCGTGCCCATGATGCCGAGCGTGCGCGGCGACGCGTACTGTTCCGCCACCAGCCACTCGCCGGCGGCGATGAAGTCTTCGAACACGCGCGGCTTGTTCGTGAGCATGCCGGCGCGATGCCACGTCTCGCCGAACTCGCTGCCGCCGCGCAGGATGGCCATTGCGTAGATGCCGCCCGCCTCGACCCACGCCGCCGCGAGCGGCGAGAACGACGGCTTCTGCGCCGCGTAGAAGCCACCGTAGCCGAAGAGGAGCGTGGGCGTCGTGCCGGTGCGCGCGAGGCCCTTCTTGTGGACCACCCAGACGGGCACGCGCGTGCCGTCCTTCGAGGTGGCCGCGCCGTAGCGCACCTCGACGTTCGCGCCGTCGTAGGGAATCTCGGCGGCGCGGTCCACCGTACGGGCGCCGGTGGCGAGGTCCACGCGCCACGATGTCTCGGGCGCGGCGAACGACTCGAGCGTCAGCACCGCGTGGCCGGGACCATCACCGCGAATCGACGCCGAATGCATCGGCGGCACCGGCAGTTCGTCGCGGCGCGTGCCGTCGAGTTCGAAACGCACGATGCGGTTCGCCGCTTCGTGCAGGAGCTGCGCGTAGATGGCGCCGTCGATGACCGTGACGTCTTCGAGCACCTCGGGCTGCTCGGCCACCACCGTGCGCCAGGCCGTGCGCGCCGGCCGCGTGAGCGACACGGCCACGACGCGGTTGCGCGGCGCCTCGAAATCCGTGCGCATCCACAGCTCGCCGTTCACGAAGCGCGGGTAGAACCGCGCGTCGAGCCCGCGGGCGATCGCGAAGGGCGTCGCGCGCGGCGTGCGCGTGTCGAGCGCGAAGACGTCGGTGGACGCCCAGCCGTGCTGCGCGGTGAAGACCAGCCAGCGGCCATCGTCACTCTGCAGCACCGAGACGAACGCCGTGGGCCCGTAGCCCTCGCCGAAGACGAGCGTGTCGGTGGCGGTGTCAGACGCCCACAGGTGCTTGTGGATGCGGGCGCCGGTCTGCCGTGACCGGAGGCTGTAGTAGAAGCCGTCACCGGCGGCGGTGGGGACGAGGCTGCTGTAGAGGGCCGGCGGGAACGTGTCGTCGAGATCGCGCCCGCTCGCGAGATCGCGGATGTGCAGCGCGTGTTCGTCCTGCCCGCCGTCGCGCACGGCGTAGATGAGATAGCGGCCCTGGCGGTCGACGCTCACGAGTTCGACGCGTGTGGTCTGGTCGGCGCTGAGCGGCCGCGGGTCGACGACCACCTCGTAGGTGGCTGCCGGATCGATCGGCGCACGGTCTGTCGCCGCGCCCGCGGCTGGCGCCGCCGGCGCCGGACGGCGGTAGATCGCGGCCAGCGGGTCGCCGACGCGGCGCAGCGTGAAGTACTCGAAGGCGCCGCCGCGCCGCGGCGCGCCGATCTCGGCGCGGTTCATCAGTACCGTCAGGCGCCCCTCGAGCGCCCGGCGGGCGCCGTCGCGCGGCAGCCCGGCGTTGGTGTAGGCCTCCTGCGCGGCGATCCACGCGCGCGTCTCGGCAGCGGACTGATCCTCGAGCCAGCGGTACGGATCGGGAAAGGTCTCGCCGTGGATCGTGTCCACCACGGTCTCGACGCGCGTGACGGGGGCCATCGGGGGCGGCGCGCCCGGCCGCCCGCACGCGGCGAGCGCGGCGATCCCGCAAAGCACGGAGAGGAGGGAGGGGGACACACGCGCCATCATCGAAACCATCCTTCACGTTCGAGCTGCAGCCACACCTTCTGCACGGCGCGTCCGCCGGCGTCAAGCACCGCCGCCTCATCGGCCACGAGACGGCCGTCGGACACCTGCAGCCGTCCGTCGGTCATCACGTGCCGCACCGCTGTGCCGTTCGCGTAGAGCAGATGATGCAGCGGCTCTGGCGGCAGGGCGCCCGTGCCGACGAGCAGTCCCGAGACGTCGATCATGGTGAGGTCGGCGCGGGCACCCGCACGAATGCGCCCAAGGTCCGGACGACGCAGGCCGACGGCTGGCACGAGCGTGGCACCGGCCACCGCCGTCCAGATCGACGGGCGTTCGAGCGGCACCGGGCTCACGCGTCGCAGCAGCGCCTCGCGCGCCTGTCCGTAGAGCACCGCCAGCTTCAGGTTCTCGACGTAGTCGTTCGAGTGCGTGTCGATGCCGATGTTCACCGCCACGCCGGCGCCGAGCGCCTCGGGATACGGCATCGACTCGCCACCGGCGCCGCCCGCCGACGGGCAGTGCGCGAAGACCACGCCGTGTGTCTTCAGTACCGGGCCATCGGCCGCCCAGTCCACGCCGCTCATGTGCGCACCGAAGACCGGCAGGTCGTAGGCACCGAGGGATTCGAGCCAGCGCACGGGCGAGAGGCCCCAGAGGCGGGTGACGGTCTCCGTTTCCCGGGCGCCCTGGGCGAGATGGATGTGGAGTCCGTTGCCCACCGCGCGCGCCGCGTCGATCATCGCGCGCATGGTTTCGGGGGTGTGCGTGTCGGTGGCGTGCGGGGCGATCTGCGCGCGGATGAGGCCGTCGTTGGCGCGGGCGTTCGCCACGGCGAAGCGGCGCGCGGCGGCGATTTCGTCGAGCGTGCCTGGCACTGACGCCGTGAGCGTGGCATCGTCGCGGCGCTGCCAGATGGGAAAGAGCCGCGGAATGCCGGGAATCATCGGCGCCGGGTAGCCGCGCACGCCCCAGCGGGTGGCGACGCGCACGTACGACTCCGCCTGGCGGAGGCTCAGGCTCATGTCGAGCGTGGTCGTGCAGCCGCTGCGCAGGAGCTCCGCGAGATTGAGCGCGGTGAGGGCGTCGAGGTCGGCGTCGTCGAGTCCCTCGACCACCTCGAGCGGACGCGCATACGACCGTCCGCCTTCGATGATGCCGCGCGTGGGCGTGCCCGCGCAGACATGGGTGTGGCCGCTGATGAACCCCGGCACGACGAGCAGTCGGCGCGCGTCGATGCGGGTCTGGCGGCCGGCCATCCGGCCCTGGCGGACTTCGGCGATCGCGCCCTGCTCGACCACGATCGAGGCGTCGCGCATCAGAGTGACGCGGTCGGCGGCGTCGGCCGAGAGCGCCCAGCCGGCCTCGACGACGAACGGCGCGCGCGGCGGGTCGGGCACCGTGGCGGCGCGGGCGGGTTGCGCGGACGACGCGGCCGCGGCGGCCCGGGCGGCCGGGAGTAATCCGGCGAATCCGGCCCCGCCCGTCAGCCAGGCGCGTCGGCTGAGCGGCGCCGGACCGGCCGGTGGCTCGGGGTGGCATTCCTGGCAGACACAACTCATCGCGCACACTCTACCAGCAGGGTCGCGGGCCCGTTCCGGCGTTGACGCCCGTTGGCGCCCGGGATTAGACTGCGCGCACTTGGCCCCGACGCTGCTTCGCGCCCGCGCGTGTTGTTGTTGCCGCACCTGCGACAGAGGGCCCGACATCTGTGCGCCGTGAGTCCCGCCAGACGGCGACCGCGCACCACAGCCAGACCGGCCCTCTCGCCCGCGGGAGGGCCGTTGTCATTTCCGGGATGAAACAGCGGCGCGGCCTCCGCGTCCAACAGACGGCACCGCTTCAGGAGTTCGTATGAACCTACCCGTTCTCGCCAACATGGCCGTCTTTGTCCTCACGATGGGCTACCTCTACCAGCGGCGCAAGGGCGGGGCCTCGATTTCGAGCAACGTGCTGCTCTCCGTGCTGCTCGGCGTGGTGCTCGGTGCGCTCGCGCAGACGGCGTACGGGCTCGGCAGCGCCGCCATCACCGGCACGATGACGTGGGTGGGCGTCGTCGGCGGCATCTACGTGCGGCTGCTGCAGATGGTGGTCACGCCGCTTGTGCTGGTCTCGATTCTGTCGGCGGTGACGAAGCTGCACGATGCCAAGGCGCTCGGGAAGATCAGCGCCGGGGTGCTCGGCACACTGCTCGTCACCACCGCGCTCTCGGCCGCCATCGGTATCGGCGTGACGAACCTCTTCGGCCTGCGCGCCGAAGGCCTCGTGCAGGGCGCGCGTGAACTCGAGCGCGGCACCTACATGGAAACGCGGGTGGGTGAGGCCGCCAAGCTCGACCTGCCGTCGCTGCTCACGGCGATGGTGCCCACGAACATCTTCGCGGACCTCACCGGCGCGCGCTCCACGTCGATCATGGGTGTCGTGGTGTTCGCCGCCATGCTCGGGTTCGCGGCCCTCGCGCTCAAGCGCGACAAGCCCGAGGTGGGCGAGCGCGTGCAGCAGGGCATCGACACGCTGCAGCAGCTCGTGCTGCGCCTCGTGCGCATGGTGCTGCGCCTCACGCCCTACGGCGTGCTCGCGCTCATGACGCGTGTGGTGGCGACGTCGAACGTGAACGACATCTACAACCTCGGCGGGTTCGTGCTCGCCTCGTACATCGGGCTCGGCATCATCATCCTGCTGCACGCCGCCATTCTCACGGGCACCGGTCTGAACCCGGTGCGCTTCTACCAGAAGGTGCTGCCGGTGCTGACCTTCGCGTTCACCTCGCGGTCGAGTGCGGCGGCCATTCCGCTCAGCGTCGAAACGCAGGTGAGCCGCCTTGGCGTGTCGCCGGCCATCGCCAACTTCGCGGCGAGCTTCGGCGCCACCATCGGCCAGAACGCCTGCGCGGGGCTCTATCCGGCCATGCTCGCGGTGATGATTGCGCCCGGCGCCGGCGTGGACCCCACGTCACTGCCGTTCATGGCCTCGGTCGTCGGCGTGGCCACGCTCGGCTCGGTGGGCATTGCCGGCGTGGGCGGCGGCGCCACCTTCGCGGCACTCGTCGTGCTCTCGGCCCTCAACCTGCCGGTGGCGCTGGCCGGGCTGCTCATTTCGGTGGAACCGCTCATCGACATGGGCCGCACGGCGGTCAACGTCAGCGGTTCGATGACCGCCGGCACGATCACCGGTAAGATGCTCGGCCAGCTCGACTTCGCCGTCTTCGAAGCGCACGACGCGCCGCCGACCGAAGCCGACGCCGACACGGACGACGCGCCGGCGGGTGAACCGGCCGGCGCCCGCGCGTAAGGGGGACTGTCCCCATTCCGGCTCCAGCCGGCCTTGCATGGTGGGGGCAGACCCCATTCGGGGCGGGGCCGGACTTCCGCGCGGTGTACGATCGCCGGTGGAGTTGTCGCGCCATGCGTCTCACGCCTTTCCAGCGCCTCGCCATCACAACGACCGCGCTGACGTACCTGCTCATCGCGGTTGGTGGCCTCGTGCGCGCGTCGGGCGCCGGTCTCGGCTGTCCTGACTGGCCCCGGTGTTTCGGCTCGTGGATTCCGCCGATGTCCGCGGCGGCCCTGCCGCCCGAGTTCGACGCGTCGCAGTTCAACCCGGCGCTGATGTGGACCGAGTACCTGAACCGCCTGCTCGGCGTGAGCGTAGGCTTCGCGATTCTCGCCACCACGATCTCCGCCTGGCGCCGTCACCGGCGTGAGCCGCGCGTGCTCTGGCCCACCGTGGCGGCGCTGCTCCTGACCGGCTACGAAGGCTGGCTCGGCGGACGCGTCGTGGCGCACGAACTGGCGCCCTGGATCGTCACCGCGCACATGGTCGTGGCACTCGTCATCGTACAGCTGCTGCTCTGGGCCACGGTGGAATCGCTCGTGGGCGCGCGCCCTGCCGCGCCGTCGCCGTCGCCCTCGCTCAACCGCTTCGGCTGGGCGGCCTGGGCCGTGACGGCGCTGCTCCTCGTGCAGGTGGGTGTCGGTACGCAGGTGCGCGGGGCGGTCGACGACGCGCTGCCGCACGTGCCGCGCGCCGAAGCCCTTGCGGCGGCCGGCGCGGTCGATACCTGGCATCGCGAACTCGGCGCGGTGGTCGCGCTGGCGGTCGTGGGCCTCTGGATGTGGGCCTGGCTGCAGCACGGCGTGCACGCGCCGCTGCGCCACGCGGCCAGTGCCGCGCTGGCCGCCGTCGTCGTGCAGATTGCGGCCGGGATGGTGCTGGCCGGCTTCGCGCTGCCGCCGCCGGCGCAGGTGATTCACCTGACCGTGTCGAGCCTGCTGCTCGGCGCCCTCACCGCGCTCGCGCTCGTGGCGTGGAAGTGGCCGGCCCCCTCGGCCGCCGCCGCCCGCGCGCCGCACGCCGCCTGATGTTCGACGATCCGCTGTACGCGGCGTTCCTCAGCTTCACGTTCGTCTTCGTCGCGACACCGGGGGCGACAACCGCTGTCGTCGTGCGCAACACGCTCGACGGCGGCCGCCGCGCCGGACTCTTCGCCGCGCTCGGGGCGGCCTGCGCCAACGTCACGCACGCCACCGTCGCGGGCCTCGGCGGGGCGGCGCTGCTGCGCACGTGGCCTGACGTGCTCGAGGCGGTGCGGCTGGCGGGCGGCGGCTATCTGGCGTGGCTCGGCCTGCGCAGCCTCTGGCTCGCCTGGCAGGGACAGGCGCCGCTGGCGCTGGCCTTCACCGACGCCCGCGAGGCGCGGCACCGCAGCTTCCGCGAGGGGCTCATGGTGAACCTGCTGGGCCCGGTCATCCTCACGTTCTACCTGACCGTCGTGCCCACGTTCCTGCGGCCGGCCTGGCCGCGCTGGGCGTACGTGGGGCTGGCGGTCAGCCACGTGCTGCTGGCTTTCACATGCCATGCCGCCTGGGCCCTCGCGCTGCATCGCATGCGGCAGGTGTTCCGCCGCGCCGGACCGCGCCGCCTGCTCGGAGCCGCCACGGGCGTGGCGCTGCTGGCCCTTGCCGCCCGCGTGCTCGGCCGCGCCTCAGCCCGCTGAGCCGCCACCACGGAAAGAAACCGCCGCGGTTCAGGTCGTGGAGGGGCGCGTGCCGATTCAGCACTGCGAGCGCCCATGGCCAGACCGGCGTGATGTCGCTGCGTGAGCACCTGTCGGTGTTCGAGCGCACCGCGCTCGACGCCCGCCGCGCCACCGAGTCGTTCCGCGCCGTGGCGCTCAAGGCGGCCTGAGCCGGCCGCGCGCCGCACGGCTTCTGCGCGAAGCGCTGCTATCTGATCAGTTTGTAGTATCGTAACCGGGCCGCGCTCGGCGACCCGTCACCCTACGGCTCGCAGTCGAGCCATGACCCACACCTTCAGGGGCATTTCGATCTTATGTTTGCTGTGCCCGCTCGTCGTCTGCTGTTCGTGCCGTTCGCTCTCACGCTCGCGCTCGCCGCCCCGGCCGCGGCCCAGGCGCCCGCCGCCGCGCCGCCGCCTCCGCCGCCCGGCTGGACCGGCTCGATCGGTGGCGGCCTCGCCATTGCCAGTGGCAACTCCGAGACCTCGACCACCAACGTCGGCTACGACGTGCTGCGAGATTACGGCACGAACGTCATCTTCAAGTCCACGGGTCTGCTGCTCAAGGGCTCGAACGACGGCGCCTCGAACGTGGACCGCTCGCAGGCCGATGCCCGCCTCGGCTACGCGCTCTCGCCGCGCCTCTCGGCCTTCGGTCAGACCACCTTCGCGCGCGACAGGTTCAAGGCGATCGACTACATCCTGGCGCCCACCGGCGGCCTGAGCTACAAGGTCGTGGCCACCGAGCGCACCGAGTGGATGACCGACGGCAGCGTCGGTGTGGTGTTCGAGAAGAACCAGGGCCTCGACGTGGATACAAGCGGCGCCATCATCGCCGGCGAGAAGCTGACCCACAAGTTCGCCGAGAAGACGAAGTTCGTGCACGCCGCCACGGCGCTCTGGAAGATGAAGGACTTCGACGACGCCTTCTACACGTTCTCGGCCGGCCTGCTCACGTCGATTGCCGGCAACTTCGACCTGAAGACCGAGTTTCTCTCCACCTACAAGAACAAGCTGACGAACCCGGCGCTCAAGAAGGCCGACCAGTCGGTCGTGCTCTCCGTCGTCTACAAGTACTAGGGGCTGGGGGCTGGGAACGACTGCCGCTCCGCGGCCACGCCCGTTACGCACGTTCATGCGGAGGATCAGATGTTTCAGGAATTCAAGGAATTCATCGTCAAGGGCAATGCGTTCGACCTGGCCGTCGGCGTCATCCTCGGCGGCGCCTTCGGGGCGATGGCCGGCTCGTTCGTGTCGGACGTGATGATGCCGCCGCTCGGCCTCGTCATGGGCGGCACCGACTTCTCGAACATCTTCGTGACGCTCAAGGAAGGCGCCAAGGCCGCCGGCCCCTACGGCACGCTCGCCGCGGCGAAAGACGCCGGCGCGGTCACGCTGAACGTGGGCGCGTTCATCAACACGGTCATCAATCTCGTGATCGTCGGCTTCGTCGTGTTCATGCTCGTGAAGAGCGTGAACGCCGCCCGCAAGCCGGCGCCGGCCGCCCCCGCGCCGCCGCCGCCCACGCCGGAAGACGTGATTCTGCTGCGTGAGATTCGCGACGCGCTGAAGAAGTAGGCCGCGGCTACTTCGCCGCCGCGCCCCGATACGCCACCGTGCCGCCGACGATCGTGTAGACGACGTCGGTGGCCGGGATCTCCGCCTCCGGCACCGTCATGATGTTTTTCGAGAGCACCGTGATGTCGGCCAGCTTGCCCACCGCGAGCGACCCCTTCAGCGTCTCTTCCTTCGCCGCGTAGGCGGCGTTCCACGTGTACGATTTCAGCGCTTCCTGCCGCGTCATGCGCTGATCGGGAAAGAAGTCGCTGCCGTCCTTGAGCCGCCGCGTGATGGTGGCGTGCAGGTTGGGCATCGGGTCGATGCGCTCCACCGGCACGTCGGTACCGTTCGAGATGATGGCGCCGCTCTGCATCAGCTTCTGCCACACGTAACCGCCTTCGGCCACGCGCTCTTCGCCGAGGCGGGCCCGCACGTACGGGGCATCAGACGTGGCGTGGATACCCTGCATCGACGCGATGACGCCGAGCTGGCCGAAGCGCGGAATGTCCGAGACGGCCAGGTGCTGCGCGTGTTCGATGCGCCAGCGCCAGTCTCTCGCCGCCGGGTTCGCCTTGAATGTCGCTTCGTAGATGTCGAGCACTTCGCGATTGGCGCGGTCGCCGATGGCATGCACGCCAAGCTGCACGCCGTTGGCCGCGGCCAGGCCCGCCAGCGCCCGCACCTCCTCCACCGGAGCGGTGTTGAGGCCCGTGCTCGTGTGCATGTCGCTGTAGGGCGCGAGCAGCCACGCGCCGCGTGAGCCGATGGCGCCGTCGATGGTCTTCTTGATGGCGGCAATCGTGAGGTGGTTGTGTGCCAGGCCTACGGCCTTGTAGGCGGCCATCTTCGCGGCGATGTTCTCGTTCGTGTCACGCACCATCACCCACAGGCGGATGCCGAGCGCGCCCTGCTCGGCGGCCTGCTTGATGACGTCCACGGTGGCGAAACTCTCGCCGGCGTCCTGGAACGAGGTGACGCCCTTCTCGAGTGCCGCCTGCACGGCGGCGTCGATGACCTTGCGGGCATCCGCCGCCCGTTCTTCGGGCGTGCGCGTCGCAATCGACGCGGCGAGCGCGTCTTCGGCGAGGTCCGACGCCGTTTCCCGCAGCACGCCGATGGGCCGTCCGGCGCGATCCGTCAGGATGTCGCCACCGGCGGGGCTCTTCGTGACGGCCGTGATGCCGGCCAGCTCCATCGCCTTCGCGTTCACGTAGGTGGCGTGACCGCTCGCGTGTTCGAGAATCACCGGGTTCACCGGCGACACCTTGCTGAGCGCGTCGTGGAGGGGGAAGCCTTCGACGTTCGGCTGCGGCACGCTGGTCCACTTCTCCTGGTGCCAGCCGCGCCCGCGGATCCACTCCCCGGGCTGCGCCTTCGCGGCGGCCTCGCCCACGAGGCGCACGATCTCGTCCCAGCTCGTCACGTCCATCAGGTCGATGACCATGCGCGACTGGCCGAGGCCCATGAAGTGCCCGTGCCCTTCGATGAGGCCGGGGATGGCGGTGAGGCCGCCAAGGTCGACGACCTCGGTGGACGGGCCGACGTACTTCTCGATCGCGGCCGTGGTGCCGGTGGCGACGATGCGATCGCCGCGCACGGCCAGGGCCTGCACCTCGGGGGCCGACGCTTCCATCGTGATGATGGTGCCGTTCTTCACCACCATCGTGGCCGGTTCGAGGGCCGGTGCACTCGCACACGCCGTCAGCGCGGCCAGTGCCGCCGCCATGCCCGCCATCCGCCACGTCGTCACCTGCGTCACCGTCGGTCCTCCTGTCGCGCGTCCACAGACACGCGGCGCTCGGAACTCTCGCCGGTTGCCGCATGGGCTGTCAACCGGTACGATCATCGCGATGCAGGCCCTTGCCGACGCGTTGCGCGCGCAGCTCGCTGCGCCGCTGCCCGGGCTCGACGCGCAGTTGCGCATGGCGCCACGCCCGCGCCCCGGGTGGGACCCGCACGCCGTGCCGCCGGGCATGCGTGATGCCGCCGGGCTGCTGCTGCTGTATCCGCACGCGGGTGAGTGGCAGCTGCTGCTCACGTTGCGCGCCGCCGCCCTCCGCCATCACACCGGCCAGGTGTCGCTGCCGGGTGGACGCGTGGACCCCGGCGAGACCCTCGAACAGGCGGCCCTGCGCGAGGCCTTCGAGGAAGTGGGCATCGGCCCCGACGGCATCGAGCTCGTGGGGCGCCTCACGCCGCTCCACATTCCCGTCTCGCATCACCTGCTGCATCCGGTCGTCGGGATCACCGCCGCGCGTCCCGATTTCCGCATCGCGGAAGCCGAGGTCGAGCGGGTGATCGAAGCGCCGCTCGTGCATCTGCGCGCGCCAGACACGGTGCGGTGGGAGCAGCGTGTGCGGGAGCGTCCGCCGTCGGTGCTGATGGACGTGCCGTATTTCGACGTGGAGGGCACCCGGGTGTGGGGCGCGACGGCCATGGTGGTGGCGGAGTTCCTCGCCGTGCTCGACGCCATGGACGCCGCGCCTCACCCGCGCTAGCCGGTTCTGCGTGGAGTGGCACGCACCGGAGGGCGCAGCAGCTCAGATGTCGGTCGTCGACGGCGCGCGCGGCAAGATCGACCACTGGTTCATCCAGGGCCAGGCGATCAGCTCATCTGCTGATGTCGTGATCGCGCCGGCGGACCGGCCGGGCCGGTCCTCGACCGCGCGCAGTCGGGGTATCATGCGCCCACCGCATGCAGCCCATTGCCGCCATCGCCGCCCGCCTCGGGCTCACCGAGGACCTGCTCGAACCCTGCGGCCGCCACACCGCGAAGATCCGGCTCGAGGCGCTGGAGCGTTTCCCCGCGCGGCGCGGCAAGCTCATCCTCGTCACGGCCATCACGCCGACGACGAGTGGCGAAGGCAAGACGGTCAACACCATCGGCCTCACCCAGGGCCTCGTGCACATCGGCAAACACGCCGTGGCGGCGCTGCGCGAGCCGTCGCTCGGCCCGGTGTTCGGGCAGAAGGGCGGCGCCACCGGCGGCGGCAAGGCGTCGCTGCATCCGGTGGACAAGATCAACCTCCACTTCAACGGCGACTTCCACGCCATCACCTCGGCGCACAACCTGCTCGCGGCGCTGCTCGACTCGCACCTGCACTTCGGCAACGACCTCCGGATCGACGCGAAGGAGATTCTGTGGCCACGGTGCATGGACATGAACGACCGCGCGCTCCGGAAGATCGCCGCCGGCATGGGCGGGCGCGAGAACGGTCCGGCGCGTGAGACCGGCTTCATCATCACCGCCGCCTCCGAGATCATGGCCATCATGGCGCTCGCTGAGAGCCGCGCCGATCTGCGCGCGCGCCTTGGCCGCATCGTCGTGGGGCTGAACTACGACGGCCAGCCCGTGACGGCCGCGGACCTCAAGGCCGTCGGCCCGATGATGGTGCTGCTGAACGACGCGCTCATGCCGAACCTCGTGCAGACGGGCGAGGGCGCACCGGCCATCGTGCACTGCGGCCCCTTCGCCAACATCGCCCACGGCACGAGCAGTGTGCTCGCCCAGCGCCTCGGTCTGCATCTGGCCGACTACGTCGTGAACGAAACCGGCTTTGCGGCGGATCTTGGTGCCGAGAAGTTCTTCGACATCGTGATGCCGATGTGCGGACATGTGCCGTCGGTCGCGGTCATGATTGTCACGCTCAAGGCGCTGCGCGCGCAGGGCGGGGCGCCCGACGGGCCCGTGGCCGCGGGCTTCCCGAATCTCGCCCGTCATGCCGCGAACGTGCGCCGCTGGGGCGCGCAGCCGGTCGTGGCGCTCAACCGTTTCGCGGCCGACACGAACGCCGACCTTGCCGCTGTGCTCGAGTACTGCGCCTCGATTGGCGTCGACGCGGCACTCTCCGAGGGATATCTCAAGGGCGGCGAGGGGATGGCGGACCTGGCGCAGAAGGTGGTGGCCGCGGCCGATCGTGCCGACCTCGCCGCGGTGCGCCCGCTCTACGGCCCAGAGCTCACCTTCGAGCAGAAGATCACGGCGATTGCCACCCAGGTCTACGGGGCGAAGAGCGTCACGTTCAAGTCCGGCGCCAAGACCCGCCTGCAGCAGTACGCCGCGCTCGGCTATGGCCATCTGCCGGTGTGCATCGCCAAGACGCAGTATTCCTTCAGCGACGACGCCAGACTGATGGGCGCGCCGAGCGACTGGACGCTCACGATCACCGACGCTTCGCTTTCGGCCGGCGCCGGCTTCGTCGTGGCCACGGCCGGCAACATGATGCTCATGCCCGGCCTCGGCAAGGTGCCGCAGGCGCACCGACTCGATGTGACCGACGCCGGTGACATCGTGGGCATGGAATACTGAAGAACAGGGACCAGGGACCTGGGGACCAGGACTCGATGTTGGATTCCCTCGGAGCGTCGGAGTGCACGTGGAGTATCTGATCAAGCAGTATCCGCTCGAGTCGGGGGCCCTCGAGATCCAATACATCGAGGAGTTCTTCGGCGAGTTCCCGCGGCGCAAGACGGCGGCGGAGATCATCGGCCGGCTGGCTGACCGCGAGTCGCTCATCCTGATGGCCGAAAGTGCGCTGCCCGATGACCCGGCCACGCGCCTTCCGGTGGCCTACAAGGTGGTGCACGAGCTGCGCGCCGTCGAAACCGATCCGAAGCTGCGCGACCTCGTCGAGCGGCTGCGCGGCTGCATCGACTTCGATGGCCGCAAGGTGCTCTATTCCTGGATCGGCGCCACCCGCCGCGACTGGCGTGGCCAGGGCCACTTCCGCGCCCTCACCGAGCAGTCGGAAGCGTGGGCCGTGGCACTCGGCTTCCAGGAAGTCGTCGTGAAGACGAAGAACAAGTTCTACGACATGCGCGCCGTGCTCGCGCAGCTCGGCTTCGACGTCGTGAAGTTCGAAGGGCACGCGAGCGGTCCGGGCGAGTCGAAGGTCTACCTGAGCAAGCAGCTGCTGCCGGATCTCGTGGCCGGCCACCGCAGCCGCCGCACCGTCGTGCAGGCCGGCGGCTAGCCACGGGCGGCTAGGGCACGCGGTGCAGTGACGCCCGCCGGTTGCGCCCGAGCACGACCAGGCCGGGCACCTCGGCGGCGGCGCCGTCGAGCCACAGATCGCCCGTGACCGCCGCCCGCCGGGCGGTGGCTGCATCTGCCGTGGCCACACACGTGCCTCCGGCCACACGGGCGAGGAAGGCCTCGGGATACGGACAGACCGCCGCGAACACGCGCGCGCCGCGCACGGTGTCCGCGTGCGCGAGGAGCAGGCCCTGCGCCGACCGATCGAGGTCGAGCATCACGACCGAGCGGTAGACGAGCCGCCCCTCGGCGACGAGCACCGCGCTCACGGTCAGCGCCGCCAGTGCCCGCGCGCGTCCGCCATGTCCGGCACCGCGCAACGCCTGCCACGCCTCGTGGACGGCGAACGCCGTCAGCACCGCGGCCCCCGGATAGAACGGCGTGAGATACCACGCGAGTTTCGTGGGCACGCAGGTGGGGACCGCGACGGTGCCGGCGAGCCAGCCGGCCACGATCAGGCGCGCATGCGCGTCGCCGTCGCGCGTCAGCCACGCCCACGCGCGCCGCCACACCACGGGCGCCACGGCGAGGGCCACGGTCGTCACCGTCAGCCAGTCATAGTGGTGTCTGAGCAGCACCTGCACGTAGTAGTGCAGTGGCTCGCTGTGCCCTTCGATGCCGGTCGAGGCGCGGGTCAGGATGTCGTGCGTCACGAGGCGGCCGAGGAACATCCAGCCATCGACCCGCCAGCGCGCGAGGGCCCAGGCCCCGACGGGCAGCGCGCCGAGCACGCCGCCGGCGAGGAGCCGTCCGCGCCAGCCGCGGTCGAACGCACCGGATCGCCAGCGGGCCGCGACGTCCGCCGCCAGCATCGGCACGATGAAGCCGAGCGCGCCGGGCCCCTTGAGCATCAGCGCCGCCGCGGTGAGCGGGCCGAGCCAGAGCGCGGCGCCGGCCTCACGACGCGCGCGCCAGAGCGTCGCGAACATGAGCGTGATCACCAGCGCGAGCAGCGCGTCGGTGTTGGCGGAGCGTCCGGCGTGTACATAGAGGAACGGGTAGGTCGTCGCGAGCACGAGGGCGGCGATCGCCGCCGTGGCCGCGCCGCGCACCTGCCGTGTCCAGCGGAACACGGCGAGGATCGTGAGCCAGGCCGCGACCGCCGACGGCAGCCTGAGGGGCACGAGGCCCACGCCGAAGAGATCGAACGCGCCGACGATGAGCCACACGTTCAGCGGCGGCTTCGAGTTGAAGTAGTCGATCGCGCCCTGGAACGTGGTCACGGCCCAGACGCGCGAGTCGTACATCTCGAGCGCGCTCGTCGCGTAGA
>JBIKUN010000144.1:0-10842 GCA_044347565.1 Vicinamibacterales bacterium | reverse complement strand
TTGCCGAGCGTCAGGCGGCGCTCATCGCCCGCTGGCAGCTCGTGGGATTCATCCACGGCGTGATGAACACCGACAACATGGCGATCGCGGGCGAGACGATCGACTACGGCCCGTGCGCGTTCATGGACGTGTACGATCCCGACACCGTCTTCAGCTCGATCGATCACCAGGGCCGCTACGCCTACGCCAACCAGCCGCCGATCGCGCAGTGGAACCTGGCGCGTCTCGCCGAAGCGCTGCTGCCGATGTTCGCGGACGACCAGGCGGTGGCGCTCGAACACGCCAACGCCGCGCTCGAGCGGTTCACCACGCGCTTCCGTCATCACTGGCTCGCCGGCATGCGCGGCAAGCTGGGCCTCGGCACGGCCGAAGACGACGACGCTGCGCTCGCCGAGGCGCTCCTGGCGTGGATGCATGCGACCCGGGCAGACTTCACGAACACTTTCCGCGCACTCAGCGCACCGGACGGCCCGCCGGTGGCCCTGCTGGGCGAGCCCGGCTTTGCAACATGGCACGCGCAGTGGCAGGCGAGACTTGCGCGCGAGGGGGCGGTGCCCGAGGCGCGCGCGGCGCGCATGCAGCGCCACAACCCCGCCATCATCCCGCGCAACCACAAAGTGGAGGCGGCGCTCACGGCGGCGGCGGATCACGGGGACCTGGCGCCGCTCGAGCGGCTGCTGGCGGCGCTGGCGACACCGTTCGACCATGCGCGGGTGCCCGCGGAGTTCGCCGAGCCGGCGGATTCCGGCGCGCGGCCGTACCGCACCTTCTGCGGCACCTAGACGGGCCGCCGTAGAATGGCGACAGATGACGGAGCTCGCCGCCAACGCCCTGTACCTGAAGCGCCTCGGCATCGACACGCACGAGGAGCCCGTGGTGTACATGCGGGCCGATTGCCACGTGTGCCGATCGGAAGGGTTCTCCGCGCACTCACGCGTGCTCGTCAGCGCCGGCGAGCGTTCGATCATCGCCACGCTCAACGTGGTGCACGACGGCTTCGTGTTGCCGACGGAGGCCGGACTCTCGGAAGCCGCGTGGCAGCTGCTCGATGCCGTGTCCGGCGAGATCGCGACGATGGCGCATCCGCGGCCGGTGGAGTCGCTCGGCGCCGTGCGCGCCAAGGTCTTCGGCAAGCCCTTCGACCAGCAGCAGCTCACCGCGATCCTGCAGGACATGGCGGCCGGGCGCTACACCGACATCGAACTCTCGTCGTATCTCACGGCGTGCGCGGCCGTGGGCATGAGCCTCGACGAAGTGGTGTGGCAGACCCGCGGCATGGTGGATGTCGGCGCCCGGCTCACGTGGGACCGGCCGGTGATTGCCGACAAACACTGCGTGGGCGGCCTGCCCGGCAACCGCACGACGCCGATCGTCGTGGCGATCGTGGCGGCGGCGGGCGTGTGGATTCCGAAGACGTCCTCGCGGGCGATCACCTCCCCGGCGGGCACCGCCGACACGATGGAGACGCTGGCGCCGGTGAACCTCGATCTGGCGACGATGCGGCGGGTCATCGAGCGGGAAGGCGGCTGCGTGATCTGGGGCGGCGCGATTCACCTGAGCCCGGTGGACGACCTGCTCGTGCGCGTGGAGCGCGCGCTCGACGTGGATAGCGACGCGCAGCTCGTCTCGTCCGTGCTTTCGAAGAAGGTGGCGGCCGGGGCCACGCACGTCGTGATCGATCTGCCCGTGGGCCCCACGGCGAAGATGCGCACGCCGCAGGCCGCCGACAACGTGGCCCGCCTCCTCGAGCGCGTGGGGGATGCCGTGGGTCTCGTGGTGCGGCCGATTCTCACCGACGGTACGCAGCCGGTCGGCCGCGGCATCGGCCCGGCGCTCGAAGCGCGCGATCTGGTGGCGGTCACCCGCGGCGACAGCGGCGCGCCGGCGGACCTGCGGGCCCGCGCCGTGCTGCTCGCGGGCGAAGTGCTCGAACTGGCCGGCGCCTGCCGCGTGGGGCAGGGGGCGGCGCAGGCGGCCGCCATCATGGCCGACGGCCGCGCCTGGCAGAAGCTGCAGGCGATCTGCGAGGCCCAGGGCGGCATGCGCACGCCGCCGGTGAGCGCGCAGCGCTTCGAGGTGCTGGCGCCCACGACGGGCGCCGTCGTCGACATCGACAGCCGGCGGCTGTCGCGGGCGGCGAAGCTCGCCGGCGCTCCGGCGGATCCGGCGGCCGGCATCGACCTGCACGTGCGGCTCGGCGATCGTGTCGCGGCCGGCCAGCCGCTCTTCACGCTGCACGCCGAGAGTCCGGGCGAGATCGGCTACGTGCGCGAGTACCTCGCCGCCCATCCGGGCATCATCGCGGTGGGAGTGCCACGGTGACCGGCCTGGTGCTCGCGTCCGGCGGCAGCGACACGCTGGCACGGCACCTGGCTGACGCGCTCGGCCTCCCGCTCGGCACCGTCGAGTCGCGACGATTTCCCGACGGCGAGACCTACCTGCGCCTCGACGCCGACTGCCGCGGCCGCCACGTCGTCATCGCCTGCACGCTCGATCGTCCGGACCCGAAGCTCCTGCCGCTCGTCTTCCTCGCGGAGGCGGCGCGCGCCGAGGGCGCGTTGCGCGTGGGCCTCGTGGCGCCGTATCTCGCCTACATGCGGCAGGACCAGCGGTTCCGCCCTGGCGAGGCGGTGACGTCGCGAATGTTCGCGGCACTCGTTTCGCGGCACATCGACTGGCTCGTCACGGTGGACCCGCACCTGCACCGCGTGCACGCACTCGACGAGATCTACGCGGTGCCCTCGGGGGTCGTGGCGGCGGCGCCGGCGCTCGCGGCATGGATTGCCGCGCACGTGACGCGTCCCCTCGTCGTCGGTCCGGACGAGGAAAGCGCGCAGTGGGTGCGCGACGTGGCCACGCGCGCCGGCGCGCCGTTCGTCGTGATGCGCAAGGTGCGGCGCGGCGACCGCACGGTCGAGATCACGGCGCCGGATATCTCGGCCTGGCGCGATCACACGCCTGTCGTGGTCGACGACGTCGTGTCGTCGGGGCAGACGATGATCGCCACGGTCAGGCGGCTGGTCGAGGCGGGACTCGCGTCACCTGTGTGTCTCGCCGTGCACGCGCTCTTTCCGCCAGAGACCGCCGCGGCCCTACGTGCAGCTGGCGCCAGCGGCATCGTGACCACCAACACCATCAATCATCCGGCCAGCGCCATCGACATCGTGCCGCTGCTCGTGCCGGCAGTCGCGGACCTTGCCGGAGCGCTCACGCCATGACCACGCCGCACGCGGGCCGCCGTCACCTGTCGATGCTGCGGTCCTACACGTGGGCCGACGCGCTCACGATCGGCAATGCCGCCTGCGGCACGATCGCCATCTTTCTCTGCCTCGACTATCTCGCCGAAGGCAGCCCGCGCTACCTCTGGACGGCCTTCCTGCTGTTGCCGCTGGCGCTCGTGCTCGACGTGCTCGACGGCTACGTCGCGCGCCTCGATCGCCGCCGGCAGTCGGTGCTCGGCGCCGACCTCGACTCACTGGCGGACGTCATCTCGTTCGGCGTCGCACCCGCCGTGCTCGGCTTTACGCTGGGCCTGCGCGGCGGCTGGGACATGCTGGTGCTCAGCTACTTCGTGGTCTGCGGCGTGAGCCGCCTGGCGCGCTTCAACGTGACCTCGTCCGGGCTCGCCGATCCGGCGACCGGCAAGGTGAAGTACTTCGAAGGCACGCCGATTCCCACGAGCATCGGCATCGTGCTGCTGCTCGGCGCGGCGCAGTGGCTCGGGCACACCGGACCGGACCTCTGGTTCGGTGCCGTGCGGCTCGGGCCGGCGCTGCTGCATCCGCTCGTGCTCGTCTACGGCCTGAGCGGCAGCGCGATGATCAGTGCCACGCTGCGGATTCCGAAGCCGTAGCAGCGCGCTACCGCGGCCGCCACGTCTGCAGCAGCTTCACGTAGTTGCCGCGTTCGAAGGCCGCCGGATCCGGGCAGCGGCCAAGGCTCATGCTGCCGCGCATCTGCGCCACCGACTCGTACTCGTGCTCGACCATCCAGCGCTCGAATTCGTCGCGCAGTGTCGAGATCCGTTCCGGCCCCTCGTGCAGCAGCACCGAGACCAGCTGCACGGCGCCGGCCCCTGCCATCACGGCCTTGAGGGCATCCGCGGCCGTGTGCACGCCGCCGCTGCAGGCGAGCGTGGCCTTGAGCCGGCCGGACAGAATCGCCAGCCAGCGCAGGCGCAGCAGCAGCTCCGAGGAATCCGACAGGCGCAGGTGTGGCACGACGTCCAGATGCTCGATGTCGATGTCGGGCTGGTAGAAGCGGTTGAAGAGCACCAGCCCGTTGACGCCGGCCGCGTCGAGGCGCTGTGCCAGGTGCGCGATCGACGAGAAGAACGGCGAGAGCTTCACGGCGACGGGAATCGATACCGCTGAGCGCACGAGATGCGCCGCGTCCACGACCTTCTGGTCGACGATGCCGCCTGGCACTGCCGGGTCGGTGGCCACCATGTAGACGTTGAGCTCGAGCGCATCGGCGCCGGCCTGGTGCATCGCCTGTGCGTATTCGACCCAGCCGCGCCCTGTGGTGCCGTTGAGCGAGGCAATCACCGGCACGGCGACGGCCTGCTTGATGCGGCGGATCTGCTCCAGGTACTTATCCGGCCCGAGCCGGTACTCGTCGCTCTTCGGAAAATAGGTCGTGGCTTCGGCGTGGCCGTCTTCGTGGATGTCGAGATGCCGCCACGTCGCCTCGCGTTCCACCGCAATCTGCTCCTCGAAGAGCGAATGCATGGTGATGGCGGCGGCGCCGGCATCTTCCAGCCGGCGCACCATGTCGAGATCGTCCACGAGCGGCGAGGCGCCCGTGATGAACGGGTGCGGCAGCGTCAGGCCGAGGTAGGTGGTCGAGAGGTCCATGATGTATACGCGGCGAAATGTTTCTTGATGTCGGCCTTGCCCTGTTCGAGCAGCGCCTTGAAGCGCTCCGGATCCTGCTGCTCGACCAGGCGGAAGCGCGCCTCGTTGCGGACGAACGTGCCGAGGTCCACCTTCGGCGGCGCCGAGTCGAGCTGGAAGGGGTTCTCGCCCACGGCGGCGCGCCGCGGGTCGAAGCGGTAGAGCGGCCAGTAGCCGGAATCCGCCGCCAGCTTCTGCTGCTCGAGGCCGTGTTCGAGGTCGTAGCCGTGGGCGATGCAGTGGCTGTAGGCAATCACGAGTGACGGGCCGGGGTACGACTCCGCGTCGATGAGCGCCTTCACGGTCTGCGTGTCCTTGGCGCCGAAGGCGATGCGGGCGACGTAGACGTGGCCGTAGTCCATCGCCATGGCGGCGAGATCTTTCTTCGCCGTGCTCTTGCCCGCGCTCGCGAACTTGGCCGCGGCGCCGAGCGGCGTCGCCTTGGACTGCTGGCCGCCGGTGTTCGAGTAGACCTCGGTGTCGAGCACGAGGATGTTGACGTCCTTGCCCACCGCCATCACGTGGTCCAGGCCGCCGAAGCCGATATCGTAGGCCCAGCCGTCGCCGCCCACGAGCCAGATGCTCTTGCGCACGAGGTAGTCGGCGAGGCGTTCGAGGCGGCGGGCATCGGGCCCGCCGAGCGGTGCGAGCACCCGGCGCAGATCGGCCACACGCGCGCGCTGCGCGGCGATCGCGGCTTCGTCCGCCTGCGAGGCGGTGAGCAGGAGGTCCGCGAGGGCCTCACCGACCTGGCCGCGCAGGGCCGTGAGCAGGCTGCGCGCCATCGTCACCTGCTGGTCGACCGAGAGCCGCAGGCCGAGGCCGAACTCGGCGTTGTCTTCGAAGAGCGAATTGGCCCACGCCGGCCCGCGGCCATCGCTGTTGCACGTGTAGGGCGTGGTGGGCAGATTGCCGCCGTAGATCGACGAGCAGCCGGTCGCGTTGGCGATGAGGGTCCGGTCGCCGAAGAGCTGTGTCATCAGCTTGATGTACGGCGTCTCGCCACAGCCCGAACATGCACCCGAGTATTCGAAGAGCGGCTGCAGGAACTGCGTGCCCTTCAGATCCAGCTTCACCTGCGTGCGGTCGGCCTCGGGCAGACCGAGGAAGAACGCGAAGTTCTCGCGTTCTACGGCCACGAGCGGCGCCTGCGCATGCATGTCGAGCGCCTTGTGGCGCGGGTTGGCCTTGTCTTTCGCCGGGCACACCTGCACGCAGAGCGTGCAGCCGGTGCAGTCTTCGGGCGCCACCTGAATCGTGTAGCGCAGGCCCTGGCCGTATTCGTGCTCACGCGCCTTGAAGGGCACCGCCTTGAAGGTGGACGGCGCGCCCTCGCCGGCCTCGGGCGGATACATCTTGGCGCGGATGGCGGCGTGCGGGCAGACCAGCGCGCACTTGTTGCACTGGATGCAGATGGCCTCGTCCCACACCGGGATGTCCTGCGCGATGCTGCGTTTCTCCCACTGCGACGTGGCCACGGGCCAGGTGCCGTCCACCGGGAACGCGCTCACCGGCAGCAGATCGCCATGGCCGGCGAGCATCACGGCCGAGACGCGCGTCACGAAATCCGGCGCGTTGGCGGCGACGATCGGCGGACGATGGCGGCGTGCTGACGCGGCCGAAGGCACCACCACCTGGTGCAGGTGCTGCAGCGTGTCGTCCACGGCCGCGAAGTTGCGCTGCACCACATCAGGTCCGCGCTTCGCGTAGGTCTTCTCGATCGCCTGCTTGATCTTCTGGATGGCCTGCTCGCGCGGCAGCACACCCGAGAGCGCGAAGAAACACGTCTGCATCACGGTATTGATGCGCGTGCCCATGCCGTTCTCTTTGGCCACCGTTACGGCATCGATTGTGTAGACGGTGAGGCCCTTCTCGATGATGCCGTCCTGCACCTCGCGCGGCAGCTCGTCCCACACGCGATCGGGTGCGTAGGGCGCATTCAGCAGCAACACGGCGCCCGGCGCCGCGTAGCCGAGCACGTCGTAGCGATCGAGGAAGTTGAACTGATGGCAGCCGATGAAGCGCGCGTGCTGAATGAGATACGGCGCGTGAATGGGCCGCGGCCCGAAGCGCAGATGCGAGATGGTGATGGCGCCAGACTTCTTCGAGTCGTAGACGAAGTAGCCCTGCGCGAAGGCGTCGGTCTCTTCACCGATGATCTTGATCGAGTTCTTGTTGGCGCCCACGGTGCCGTCGGCGCCGAGGCCGAAGAACACGCTGCGCGAGACGTCGGCCGCCTCGATGTCGAGCGTGCGGTCCCAGTCGAGCGACGAGTGGCTCACGTCGTCCACGATGCCGATCGTGAAGTGGTGCTTCGGGCGTGGCTTCGCAAGCTCGGCGAAGACCGCGGCGGCCATGGCCGGCCTGAATTCCTTGGACGACAGGCCGTACCGTCCGCCGATGACCACGGCGTCTCTCGCGATCGGGCTCGTGCCGTCGAGGTGCGCCTCGTGCAGGGCGGCCACGACATCCTGGTAGAGCGGTTCGCCGACGGCGCCCGGCTCTTTGGTGCGGTCGAGCACGGCGATGGCGCGCGTGGTGGCGGGGAGCGCCTGCACGAAGTCCGCGAGTGAGAACGGGCGATACAGCCGCACCTTCAGCACACCCACACGTTCGCCGTGAGCGGTGAGCCAGGCCACGGTGTCGTCCACCGCGTCTGTGCCCGAGCCCATCAGCACGACCACGCGGTCTGCCTGCGGATGGCCCACGTAGTCGAACAGGTGGTACTGGCGGCCCGTGCGCGCCGCGAACGTGTCCATCGTGCGCTGCACGATCGAGGGGCAGGCTGCGTAGAACGGCGACGAGGCCTCACGCGCCTGGAAGTACGCATCCGGGTTCTGCGCCGTGCCGCGCAGCACCGGCGCATCCGGCGTGAGCGCGCGGGCGCGATGCGCGGCCACGAGATGGTCGGGCAGCAGCGCGCGCAGGTCGTCGTCTGACAGGGGCCGGATCTTCGCGACCTCGTGCGACGTGCGGAAGCCGTCGAAGAAATGGATGAAGGGCAGGCGCGAGGCGAGGGTGGCGGCCTGACCGATGAGCGCGAAGTCGTGCGCCTCCTGCACCGAGGCCGAGGCCAGCATCGCGACGCCCGTCTGCCGGCACGCCATCACGTCCGAGTGGTCGCCGAAGATCGAGAGCGCGTGGGTGGCCACGGTGCGCGCCGCGACGTGCATGCAGAACGGCGTGAGTTCGCCGGCGATCTTGTAGAGGCTCGGGATCATCAGGAGCAGGCCCTGACTCGCCGTGAAGGTCGTGGCGAGCGAGCCGCCCTGCAGGGCGCCGTGGCAGGCAGCGATGGCGCCGGCCTCCGACTGCATCTCGGTCACCGAGGGCACGTCGCCCCAGATGTTGGGCTGGTGCTTCGCCGACCATTCGTCCGCCAGCTCGCCCATCGTGGAGGAGGGCGTGATCGGATAGATGGCGATGACGTCGTTGACGCGATGGGCAACCGAAGCTGCGGCTTCGTTGCCGTCGATCGTGACCCAGGCAGCCATGGGCGGGGTGACTGCAACTCCCGCACCATGCCCGTCAGGCGCGTAAGCAGGCAATTGGCGTTGAGTTCCGGCTCGTCCGCCGTCCGCGGGCCCGGAAGATCCCGCGCCGTGGGGGCGGGGGACTTCGTGCTGCGTTATCCGCGCATGGCGCGTTCGTGGACCGACTGCAACGCCTGCCATCCCGCCGCCACGGCACCTTCCTGCCAGTCAGGCAGTGATCGTGGCGCCGTGGCCGCTGAGCCGATGACGATGCGGTTCTCCACCTTCGACAGCTGCTCACGCAGCGACACGGCGCGCACCGTGGCGTAGCCGCCGTTGCTGTAGGGCACCCTCTTCCAGAACACCGCATAGGCGCTTTCGAACTCGGCGCGGATCTGCGGATGCACCTTGCCTGCGTGCGTCAGCACGTGTTCGATGCGCTGCGCGATCGGCCGGTCGATGAGGTCCGCAATCGGCCCATTCGAGTAGAGCCCGAGCAGCACGCCCTTCTTCGTGAAGTAGTCGTACGAGGGGTAGGCGAACTCGCCGATCGGCAGGTTCGAGTGCAGGCGGCCGCCGAAGATGCGGTCGTCTTCTTCCCAGAAGCGGCGCTTCATCGCCAGGCCGATCTTGGCGCTGTCGCTGTAGGTCACACGCTTCACGGCCTGCATCATCGTGTCCGAGAGGTTGATGTCGATGCCGGAGAGGATCGAGAGCGGCATACACGCCACCACGTAGTCGGCGGTCACTTCCGTCTTCTTGCCAGACTTGGTGTTCTTGTAGACCACCTTCACGCCGGTGTCGTCCTGGTGCACCGATTCGACGGCGGCATTGAACGTGAGCCGCTTCGGGCCGAGGGCGCGCGCGAAGGCCTGGCAGATCTGGTCCATGCCGCCGATCGGCTGGAACATGGGAGCTGCGGCCGTGCCTTCCATCGGCGGCACCGAGCGCATGCGGTTGCCGAAGCCGGCCTCAAGCAGCGCCGCGAGCGTGATGGGATCGCCCTCGCCGCGGTCGGCGAACGCCTTGTAGGTGCGCGTCGAGGCGTCCATGTAGCCCTGACGCACGAGGAAGTCGGTGAGCCGCTTCTGGTCGTCGGCCGTCATCGGCAGGTCGAGCTGCTTCTGGTCGATGGCCTTCACGAGCAGTTCGTTCACCTGACCGGTGATGTCGGCCTTCACCTCGCGCATCCGGATCTTCCGGTTGGCCAGGGTGCCGGCGGCGGCGCCTTCGTAGAAGAAGTAATTGGCGTCCGAATCGTTGAGGAAGACCTGCATCGGCACGCCGAGCTCGCGGCAGTAGCCGAGGATGCCGGTGTGCGAGTGGGGGATGCGCCAGGCGCCGGCGTTCACGTACTGGCCCTCGTCCCACGTGCAGGTCTGCGTCTCGCCGCCAGTGCCGAGTTCGGTGTGCGTGGCGCCCTTGCGCACGCTCCACGCGATGCCGCCCACGCGGTCGCGCGCCTCGAGCACGCGCACGTCGTAGCCGAGCTTGCCAAGCTCGTGCGCCACGACAAGGCCCGACGTGCCGGCGCCCAGGATGAGCACCTTGGCCCTGGCCGGCTTGCCCGTGAGCGCGGGTCGCTGGCCGGCGCCTTCGGCCATCAGGTCCCAGGAGCTCAGGGCCGTCATGACGAGCGACGAGCCGCCGACGGCGCCAAGATGTTCGAGAAAGGAGCGGCGGGTCAGTACCGGCTGGGACGAGCGCGCGAGACGTGAGGACATGGATCGATGAGGTGGATGCATGAAAGACATCCACCGCCTTTATCCGATAGTCTCACGGGCGGAGGGGGATTCGGGCCGGGCGAGGGCCGCGCAGACAAGAAATTACCCGGGGGCCAGCGCGACGGCTCAGGGCTCGGCGGTGACCGGGCGGCCGGCGTCCACGCGCAGCCAGCAGGCGGCGCCCGCGAGCAGCAGCACGACCATCGGCACGAACGGCGCGTCGTAGCTGCCGGTGCGCTCGACGATGTAGCCGTAGGCGACCGAGCCGATGAAGCCGCCGGCCTGCGCCACGGTGTTCATGAGGCCCACCATCGCGCCGGCGTGTACGCCGCCCACATCCAGGCACACGCCGAAGACGCCCGACTGCTGGAAGGTGATGGCGCCATAGGCGAGGGCCAGCAGCACCACGGTGAGCATCGGCTGGGTCGTGAACATCGTGGCGGCCACGAGCACGGCGGCCACGAAGAGTGACACGGCGCCCACGGCGCGGCGCCCGGCGGTCGGGCCGAACCGGCGCACGCAGGCATCGCTCGCGGCGCCGCCGGCGAAGTTCGCGGCCACCGCCACGACGAACGGCAGCGCCGAGAGCAGCAGGCCGCCCTCAGTCACGCCCCGGCCCTTCACCAGGAACGTGTGAAACCACGTCTGGAAGAAGTTGTAGACGTAGATGTAGCAGAAGGCGGCGCCGAGTATGGCCCACACCGAGCCTGAGGAGAAGGCGCGTCGCCAGGGGAAGTGGGTGCCGTGCGC
>JBIKUN010000143.1:0-10859 GCA_044347565.1 Vicinamibacterales bacterium | reverse complement strand
CACCGTCACGGCAGACCGCGCGCTCGCCGCCGCGCACGCCGCCGACCGGGCGCGCGCCGCCGGAGCCGACACGTCGGCGCTGCACGGCATCCCCGTGTCGCTCAAGGACCTCATCGACGAGGACGGTGTGGTCACGACCGCCGGGTCGCGCGTGCGGAAGGACGTGGTGGCCGCGGCCGACGCCACCGTCACGCGCCGCCTGCGCGAAGCCGGTGCGGTGCTCGTCGGCAAGACCAACCTCCACGAGTTCGCCTTCGGCACGACGAATGAGGATTCCGGCTTCGGCGCCGCGCGCAACCCGGTGGACGACACACGTGTCACCGGCGGGTCGAGCGGCGGCTCGGCAAGCGCGGTGGCCACCGGCATGTCGATCGCGTCGATTGGGAGCGACACCGGCGGCTCGATCCGCATCCCGGCGGCAGCCTGCGGCGTCGTCGGCCTCAAGCCCACCTGGGGCGAGATTCCCACCGACGGCGCCGTGCCGCTCAGCCGCCAGCTCGATCATCTGGGCCCGATTGCGCGCACGGTGACCGACGCGTGGCTCGTGCACGAAACCCTGGCCGGCCGCGCGCCCGGGCCCGGCGCGCGGCTCGTGGCGAAGCCGCTCGCGGGTACGCGCATCGGGCTCCTGCGCGGCTACTTCGCCGAGCGCCTCGACACCGAGGTCGAGGCGGTGTTCGACGCCGCGGTCGAGACGCTGCGCCGCGAGGGCGCGATCGTGGAAGCGGTCGAGATTCCGCACGCGCGCGACATCGGCCCGGTCTATCTGCATCTCGTGCTGTCGGATGCCGCGGCGTACCACGCGGAGACGCTCGCGCGGCGGCCACACGACTACACGCCGAACGTCCGCATCCGGCTCGAGATGGGCCGCTACGTGCTCGCCGAGGACTACGTGCGCGCGCTGCGCGGCCGCGCCGTCATCGCCCGCGAGGTCGATCGCGCGCTCGCCGGCCGCGACGTGCTCGTGTGCCCGACGATGCCGGTGCCGGCGCCGCCGCTCGGCGCCACGATGGTGGACGTTGGCCACGGGCAGACCGAGCCCGTGCGCAACGCGATGTTGCGCCTGACGCAGCCTTTCAATGTGGGCCGTCAGCCGGCGCTCACCATCCCCTGCGGGCGCACGCGGACCTCCGGCCTGCCGGTGGGGCTCCAGCTCGCCGGCGCGAGCGGACACACCTCCGGCCTGCTGGAGGTCGGACTGTCCGTGGAACGCGCGCTCGCGTGAAGATAACAGGGGCGTAACGCCCGCTACAGATAGCCCATGAGGCCGACGAGGGCCTTGTAGATCACGTCGGCCAGTTCTTCCACGAGCGGCGCGTACTCGCCACTATCCACGGCTTCGGCCACCGTGACCGGATCCGTGAGAACGAGCCAGATCGTGGCGGATGCCACAATCACCGCAACGAGCCCCACCACCCCGGCCAGGCTGACGCTGGCACGACGAAAACGATTCGAACGATGGTCGGGGTCGGACATGGCGCTGTCCAAGGGCGCATGATACACCCCGGACTGTGGATCAGACGGGAAACGGCCCCCGTTTGTTCAGGGCGTGAGCACGAGCTTGCCCACCACGTCGCCCGCTTCGAGGCGGCGGTGCGCGTCGGCGGCGGCGGCCAGCGGCAGCACCGCGTCCACGAGCGGACGCAGCCGCCCGGCGAAGAAGAGCGGCGCCGCCTGCAGCAATTCGCCCTTGGTGCCCATGTAGGAGCCGAGCAGACTGAGCTGACGCGAGAACAGGAAGCGCAGGTCGATGGCGGCGTCCCAGCCGGTGGTGTTGCCGCAGGTCACGAGCCGCCCGCCCGGCGCCAGCGCCCGCACGCTCTTCGCCCAGGTGGCCTGGCCGACGTGTTCGACCACGACGTCCACGCCGCGTTTGCCGGTGAGACGCCGCGCCTCGGCGGCGATGTCGGCGCCGTAGTGGTCGATGACCTCGTCAGCCCCCAGCTCACTGGCCCGCGCGCGTTTGGCGTCGCTGCCCGCCGTGGCGATGACGCGGGCGCCGAAGAGCTTCGCGAGCTGGATCGCCGCCTGCCCGACACCGCTCGCGCCGGCCAGCACGAGCACCGTCTCCCCCGCCGTGACCTTGGCGCGCCCGACGAGCATGTGCCACGCAGTGAGGAACGTCAGCGGGAAGGCTGCGGCGTCCACGAACGAGATGCGGTCGGGAATCGGCACGACGTTCACGGCCGGCACGCACACGAGTTCGGCATAACCGCCGTCACTCTGGTAGCCGAGCACGTCGTAGCGCGCGCACATGTTGTCGAGGCCGCTGAGGCACGCGGCGCAGCGGCCGCACGAGAGTCCCGGCTGTAACAGCACGCGTGTGCCGGCGGCGAACTCGCCGCCCGGCGCGTCCACGACCTCACCGGAGACGTCGGCGCCGGAGATGTGCGGGAACGGGATCGTGACGCGCTCGAGGCCGCGCCGCTGGTAGAGATCGAGGTGGTTCAGCGCGCAGGCACGCACACGCACCACGACCTGACCGGGGGCGGCCGCAGGATCGGGCGCTTCTTCGTAGCGCAGAACGTCGGGACCGCCATGGGCACGAAAACGCGCCGCGCGCATCTCAGACCAGCTCCCCCTCCGCGATCTCGTACGCCAGGCCATGCGCGGTGAGCTGCGGCTCAACCGTGGCCGGATCGCCGACGACCACGGCGGTCAGCCGGTCGGGACGTACGTGCCGCGCCGCGGCCGCCTCCACATCATCGAGGGTCACCGCGTTCAGCCGCGGCACGAACTGCTCGAAGTGATCCGGACCGATGTCGTGCAGGCTCATCTGCGCGACGGCACGCGCCACCTGCTGCGCGGTTTCGAAGCCGCGCGGGTAGCCGAGGCCCACGGCCGCTTTCGCACGCGCCAGTTCGTCGGGCGTGACGGGACGCGTGGACTGCAGGTCGCGCACCTCGCGCAGGATCTCGCGTGTCGCATCCGCCGTGGCCGTCGTCTGCACGCTCGTGTGGATGCTGAAGGGCCCGCGATCGCGGCGGAAGTCGAAGCCGGAGCGCACGCCGTAGGTGTAGCCCTTTTCCTGACGCAGGTTCAGGTTCAGCCGGCTCACGAACTGGCCGCCGAGCACCGCATTCCAGAGAATGAGCGCGTGGTAGTCGGGCGTGTTGCGCGCCGCCGACACCTGCCCCACGCGCAGTTCGGATTGCGACGCGCCGGGCCGGGCCACGACGAGCACGCGGCCGCGCCCCTCGGGCGCCGCCACCACGCGCGGGCCGGCGCCGTTCATCGGGCCTGGCGCCCAGGTGCCGAAGGCCGTTTCCGCGAGGGCGATACCTTCCGCGGTGTCGAGGTCGCCGGCGACGACGAGCGTCGTCGCGCGCGCCTGATAGCCGTGCGCGTGGAAGCCGCGGATGTCGTCCACCGTGGTCACGCGCACCGCATCGGGATTGCCGATGCCGGGGTGCCCGTACGGGTGCCGCCCGAAGATGGCGCGCGTGAGCGCGCGATCGGCAAGGCTGGCCGCCTGCGCGCGCATCTGTCGCAGCCGGTCGAGGCGCAGCCCGCGCACGCGCTCGATGTCCTCGGCGGCCAGCCGCGGCCGCATCACGAGGTCGGCGAGCAGCGCCGCCGCCCGCGACACGTGGCGCGCGAGCGTCGTGATGGTGACCACGGTGGCATCCGGCCACACTTCGATGTCGGCCTCGGCGCCGATGCGCGCCAGCACGTCGGCCAGGCCCGGGCCATCGAGCGTGCCGGCGCCGTCGTCGAGCAGATCGGCCGTGAAGGCCGCCAGCCCCGGGCGATTGGCCGGATCGGCCGACGAGCCGCCGCGCACGAGTGCCGTGAGCGACACGATCGGCGCCGTGCGCTGCGTGATGACACGCACGTCGAGCCCGCCGGAGAGCGTCGCGCGCTCGATGGTCGGGAAATGGAACAGCCGCGCCGCACCTGGGGCCGGCAGCTTCGAGCGATCGACGCGGCTCATGCGGGAGATACCGGCACGGCGCCCGCCAGAGCAAGCGTGGCCTGCCCGCGCGGCACGACGCTCAGCGCGACACCGGGCGCCTCGCGCAGCCAGCGCCGCACGGCGGCCGCCACCGAACTGGCCGTGGCGCGCGCGTAGCGCGCGCGATCGGCGTGGATGAATCCGGGCGATCCGGTGAAGACGTTGTAGACGTTCAACTGATCGGACTTCCCGCCGAAGCCGCCGATCGTCTGCACGCGGTAGACGAACTGCGCTTCGGCCCGCGCGGTGGCGCGTTCGAGTTCGTCGGTCGTCGGGCCGGTCGCTGCGAGATCCTCGAGGGTGCGCTCGACCACCGCATTGATGGCGGCAAGCGACTGCCCGGGCGCCGCAGTGGCCGAGACGTGGAATACGCTCGACATCTCGCGCGAGGCCTGCAGGGCCGACACATCGGCCGCAAGGCGCGTGTCGTAGACGAGCGCCCGGTAGAGGCGCGACGTCTTGCCGTTCGAGAGCACGTCGGCGGCGATGTCCATCGCGGCGTCGTCGTCGTGGAACATCGCCGGTGTGTGCCAGGCGAGCGACAGGCGCGGCAGTTCCACGCGGTCTTCGAGCACGAGCCGGGCCGGCGCCGAAAGCCGCGCGTCGCGCTGCGGGTGCACCACGGCCGGGCCGGCCGGAATCTCGCCGAAATAACGCTCGACGAGGGCCAGCGTGGCCTCGGTGTCGACATCGCCGGCAATCGCAATCGAGGCGTTCGACGGATGGTAGAACGTGCGGAAGAACTGCCGCGCATCGTCAACGCTCGAGGCCACGAGGTCGGCCGGCGCGCCGATCGTGACCCACGAATACGGATGATCCGGGGCAAAGAGAGCCTCGGCGAGCGCCACGCTCGACAGGCCGTAGGGCCGGTTCTCGTAGTTCTGCCGCCGCTCGTTCAGCACGACCTCGCGTTCGGTCGTGAACTTCTCCTCGCTCAGGGCCGGCAGCAAGTGCCCCATGCGGTCCGACTCCATCCACAGCGCCAGTTCGAGCGACTGCGACGGCACCACTTCCCAGTAGTTGGTGCGGTCGGTGTTGGTCGAGCCGTTCACGAGGCCGCCGGCTTCCTGCAGGGCTTCGAAATAGCCGGCCGGATGATGGGCCGAGCCCTTGAACATCAGGTGCTCGAAGAGGTGCGCGAAGCCGGTGCGTCCGGGTTGTTCGTGGCGCGAGCCCACGTGGTACCACACGCTCACGGCCGCCATCGGGATGTGGCGGTCTTCGTGCACGATGACGTCGAGCCCGTTGGCAAGCGTGTGTCTGGTGTAGGGAATGTCCATCGCGTCAGGCGCCAAACCGCCATCGTATCGTGAAGGCGCGCGTCAGGTCACGACGCATCGCCGTGTGTGCCGCCGCGCGCGCAATCACACCACCGCACCGAAGAGCCGGCCGACGAGCGCCGTCGACGCCATCGCCACCGCGCCCCAGAACGTGACGCGCGCGGCGCCGCGGAGTATCGGCGCACCGCCGAGCTGGGCGGCGAAGGCGCCGAGCGCCGCCAGCAGGAGCAGTGTCGAGCCCGCCACCACGAGGCTGATGCGCGGCACCGGCACGAACATCGTGACGAGCACCGGCAGCGCGGCGCCGAGCGCGAACGCCGCGGCGGATGTGAGCGCCGCCTGCAGCGGCCGTGCCTTCGACAGGTCGGTCATGCCGAGTTCGTCGCGCGCATGGGCGCCGAGCGCATCGTGCGCGGTGAGTTCGGTGGCCACCTGCTCGGCCAGCGCGGCGCTCAGGCCGCGCGCGCGGTAGATGCCGGCCAGTTCCGCGTGTTCGAGCGCGGGGCTCTCCTCGAGTTCGCGCCGCTCGCGCTCGAAGTCGGCGCTCTCCGTATCGGCCTGCGAGCTGACCGACACGTATTCGCCGGCGGCCATCGAGAGCGCACCGGCCACGAGTCCCGCCGACGCCGTGAGCAGCACCGCCGCGTGATCGACACCTGAGGCCGCGGCGACGCCGACGACGAGACTGCTCGTCGAGATGAGGCCGTCGTTGGCGCCGAGCACGGCGGCGCGCAGCCAGCCGACGTGCGCCGTGCGATGTCGCTCCACATGCATGATCAGGTACCGCCGGTCTCAGCATACTGCCCGCGACAGGATGAAGTACGGTACCTGCCGACGATGGAGCCGACCGCCCCCGCCACCGACACCTCCGCGGTGGATGCCGCGCCCGCATGGCGCATGCTCGGCTGGCTCGCGGCCGCCGAACTGCTCAGCATGTCGCTGTGGTTCTCCGCCACCGCGGTCACACCGTCGCTCGTGGACGCGTTCCGCCTGTCGCCCGCCGAAGCCGCGTGGCTGACGATGGCGGTGCAGGGCGGCTTCGTCGTGGGCACACTCGTCACGGCCGTCGCCAACCTCGCGGACGTCTTCCCGGCGAAGCGGCTGATGGGCGCCGGCTGCATCGCCGCCGCGTTCGCCAACACCGCGGCGCTGCTCGCCGTCTCGCCGCTCACGCTCATCGCCACACGCGTGCTGACCGGCGCGGCCCTCGCCTGGGTCTATCCGCCGGCCATGAAGCTCGTGGCCGGCTGGTTCCGCCGCCATCGCGGCGCCGCCCTCGGCGTGCTCGTCGGCGCGCTCACGATCGGCAAAGCCACGCCGCATCTGCTCACCGCGCTCTTCGGTGGCGACTGGCGCACCTCGATGAGCTTCACGTCGACGCTCGCGCTCGCCGGCGCCGCCGTGGCCCTCGGCGTGGTGCGCGACGGGCCGCTCGCCGTGACCGCTGCACGGTTCGACCTCGGCGCCATCCGCCGCATTGCGGCGGTGCGCGAGGTGCGCCTCGTGACGCTCGGCTACCTGGGTCATATGTGGGAGCTCTACGCGATGTGGGCGTGGGTGGGGGCCTTCGCGGCCGCCAGTCTCGCCGCGAGCGGCATGCGCGACGTGACGCGCCCGGCCGCGCTCGTGGCCTTCATCGCCATCGGCACCGGTGCCGTCGGCTGCGTGCTGGCGGGCCGGCTCGCCGACGTGGTGGGTCGCGCGCGGATCGCCCGCGTCTCGATGGTGGTGTCGGCCGCGTGTGCGCTTGGCACGGCGCTCGCCTACGGACGCCACCCGGCGTGGCTCGTGCTGCTCGTCGCCGTGTGGGGCTTCAGCGTGGTGGCCGACTCGCCGCAGTTCTCGGCGCTCGTGAGCGAACACGCCCCGGCCGATGCCGTGGGCACGGCACTCACCCTGCAGACGTCGCTCGGCTTCCTGCTGACAATGGTGACGATCGACGCGCTGCCGCGCCTGGCGGCGGTGGCCGGCTGGCAGTGGGCGTGCACGCTGCTCGCCCTCGGCCCCGTCTTCGGTACGCTGGCGATGGGACGGCTGCGCGCTCGCCTTACTTGACCTGAATCAGCGGGATCTTGCCCTTGTGCTTGAGGGCGTTCTCGTGCGCCGCCACGGCCGCGCGGATCGCCACGCGTTCGGCGAGCTCGAAGATGCCACGGGCCGCCGCCGACTGCGGGTCGCCGATGACGAGTGGAATGCCGCGATCGCCGCCGACGCGGATCGGCGGATACACGGGCAGGCGGCCGAGGAACGCCACGGCCATCTCCTTCGCGAGCGACTCACCGCCGCCGTGGCCGAAGATGTCACTCTCGATGTGGCAGTTCGGGCAGGCGTAGTAGCTCATGTTCTCGACCAGGCCGAGCGTGGGAATCGTGAGCTTCTCGTACATCTTCACGGCGCGCCGGGTGTCGGCGAGCGAGACCACCTGCGGCGTCGTGACCACGACGGCGCCGGCCACCTTCACCGTCTGGCTGAGCGAGAGCGCGACGTCGCCGGTGCCCGGCGGCATGTCGATGATGAGATAGTCGAGGTCCTTCCACGCCACTTCGGTGAAGAACTGCCGGATGGCGCTGTGCAGCATCGGCCCGCGCCAGATGAGCGCCTGATCGTCCTTGGCGAGGAACGCCATCGAGACGATCTGCACGCCGAACTTCTCGGCCGGGATGATCTTGGCGCCGTCGGTGCCGAGTTCGGTCGAGATGCCGAACATGAGCGGCACATTCGGCCCGTAGACGTCGCCGTCGAGGATGCCCACCTTCGCGCCCATCTGCGAGAGCGCGAGCGCCATGTTCACCGACACCGTGGTCTTGCCGACGCCGCCCTTGCCGGCGCCCACCGCGATGATGTTCTTCACCGTGGGCAGGGGTGTGCTGCCGTGTTCGGGCTTGGTGACCGCCTTCACGTTCGCGGTCACGGTGATGTCGACGCCGCGCACGCCGGGCAACGCGGCCACGGCGGCCTCGGCTTCCTCGCGCAGACGCTGGCGCAGCGGATGGGCCGGGGTGGGCAGTTCGAGCGTGAAGGCCACGCGGCCGTCGGCCACCGTCACCTGCTTCGCCATGCCGAGCGCCACGAGATCCTTCCCGAACTCGGGATCGACCACACGCTTCAGGGCCTCGAGCACCGCGGCCGGCTGCAATCCGTCTGACATCACCAAATCCTCCGGGGCATCCGATCAAGCTTACTCCACCGCTTCCGCGGTAGCGGCGGCCCAGGCTTTATGTAAGACTCCACTCCGGCCGGTCACTCCCGCCCGCCCAAAGGAGACCCTACGATGGCAGACGCTACCACTCCGCCGCCACTGCCCGCCGGCGCCCCGTCGAGCAACCGCGGCGTGATGATCGTGTTGTCCTACCTGTGGCTGCTGTCGCTCGTGCCGCTGCTCGTGGAGAAGGACGACGCCGAGGTTCAGTGGCACGCGAAACACGGCGTCGTCCTGATGCTGGCCGAGCTGTTCCTCTGGATCGCGATGTACATCGTGCAGGCGATCCTCGGCACGATCCTCGGCTGCCTGTTCGCGCTGCTGACCTTCCCGGTGGGCCTGGCCATCATCGCTGTGCACATCCTGGCGATCGTCAAGGGCCTCAACGGCGGACGCCTCATCATTCCCGGCGTGTCGCAGTACACCGACCGCCTGTAGCCATGCGCCGCACCGCGTGGGTGGGGCTCGTCGTGCTGGTGGCCGCCATCGCCGCCGATCTCGCCCGCGCGCCCGAGCATCAGATCGGCGCGCGTGTCGCCGTGGCCGGCATCCATGCCTATCAGGCCACGGCGTCACGGCTCTTCGCCGCCGGCGGCGTCACCTGTCGCTTCGATCCGACGTGCAGCCACTACGGCGAAGCCGTGATCCGGCGCTACGGACTCGTGCGCGGCGGCTGGATGGCCGGCAGGCGCGTGCTGCGGTGCGGCCCGTGGACCCCGCTCGGCACGCTCGACCCGCCACCCGTGGGCGCGTAGACGCGTCAGGCGCCGGTCGCGGGCGGCGCTGGCGGCGGGTGCGGCAGGAACACCTGCCGGCCTTCGTTGTGCAGCAGCACCCAGAGCGCGTAACCGCCAAGCGCCGTGCCGAACGGCAGCAGCGGGAGGTTGCCAATCGCAAGCCCGAGCGCGAGGAGCCGCGCGCGCGGGCCATACCCGGCAAGCGCCCGGCCCACCCACGTGTGCAGCCCAGCCCAGATGAGCGCCACAACGGCGAGCGTGCCCATCGCCACGGCGGTCACCCCTGCGGCCACGTCCGACCCGGTCGCAACCGGCCCTGACACGCGCGCAATGGCCGCCGCCCCGGCCGTGAGCGCCAACGCCGCGGCGCCGACGATCGCGAACACGGCGCCCCACACGCGGTAGAGCTGGGCGAGGAAGTCGATGTGGCGGATCACAACACGGCGACGCGCACTTCGACGTGCGCGCGGTGGCCGCGCGGGTGGGCCACGCTGAAGGCGAAGCGAGCGCCGTCGACGACGCCGGCCGGTACGGTGAGGGTGAGCGGGTACCGTTCGATGGAGGACCCGGTGCCTTCACACGGGTCACACGCGGCATTCCACGTCTCGCCGCGTCCGCCGCAGCCGGTGCAGGCGCGCGCGAGCGGCACGTCGATCGGCACCTTCACGCCGGTGCCCGCCTGGCGCGCCGAGAGCTGCACGAGCGCCACCATCGGCTCGGCCTCCACGGTGTCGCCGAAACCGGCGCGCATGCGGCCGATGGGCCCGCGCATCGAGGGAAAGTCGATGGCGACCTCGTCGGACAGAGACCGCCCGATCTCGCGCTCGAGTTCAGGCGAGTGATCGGTAGCCGTCCAGGCTTCGTCGACGCTCCAGTAGCGGGGCATCACAGAAACGCGGGCCCGTGGGCCCGCGAGCCTCGTACGATAGGAGCGGGGTGCGGCGTTGTCAAGACAACGCCGATAGGATGAGCGCGCCGCGCGGGGCGGCCGCGAGGATTGCCGAACCATGCAGAAGGAATGTCCGCAGTGCGGCGAGAACATGCGGCTCAGTCTCCGCGAGGAAATCCGCTATGTCCCCGGGTCGTCGCAGGTGCTGCGTACGCCGATCCGCGAATGGATCTGCCCTGAGTGCGATTACTTCGAGGAAGCGGACCGCGAGCTCGACGAGGAGTAGCGCCGCCACGGCAGGTCGCGCGCAGCAAAAAGGGGCCCCGCGGCCCCTCTGGTCGAACCCGGACGCCGGACGCGCTAGCGCGCGCCGACCGTCAGCATCACTTCGCGGCGCAGGGCGTCGTCGGCGTCATCGAGGCTCAGCTCGGTTTCGCATTCGTCGCACAGCACCTCGAACACGGCGGGACGCGACTCATCGGTGACCTCGACCCGGCTGTCATCGAGCTTCACCACATGCATCTGCAGCGTCTTGACCTGGAAGTTCTGGTCATTGCCGCAATTCGGACACGTCAACGCCACGCCCTTGCTCCTCTCGCGGGCCCGGAGGCGGGCGCACGCTGGTCATAGTCTAGTGAAAAGCTTCCGGCAGGCACAAGAAAGAAAAGTCATGAATCGAGGCGGATAATCCGCCCGTCTAGCGCCGTTTTGGGCAGCAGACGGCGCACGCCGTCCACGTACGCCTGCAATTGCCGCGTATCCGCGTCACGCGGCGCGCCGGTCTTGAACTCGACGAGCG